>JBQTJK010000020.1:0-10637 GCA_052387215.1 Caulobacteraceae bacterium
CATCGACCGTTTCTTCAAGCGCCTCTGCCGCGGCTTGCGCCTCACGCGCCTCGTCGCCGCCGCGCCGCCCGCTTTCGCCTGCGCCGATCTTGCCGCGCCCAGCGCGCACTATCTCGACGATTCCTGACGCGCATCCAAGACCGCGAATCTCAGAAGCCTTGCTGCCTTGCCGCCCGGCATGTGCAGCCGCTGGCGCTGCGCGTTCAAGCGAGCCCAATGCTCTCTTCAAGCCCCAGCGCGATGTTGAGGTTCTGGACCGCGGCCCCGCTCGCGCCTTTGCCGAGATTGTCCAGCACGGCGACCAGTCGCGCCTCTTCATCGTGGCCGAAGACGTAGAGCTTTATGCAATTGGTGTCGTTCAGTTGCTCGGGATCGAGCGTCTTCAAAGACGCGATCTCTTCGGCCGAAGCGACGCTGACAAAGCGTTCGCCCTCGTAGCCGCGAGACAGCGCGGCGCGGACATCGGCAAGCTTCGGTTTCGAGGGCAGCGCCGAAAGCGGCAACGGGACCTCCACGATCATGCCCTTGTAATAGCGCCCGACGCTGGGCGCGAAGATCGGCTCACGCGCGAGGCCAGCATAGTGCTGCATTTCCGGCACGTGCTTGTGCTTCTGCGCCAGCGCATAAATGCGATACGGTACGCTTGTGTATTCCGGCGCGCCGGTGTTCTCGAACTCCGCGATCATCACCTTGCCGCCGCCGGAATAGCCCGACACGGCATTGACGCTGAGCGGCCAGTCGCGCGGGACCATGCCGGCCTCCACCAGCGGCCGCACCAGGGCGATGAAGCCGGTCGGGTAGCAGCCCGGATTGGAGATGCGCTTCGACTTGGCGATCGCGTCTCGCTGGGCCTTGGCCATTTCCGGGAAACCGTAGGCCCAATCCGGCGCCACGCGATGCGCAGTCGACGCATCGATCACTCTGACCTTGCTGTTCTCGATCAGCGCCACCGCTTCGCGGGCCGCATCGTCCGGCAAACACAGGATCACCGCATCGACGCCGTTCAGCAGCTTCTTGCGCTCGTCGGCGTCCTTGCGCTTCTCCGCATCGATCGAGACCAGCTCGATGTCGCGCCGCCCTTCCAGCCGTTCACGGATCTGCAGGCCGGTCGTGCCGGCTTCGCCATCGATGAAAACGTGTGCCATCCCGAACTCCAAAACAAAACGGGCGCTTCCCAAGAGAGAAACGCCCGTTGAGACCAGAAAGGAAGGACTGAGATCAGCGCTTCGAGAACTGGAAGCTCCGGCGGGCCTTCTTGCGGCCGTACTTCTTGCGCTCGACCACGCGGCTGTCGCGGGTCATGAAGCCGGCGTGCTTCAACGCCGGACGCAGGCCCGGCTCGTAATCGGCCAGCGCCTTGGAGATGCCATGGCGCACCGCGCCGGCCTGCCCCGAAAGGCCCGAGCCTACGACCGTGCAGATCACGTCGAACTCGCCTTCGCGCTCGGTGACCTTGAACGGCTGGTTGATCATCATGCGCAAAACCGGGCGCGCGAAGTACGCGTCGCTGGTCTTGCCATTGATGGTGATGGCGCCCTTGCCGGGCTTCAGCCAAACGCGGGCGACAGCATTCTTGCGCTTGCCGGTGGCGTAGGCGCGGCCGAACTGGTCGACCTTCCTCTCGCGCGTAACCGCGATGTGTTCGGTGCCGGTCCCCGCGGGACGGCCGGTGATTTCGCCGAGAGACTCGAGGCCTTGTGCGACGTCGCTCATGATTTAGCCGATCCTCGAGTTCTTGCGGTTCTTGGACTTGAAATCGATCGTCACTGGCTTTTGCGCCGCGTGCGGATGTTCGCCCCCGGCATAGACATGCAGCTTGCCCAATTGCTTCCGGGCCAGCGGGCTTTCCTTCGGCATCATCCGCTCGACCGCCTTCTCCAGCACGCGTTCCGGATGCTTGCCTTCGAGCACTTTGCCCGCGGCGCGCTCCTTGATCCCGCCCGGATAGCCGGTGTGTCGATAATAGACCTTCTCGGTCAGCTTCTTGCCAGTGAACGCCACCTTCTCGGCGTTGACCACGACGACATTGTCGCCGGTATCGACGTGCGGAGTGAAATCGGCGCGATGCTTGCCGCGAAGCCGCAGCGCGATGAAGGAAGCGAGACGGCCGACTACGACGCCTTCGGCATCCACAACGATCCAACCGTTGGTGATCTCCGAGGCCTTGGCAGAGCGCGTCGAAAGGGTGCGCATTGGTTTGATCCTGACGAAAACGAAGGCGCGCGTTTATTGCAGTGCGGAATTGGCGTCAATAGGCGACGTTTTTTTTCAATATTTCTGATACTTACGGTAACGGTAAATTCATACCACATGCCGCTTACCGCCATGTGACCCGTGCGCTGACAAGCACCGTCATCCACAGCATCGCCGCCCCCGCTTGGTGCAGCAGGCTAAGCGCCAGGGGCGAGGCCGCCAGCACGGTCATGATCCCAAGCCCCGCTTGCAGCAGCGCGACCAAGCCAACCAACCCCATCGCCCAGCGCCCCTCGCCCTGCCCGCGGATCAGCGCCACGAGCGCAAACACAAGCGACGCGAAGGCGACGAGATAGCCGGTCGAGCGATGCAGCAGATGCTGGGTCGCGTGCTCTTCAGTGAAGCTCGCCCAGAACGACTCCAGGCCGAACGCGCTAGAAGGAATCCACTCGCCGCCTATCGTCGGCCAATCCACGTACGCTTTGCCGCCATCGCTGCCCGCGAGCAGCGCGCCGAACATGACTTGTACAAAGATCAAACTCATCAGCGCAAAGGGCGCCCAACGTGGCAACCCGGACTGCGTTCGCCGCTCCGGCCAAGCAAACGCGCCGAGCGCCGTCCACAGCGCGATCGCCAAGATAACAAGCGCCATCGCCAGGTGAATCGCCAAACGGATGGGACTGACGTCGAGCCGGTCGAACAGACCGCTCGTCACCATCCACCAGCCGACCGCGCCTTGGAGCGCGCCGAGCGTGAACAACAGCAGCGTGACGCGGAAGCGACCACGCAAGCGCCCAGTCGCCAAGAAAAACAGCGCCGGTACGAGGAAAACCAAGCCAAGCGCTTGGCCCAGAAACCGGTGCGCCCACTCCCACCAATAGATGCGGCGGAATTCGTTCAGGCTCATGCCATTGTTCTGCGCTTGGTATTCCATTGTGCGCTGGTAGAGCGCGAATTCCTGCTGCCAAGCCGCCTCGCTCGTGGGCGGAATGACGTGCTTCATGAAATTCCACTCGGTGATCGAGAGGCCGCTGTCGGTCAGTCGCGTGGCGCCGCCGACCATGATCATCGCGAAGACGAGCGCGCAGATCACGAGCAGCCACGCGCCCACCCAGCGTTCCCGCGGCGGCCAAATGTCGTCGCTTCCCATGCTTGCCTTCGTCCCTTCAGCGCTTCCATAGAACCGGCGGAGCATGACGAAAACGCGGCGCGCCGCCGCGTCGCGGGGAAAGTCCATGGATGTGCGTGCGCGCAAGGCAGTGGGATGCGGGGCGCTACTGCTTTATCTCGCGCTTTATGCCGGCGCGGCGGCCACGCTAGGCGCTTGGCTGTTGCCGATATCGCCGCCCTGGGCCGAGCTCTTCTTCTTCGTCGCGGCGGGGCTAGTCTGGATAATCCCGCTGAAACCGTTCTTCGCCTGGATGAACCGCGGCGGATAAATAAGGAACCGCCCCGAGGCGAGGCCCCGGGGCGGCAATGCATCCTGCTCCGGCAACCTTAGTTGTTGAGCAGGATGGACAGGATCACGCCAGTGGCGATGCCGACGAGCAGGACCTCGCCACGATCGTCGCGGACGTAGTGGTAGCCGCGCGGCGGCTGACGCAGACGTTCACGGCGCCAATCGATTTCGCGATAGTGCGAGCGGTAATACGATGGCAAACGGTCACCCCGGCGCCATTGCGCATAGCCCGGACGAAAATCGCGCCGCTGGTACGCCCATGACGGAGGCGGGCCGTAATTGAAGCGGCCGTTGACGTAGTAACCGTTGTGTTGACGTTGATTCCAACGTTGCGCCTGGCGACGTTCTTGACGTTCCCGCCGCAAGTCTTGTCGCGCATCGCGCAAGTCACGCCGTTCTTCGCGCACGTCTTGGCGCGCTTCGCGTACGTCACGGCGCGTCTGCGCGCTCGCGGCGCCGGCGAAGCTCAACTGGCCGGCCATGACCAGAGCCGTAAGCGCGGCTGTCTTCAAATGCTTGTTCATTGTTGGTGCTCCTTCCTTGGACGAGACCTCGTATCTCGTTGCCCGCGAAGCTAAGGGCCGCGCGCTGAATGCGTTCTGAGCATGTGTTTCGCGGCGACCGCATGATGGCGCCGCGCGGCGCCAGAAGGGGAATTTGTCATGCTTCGACACAACTTTTTTGCCGCCTACGGCCGCGGAACTTTTGCCCACCCAGCGCGTTTGGACTTGCCTTGAGCTGCGCGGGCTTGCCGACGATTTTTTGCGACGTGACGGGCGGAGTGCGGCTAGATGGGCGGACGTAAGATCGCCAGGAGCCGCGGTGCAGCAGCAGCCTCAAACCATCGAGCTTCAACCGCCCCCGCCGTTGGATATACGCCGGCACGCGCTGTTTCTCGACCTCGATGGCACCTTGGTTGAATTCGCCGCCCATCCAGAGCAAGTGGTCGCCAGCAATGAACTGCGCGCGCTGCTGGGCGACCTTTCACGCGCCATGAACGGCGCCGTCGCGCTGGTGACCGGCCGCAGCATCGCCAGCGCTGACGCGGTGCTCGACGGCGTGCTCGTCCACATCGCCGGCATCCATGGCTTTGAGCGACGAGCGGGGCAAACCATTGAGCGTACGGGCGGCGACACCTCTGCGATTGCGCTCGCGCTGAAGGATGCGCGCGCGATGGTCAGCAAAGGCGCGCTTCACGCCGACATCGAAGACAAGGGCGCGGCGCTCGCCCTACACTATCGCAGCGCGCCCGACGCAGCTGACGGTGTGCGCCGCGCCGCCGCCGAACTCGCGCACCGCCACGGGCTGAGTGTTCTGGAAGGCAAAATGGTCGTCGAACTGAAGCTCAGTCAGCGTAACAAAGGCCACGCCATCGCCGATTTCATGGCCGATGCCCCATTCGCCGGCCGCATCCCGATCGCCGTGGGCGACGACATCACCGACGAAGATGCGTTCGCGGCGGTGGAAGCGATGCATGGCGTTTCCGTGCTGGTTGGGCCGCCACGCGCGACGGCGGCGCGCTATCACCTCGCCAACACCGCCGCTGTAATGGCCTGGCTCGCCGCGGGAGTCCGCGCATGAGTGGCTACGGCGATCTCGATCTTGCACCGATCGGCAATTGCGCCGCAAGCGCGCTGGTCGACCGCAATGGCGTGTTCGTCTGGGCGTGCGCCCCGCGCGTTGACGGCGATCCGATGTTCTGTGCGCTGTTGTCGGGTGAGGATCCGGCAATTGTGAAGCGCGGGGTCTGGGCGCTGGATCTCCTCGATCAGGTGTCAGCGACGCAATCCTACCAGCGCAACACGCCCGTCCTTGTCACCACGCTGACCGACGCGCGCGGCGGGACAATCGAGATCGTCGATTTCTGTCCGCGTTTCCGCCGCCACCACCGCAATTACAGGCCCAATGCGTTCATCCGTATCGTACGCCCCATTGCCGGCTCGCCGCGTATTCGCGTGCGACTCGCGCCTGCCGTTGACTGGGGCGCGCACGACGCGGAGATCACAACTGGCTCGAACCACATCCGCTATCGCGTCCCGGGCATGATGCGTCTCACCACGACGGCGCCGGTCTCGCACGTGCTGAATGCGCGGCCGTTTCGGTTGGAGGAAGAGCACATCTTCTTCCTCGGCCCCGACGAGCCGTTTGACGGCAACCTTCGCGAAGTCGCGCGCATGATGCACGACAACACCGAACTCTACTGGCGCAATTGGGTGCGGATGTTGGCGACGCCGCTCGAATGGCAGGCAGACGTGATCCGCGCCGCCATCGCGCTGAAGCTCTGCGTGCACGAAGAAACTGGCGCCATTGTCGCCGCGCTTACAACCTCCATTCCAGAAGCGCCGAACAGCGGACGCAATTGGGATTATCGCTATTGCTGGCTTCGCGACGCTTACTACACGGTGCAAGCGCTCAACCGGCTTGGCGCGGCCGACATTCTCGAAGGCTACCTCGGCTACCTGCGCAATATCATCGATGCGACGCCGAGCGGGCGCATTCAGCCGCTTTACGGCGTCGGCATGGAGCCCATTCTCGCCGAAGCCGAAGTCGCGACATTGCCAGGCTATCGCGGCATGGGCCCAGTCCGCATAGGCAACCAGGCGCATGAACATCATCAGCACGATGTTTATGGTCAGATCGTGCTTTCCACCGTGCAAGCGTTCTACGATACGCGCCTCTTTCGCCCTGCCGGCATCGACGATTTCCACGCGCTCGAAAGCATAGGCGAGCGCGCCTACGACGTTTACGCGAAGCCTGACGCGGGTTTGTGGGAATTCCGCTCCCGCGCCTCGGTGCACACGTATTCCGCGGTGATGTGTTGGGCCGCGTGCGACCGCCTCGCCAACGCCGCCCAGCGCCTCGGTCTGGGTGACCGCGCAGTCTACTGGCGCGCCCGCGCCGACGAAATACGTGCGACGGTCGAAGAGCGGGCGTGGAACGCCGACCTCGGCCGTTTCGCCGCGACGTTCGGCGGCCGCGAGATGGATGCGAGCCTGCTGCAAATGGTCGACACCCGCTTCCTCGCCGCCGACGATCCGCGCTTTCTGCAAACGTTGACGCAGCTGGAACACGATTTGAGGCGCGGCGACGTCGTGTTGCGGTACGCCGACGAAGACGATTTCGGCCGCCCGGAGACGGCGTTCAACTTCTGCACCTTCTGGCTCATTGAGGCGCTCTACCTGGTCGGCCGCCGTGAAGAAGCACGCACGTTGTTCGATCAGATGCTAGCGCGGCGCACCCGCACGGGTCTGCTCTCCGAGGACTGCGATGTCGCGACCGGCGCCGCCTGGGGCAACTATCCGCAAACCTATTCGCTCGCGGGCCTGATTAATTGCGCCGTGCTGTTGAGCAATCCGTGGAGCAGCGTGCGATGAGCCGGCTGATCGTCGTCTCCAACCGCGTCACCCCGCCGGCGCCTGAGGGCGCCTCGATCCAGGGCGGTCTTGCCATGGCGATGTCAGCGGCGCTGCGCGAGTATTCGGGTATCTGGTTCGGTTGGAGCGGACAATCGACTCCTGCCTACACCGGCCAGCTCTCGATGCAGCGCGTCAACGGCGTCACCGTCGCCACCATGGATCTCGAAGAGCAGGACATTGAGGAATACTACAACGGCTACGCTAACCGCACGCTCTGGCCGCTCTTCCATTATCGCATCGACCTCACCCAGTACGAACGCTCGTACGGCCAAGGTTATGAGCGCGTGAATGCGCGCTTCGCCGACATGCTGATGCCGCTGATCGAGCCGGACGATCTGGTTTGGGTGCAGGACTACCATCTCATCCCGCTTGGCCGCGAGCTCCGCAATCGCGGGCTCAAGAACGCGATCGGCTTCTTCCTGCACACCCCGTGGCCCGCGCGCGAGCTGATCCTGACGCTGCCGCGCCACCGCCAGCTGGTAGAGGCGATGTTTCACTACGACGTTGTCGGGTTTCAAACCGAGGAGTGGAAAAACGCGTTCCTGAGCTACGTCCTCTACGACGCCGGCGGCATGGCGCTCTCCGACGGCCGCGCCATGGCCTTCGGCCGCACCGTGCTCCCGAAGGCGTTTCCGATCGGCATCGACGCAAAGGGGTTCGCGGAGCTGAAACAATCGCCGGAAGCGCGCGAGAGCTACGAGCGCATGATGGAAAGCAAACTGGGCCGGCGCATGCTTCTGGGCGTAGACCGGCTCGATTATTCCAAGGGCATCGACGAACGCCTGCTTGCCTACGAGCGCCTGCTAAATGAGAGCCCGGAGCTGAAGCGGCACATCTTCCTGTTGCAAATCTCGACCTACACCCGCAGCGAAGTCGAAGCTTATCAGGACATGATCGCGCGCCTCGACGCGCTCAGCGGCCGCATCAACGGCGCCAACGCCGAGATGGATTGGATCCCGATCCGCAACGTCCATCGCCTGCACGGCCGCGACGAGCTTGCCGGCATCTATCGCGCCGCCGACGTTGCATTGGTCACCCCGCTCCGTGACGGCATGAACCTGGTCGCCAAGGAATTCGTCGCCGCTCAGGATGAAGAAGACCCCGGCGTGCTGGTGCTCTCGCGTTTCGCCGGCGCAGCTCAGCAGATGAAGGACGCGCTGATCGTCAATCCGTTCAGCCAAGAAGACGTCGCCGACGCCATCCGCCGCGCGTTGGCAATGCCGGTCGAAGAACGCCGCCGCCGTTGGCAAACGTTGATGGAGGGCGTCGAAACCGAAGACGTCGTCGCCTGGCGCGACAGCTTTGTCGCCAGCATGGAAGACGCCCGCGACGGCGGCAAGTCACGCCGCGCCCGCATTGCGGGCGCACGCCGGGACGGCTAAGACACCGCTCCCGCGGGGACCCCGCGGCCGGTCGGAGCGTGGCGCAGCCCGGTTAGCGCACCAGTCTGGGGGACTGGGGGTCGCGAGTTCGAATCTCGCCGCTCCGACCAACACTTAGCTCTGTTTCGGGACCCACCGTTTACAGGGGCGTTTACACCGGTGTTCGCGTGGCGTTTTGGGTACGACCCGTTCGCGGCTAAATAACCGGCATGAAGTTCAAGAATAGAAACCTTCGCGCGTTGGCCGAAATGGTCATCGGCGACAATGCGAAGTTTCAGTACCGCTCTAGCAGTCGCATCACCCAGTTTTTCGAAGAATGCGATCTGGAATTCGCCCATGACGGTTCAACGCGGTGGGCATGGACAACCGAGCGCTTGGCCGAACTTCTGAACGAACCCCAGGACGGCCCCAACACTCTGCCTTCCCGTTTCGTCCATGTGTTCCGGGTTCTGATGCAAAAGGCAGACGCCGCGGACGGCGACCCCGACCGCTCAATTGCTTTGGAGGAGCTAAACAAGCCGCTAAATCGTGAGGGGTATGAAGCGTTCTACGGTGACGACAACTTACTGTACGTTCGCCACGTCGGTACGCAGACCCTCTCCATAGCAATCTCGCCGCATCGCCCGTTCACTCCTAGCGAGTTGAAACGCAGAGAGGACTTGTCGCGCTTTCTCGACAATTGCTCAGAAGACGAACTGATCGAAGAAGTTTTGCTGCCCATGTTTCGGCAACTCGGGTTTCAACGCATTTCGGCGGCGGGACATAAAGACAAGGCGCTTGAATACGGCAAGGACGTTTGGATGCGCTTCGTACTGCCGACGCAGCACGTCCTCTATTTCGGACTTCAAGCTAAGAAGGGCAAACTCGATGCCGCTGGAAGTAGCGACCGGGGCAATTCGAACGTGGCGGAGATATACAACCAAGTCTTGATGATTCTTGGACATGAGATATTCGATCCCGAGACAAACCGGAAATCGCTTGTCGATCACGCGTTTATCGTTGCCGGCGGCGAAATCACAAAACAGGCAAAGAATTGGTTGGGCGGAAAACTCGACGCAACCAAGCGAAGCCAAATCCTGTTTATGGATCGTGAAGACATTTTGAACCTGTACGTCGTCTCTAGCGTCCCGTTGCCGAAGGGTGCTGACCCGCAGCGGTCTGACTTGGACGAAATCCCGTTCTAGCTCTGCTTGTCCCGCTTCCGCATGCGCTCAATCGCGGAAATAACCACAGCCTTCCGGCTGATATAGACCCGCCGAATACGCGCGCTCTTGCCTGTTTCCCAACCAGGCACTTCGTCAATCTCGCGGTCTTCAAAGCCGTTCCGCATGAGCCGCGTTGCGAACGTGCCGCGTAAGTCGTGAAGCGTCTTGCCGGTGGCGACACCCCCAGCCGTCGGCGCGTCTTCTCTGAATGCGCCTCAGCCCTTCGCCCGTCCGCGGCCGCCCTTTTCCACAAACTCGCGCAACATTTGCGATGGGCGGAACGTCACCACGCGGCGCGGGGTGATCGGCACTTCCTCGCCGGTCTTCGGGTTGCGGCCGACTCGCTGGCGTTTGGCGCGGACGTTGAAATTGCCAAAGCGCGAAAGCTTCACCGTCTCGCCGTCCACGAGCGCGTCCTGCATCATCTCAAGCATGCGCGTGAGCAGCCGGTTGGCGTCGGCCCGCTGCATGTTGGCGCGCCTGGCCAACGCCTCGACGAGATCGGCGCGTGTGACGGTCTTGGCTGACACCGGAGAGCCCCCTCCGCATCGCGCTCGTGCGCGCGAGGGAAAAGCTAATCCTGTCTGTAGCTTAGGTCAAATATTGCGAGCGCGTTCACATTCGAACCAAAGCCGCGCCCCAGGTTAGCCCGCCCCCCAACGCCTCCATCAGCACCAAGTCGCCAGTCTTGATCCGCCCGTCGCGGACGGCGACGTCGAGGGCAAGCGGAACCGATGCGGCCGAGGTGTTGCCATGCAGCGCCACAGTCGAGATCACCTTATCCACATCGATGCCGAGCTTGCGGGCGACGCCATCGAGAATGCGCTGATTGGCCTGGTGCGGCACGAACCAGTCCACCGCATCGAGCGGGGTTCCCGCGCGTGCGCAGGCTTCAAGCATGGCGCCCGAGATATGTTCGACGGCTTGGCGGAAAACCGCGTTGCCGGCCATGCGCACCTTGCCGACTGTGCGCGTCTCCGAG
>JBQTJK010000021.1:0-3156 GCA_052387215.1 Caulobacteraceae bacterium
GCATTTGGCAGTAGGCGATGACGATGATCGGATCGCCTTGCTGCGCCAACCGCGCCGCCGCGCCGTTGATGCCGAAGGTCTTCGATCCGCGCGGCGCCTCGATCGCATAGGTCGTGAAGCGCGCGCCGGTGTTGATGTTCAGCACATCAACCTGCTCGTGCGGCAGAATGTTGGCGCGATCCAACAGATCCGCGTCGATCGAGATCGAACCTTCGTAGTGAAGGTCGCACTGCGTAACGCGCGCGCGATGCAGCTTCGCTTTTAGCAATGTCAGCAGCATCTATTGCGGAGCCTGGAAGTTCATGGCGATGCGGGCGGAAGAGCCGACGGCGCTCAAGCCGTCCGACAGCGTCGCGCGAGCGCGATATGCGCTCGTAGCGCCGAGCGCGGCGCGGCCGAAGCCTGCGCCCGCTGGCGTTTCCGACACCACCGAACAGCTCACCGAAAGGTCGCCGAGGACGCGGCAGTCGAGCACGACACGCCCGCCCACGCCTTCGCGAAGCGCGCGCTGCGGATAGAGGTCCGCGATCCGTCGCGCCGATGGGCGCTGGACCCAAACCACCGAGCCGGCCGTCCCACGCAGTTCCGTTGATGGCCCTATAATGCTCGGTTCGACGTTGGCGGTTTGCACCGGCGCCGGCGGCGGCAACGCGGCTGTGTTGGTTGGCGCTGTGGTGCTTGGCGAGAGCGGGATCGGTCCGCCGCCCGTCGTCGAGCTGGCGACTTGAGTCGACGGCGGGGGCGGGGCCCGCTCGCGCTCGGCGGCGCGCTCGCGCTCACGCTGTTCGCGCGCCGCCGTTTGGGTCTGGCGCTCGGGACGCGTCGCAACCGCTTGCGACAACGGCACGCTCGGCGCCTCGTCCAACTCGGAAAACTCCGAGCCGAGCTGTTCAGTGACGGCCGGTGTCGACTCGACGGTCTCCGGTTGGGGCGCGCGTGCGGGACCCATGCCGCCGCCAAAATAAAGCCCGCCCGCGAGCGCGGCGCCGCCCAAGAGCGCAATCAGCACAAACGCGCGCAGCGCGCCGCCTTGGCCCTTCGGCGGGTCGCGGAGATCGCGCGTATAGTCTTGGTCGATCGGTGGGCGCCGGGTAGGGGCGACCTCGGCGCGCCGTTGCGTCGGCGGCATCGCCTCGGGCCTGCGTTGGGGTGGGGGCTCAGCCCGCCGCATCGGCGGCGCCTCGGCGCGGGGCGGCGGAGGCGGGGGGCGCACTGCGGGCCGCGCGGCGGGCGCACGCGCGTCATTCGGACCTGTGAGCTGCTTCAACCGAAGCTCGGCGACTTCCGAAAACGCGCCATCGGGGCCGTAGCGCGCGAGATAGTCCATAAAGTCGGACGGGTTTCGGCTGTCGCGGATGGCGCGCCAATGCTCGGCTTCCGAACCCAATGGATCGGACGAAGGCGGCACGCGGAAGCTCGGCGCCGCCGCCGGCGGTTCGCGGTAAGCCGGCTCCTGACGGCGCGGCGGCGGCTCCGCACGGATCGGTGCACTCCGCGGCGGCGGCGGATCGTACGAGGGCGCCTCGCGCTGCACAGCGCCGACGCCGGCGCGCGCCGCATTCACCATGCGGTCGACGGCGAAGAAGAGGGGATCCAACGCGGGGTCGTTCGGATCGCCGTCCCAGCGCGAAAGGTCGAAGGCCGGCGCTTCGCCGATGCTGGACGGTGGCGGTGGTTCGATCAGACTGGCGACGATGGCCTTGTCGGCGTTGATGACGCGCTGCGCTGCATCGAGGAACGGCCGTGATCGGATCGAGGCCTGCGACCACACCACGACGCCCGCGCCGCTGGAGCGCAAGGCCGCGTCGTTTGCGGGGGCGCCTCCGATTGAAAATCCGGCAGCCTCGAACATGTCCGCAAGCGCCTTGGCCTGCGGCTCGTCCTCACGGACACATACGATGAGCACGTCCGCCATGACGTCTCCTGCGCCCCGTCCCAGCTGCCACCGTGACCGCAATACCACGGAACATCTGCCGCGCCAGCGGGGTACGCGCGGCAATACTGTGAATTCGTGTCAAAGCACCGGTTTGAAGGCGCCAGTTATTGGGTCCAGCAGTTCCAGCCCGCCGTCGGCCACGCCGTAGCGCATGCCGATAAGGTTGAGCCCGCGGGCCCGCACCGCATCCTGAATGAACGGAAATGTGGCCAGATTCTCGAGCGTCACGCGGATGCTCTCGTGCTCCAGCTCCGAGGCCTGGTCGCCGCCTTCCGGGATGCGCGCCTTGGCGGTGTCCAGCAGGCTGATCCAGGCGTCGAGGAAGGAGTGCGGATCGCGCGGTCGCTCCTCCAGCGCGGCTGCGACGCCGCCGCACTGGGCGTGCCCGAGCACCAGTATGGTCTCGACCTGGAGCTGCTTCACCGCGAACTCGATCGCCGCGCTCACGCCGTGAAACCCCGGCGCTTCTTCGAACGGCGGCGCTAGGTTGGCCACGTTGCGCACCACGAAGAGCTCGCCCGGGCCGGCGTTGAAAATCGTCGCCGGATCGACGCGGCTGTCGGCGCAGGCGATCACCAGCGTCTTCGGGGATTGGCCGCGTTCCGCCAGCCGCTGGTGCAGCGTGCGCAGCTCGGGCCAGCGCTTCTCGCGATAAACGCGATAGCCTTCGATCAGGTGCTCCATGCCAGTCCTTCAAGCGAACCGGCTTGGCGGCGTCAACCAAACACCGTGGCGCCCGGCTCGCAGCAGCGCATTGCGCCGGCGCCTGGCGTGCCTTACGTCGCGCGTATGCGTGGCGTTATCCTCGGTGTCCATGCCGGGCGCGGCGTTCTGCTTGGCGACGGCGAGCGGCGGCTCGAATTTCCGCTCAGCGAATGGCGCTCGGCGGCAACGCCGGTTGCCGGCCAGATCGTCGATTTCGTCGAGGAGGGCGGCCAGGCCCGCTCGGTGTTCGTCGTTCCAGGCCTCAGCAGCATCGGCGCGCCCCAATCCAGTTCGATGGTGCTGGGCATCGTCGCCGTCGGCTGTCTGGCGCTAGGTTTCATCATCCCGCTCATCCCCACCATCGCGGCTTTCGTGCTGGGCGTGATCGGCGCGGGCCAAGCGCAGCAGCAGCACGATGAAACGGCGCTGCTGTTATCGCGCATCGCCTGGATCGGAGCGCTCGCGTTGCTGATCATCGGCGTGCTGTTGGTGCTGGCAATCCTCGCCTTCGTCGG
>JBQTJK010000022.1:0-10053 GCA_052387215.1 Caulobacteraceae bacterium
GCGCGCAGATCGATAACAGGGCGATCATCGCCGCCGGTATCGAGCGCCACGGTTTGGCCGCGTGGATTGACGATGCGTAAGTCGAGGTCACTGCAATTCTGATCGCAGACGCCGACGATACGGATCTCCTGTCCAACACGCAGCGTCAGCGGCAAGCGCCCCGTTTGCGAACTGGCGAGCGCGCCTGCGAGCGGGCCCACGGCGTGGGCGAAGCCGTCTTCGGCATTGCGGAACTCCTGGCTGTCGAGCTGTTGGGTGAGAAAATCTTGCAGCATCGGCTGCGCCGAGACGGACGTCCCGGCCATCAGCGTCAGGGCGATCAGAGCCGCCGCCGCCTTTTGCACCCAAGAACCCATGCTTTCTCCGCAGCCCAGGACATTAGTGCCGGTTTCCGGAGGTCGCCCTCTTAAACCTCTCAGCGCAAAGCCTTAGACTCAAGCCACTGAACCTGCCCTGAACCGAGCCCTCAAAGGACGCAAGACGTGTTCCAGACCTATGACGATCCGGGCGGTCCCGCCCTTGGCCGTAAGCACCTGCCCCGCTTGAGAAAAGCGCTGAAGGCCCAAGGCCTCGACGGGTTCATCGTGCCTCACGAGGACGAATGGCAGAACGAATATGTGCCGCCGGCCTATGACAGGCTGGCCTGGGTAACGGGCTTTACAGGCTCGGCCGGCGCGGCGGTGGTGATGACCGATGAGGCAGCGGTGTTCGTCGACGGGCGCTACACGCTGCAGGTGCGGGCGCAGGTGGATGGCGATCTGTTCGCGTATCGCGATCTCGTCGACGCCGGCGTGCCTGCGTTCATCCGCGAGCGTGCGGCGAAGGGCGCGCGCATCGGCTATGACCCAAAACTGCACAGCCCCGACAGCCTGGATCGCTTGCGTACGGCGGCTGATGCGGCGGGCGTGACGCTTGTACCGGTCGCGCGCAATCCGATCGATGAGATCTGGGACGATCGCCCGCCGATCCCGATGGCGAAAGTCGTGCCGCAAGCGGAGACGTACACTGGCGAGAGCGCCGCGTCGAAGCGGCATCGTTTGGGCGAAGGCCTGAGCGGCGAAGCCGCGGATGCGGTTGTGATCACGTCGCCGGCTTCGATTGCGTGGCTGTTCAATGTGCGCGGCGGCGATGTGGCACGCACGCCGCTGCCCCTGGGCGAAGCGCTGCTGCGATCGGACGGGACGGCGGATTTGTTCTTGGCGGACGAGAAGGTCTCCCCGGAGCTGCGGCAGTGGCTCGGCAACGAAGTCGCGGTGAAGCCCAGCGATGAGTTGCAACCGACGCTGGCGTCGCTGCGCGGCAAGAAAGTGAGGCTCGATCCGGCGACCGCTTCGGCCTGGTATTTCGAGCAGCTCAAAGACGCGGGCGCCGAGATCGTACGTGGGCCGGATCCGGTCGTGCTGCCGCGCGCTTGCAAGAACGCGGCGGAGATCGACGGCTCGCGCAGGGCGCACGCGCGCGACGGCGCAGCGATATCGCGCTTCCTGCATTGGCTGGCAACGGAAGGCCAGAGCGGCAAGGTACAGGAAATCGACGCGTGCCAGAAGCTCGAAGGCTTCCGCGCCGAGACGGGCGCGCTGAAGGATCTGTCATTCGATTCGATCTCAGGCGCCGGCCCGAACGGCGCCATCGTGCACTATCGCGTGACGAAGAAAACCAACCGCCGGCTCCAGCGCGGTTCGCTCTTCCTGATTGACTCGGGCGGCCAATATCTCGACGGCACCACCGACATTACACGCACGGTCGCGATCGGGCGCGCGTCCAAAGAAATGAAGGACCGGTTCACCCGCGTGCTGAAGGGCCACATCGCGCTCGCGCGCGTGCGCTTCCCGAAGGGCACCACTGGCCATCAGCTCGACGCGCTGGCGCGGATGAGCTTGTGGGAAGCGGGCTTGGACTACGATCATGGCACTGGCCACGGCGTCGGGGTCTATCTCGGCGTCCATGAAGGTCCGCACCGGATCGCCAAGTTCGTGAACACCCAGCCGCTCGAGCCCGGCATGATCGTCTCCAATGAGCCCGGCTATTACAAGACCGGCGCGTACGGCATCCGCATCGAGAACCTGCAGGTGGTGACGCCTGCGGCAGACATTGAAGGCGGCGAGCGGCCTATGCTGGGCTTCGAGACGCTGACGATGGCGCCGATCGCGCGCGAGCTGATCGTGAAGCAGCTGCTCACGAAGGAAGAGATCGCGTGGGTGAACGCCTATCACGCATGCGTCTGGGAGAAGATCGGCCCGCAGCTTCAGGGCGACGCCAAGGCGTGGCTCGAAGACGCGACGAAGCCGTTGTAACGCGCGCGCATCCGTGGTTCCTTCCGTGGTGCACGGGGGCGCCATGAACCTGCAGGACTTTGCCGCGCTGGCCGAAGTCGTCAATGCATTGGCCGTGATCGTCACGCTTGTTGTGCTGGTGGTTTCCATTCGCCAGAACACGCAAGCGCAGCGCGTGCTTGCGGTGGAGTCGTTGGCGAGCGCGATCACGGCGATCAACTTGCCGGGCATGGAATCCCCGGTGCTGGGGGAAGCCCTCGCCAAAGCGACGCGCGACTGGAGCGCCGCAAGCCGCGAGCAACGCATTATCGCGCACTTCTTTCTGTTCTCGTATTTCAAATTATTGGAAACAGCCTGGTATCAGCGACGCGCCAACGCGCTCGATGAGGCGCAATGGGCGGGCTGGGAGACGATGCTTCTGATCTACTACCACAGCCCCGGTCTTCAGGGCGTGTGGTGGCCGAGACGGCGCAGCGGATTCTCGCCGGAGTTTCAGGCCTACCTCGCGAACTCTCAAAAACCGACGGCTATCAGCCCGCTCAGCGACCTCTTCGACGACGCCGCTCCAGCGCAAGCTTCCGGGAGTTAGTCATGTTCGTCGGCCACTACGCAGCGGCAATGGCAGCAAGGGCGATCGAGCCGAAAGCGCCGATGTGGACGCTCGCGGCGGCTTCTCAACTCCTGGACATTGGCTGGAGCACTTTCATCATCGCGGGCGTCGAGCATGCACGCGTCGATCCCGATCTGCCCGGCTCGACGCTCGTGCTCTACGACATGCCGTGGACGCATTCGCTGCCGGCGGCGATCGCCTGGAGCGTGGGCGCGGCGCTGCTGGTGATGCTGCTGTTGCGCCTACCAGTGTGGGCAGGCGCAGTGGTGGGACTCACGGTGTTCTCGCACTGGGTGCTTGATCTCTTAGTGCATCGACCGGACTTGGAGCTTTGGCCCGGCGGCGAACGCGTTGGCCTGGCGCTGTGGAATTATCCCGTGCCGGAGCAAGCATTGGAGATCGGCTTGGTCGCCGTGTGCGGCGCCATCTGGGTGGCGAGCCGCAAGACGCTCGGGCGCATGGCGTGGCCCGCCATCTGGTTCATCGGCTTCCTGGTGGTGCTCCAGATCGTGGCGATGCTGTCGCCGCAGCCCGCGGGCGAGCTTGGCCCAGAAAGCGGCGCGCTGATCCTGGTGATCTATCTGGTGGTGGTCACCATCGCGGCGTTGACGGATCGGCGCGGCAAAGCGGCTAGCGGCTGAGCTTGATCCAGTCGTCTTCGTCGATCACCTTGACGCCCAGCTTCTCCGCTTCGGCAAGCTTCGAACCGGCGCCTGGCCCGGCGACGACGAGGTCGGTCTTCTTCGACACGCTGCCAGCTACTTTGGCGCCGAGTGCGGTAGCGCGCGCCTTGGCCTCGTCGCGAGTCATTTTTTCGAGCGCGCCAGTGAAGACGATGGTGAGCCCCGCGACCTTGCTCGACGTCGCGGCCTTTGGCTCAGGCTTGGCCGTGACTTGTTTCAAGAGTCGCTCTAGCGCGGCGCGGTTGTGCTTCTCCTCAAAGAATTTCACCAGGTGACCGGTCGCGACGGGGCCAACGCCCTCGGTGCGCGCAAGATCGAAATAATCTTCGCCCGGCGCCTGCTTGGCGGCGCGTTTGATGGCGGCAATGGCCTCGTGCAGCGAGCCATAGTGGGCGATGAGCGCCTCCCAGGCCTTGGCGCTGACGCCCTTCACTTTCGGATATGGAGCGCCGGCGTCCTCGCCGGCGAACATGTTTGCCTGTTTCAGGGACGCCGGCGAGACGCCGGCGCTCCATGAGATGAGGTTCGCGCGAGCCCCGTCGCCGACGCCCTCGATCAGTTCGAGCGTCTCGTAGTCCTCGCCTGGCGCAGCGGCGACGGCGCGGTCGACCGCATCGCGGAACGCCTCCCAGGTTTCGTACCGGCGTGCGAGCACGCCCGCTGTCGTCTCGCCAATATCGCGGATGCCGAGCGCATAGATGAAACGCGAAAGCTCTGCTTCGCGGCGCGCTTCGATGGAGGCAAGAAGATTGGCGACGCTTTTTTCGCCGTAGCCTTCCCGCGTCATCAGCTCATCGCGGTGCTCGCGAAGCCGAAAAATGTCGGCGGGCTCTTTCACCCAGCCGAACTCGAAGAATTCCTCGATCTGCTTGAAGCCGAGGCCTTCGATATCAATGGCGCGACGCGAAACGAAGTGGCTGAGATGCTCGATGCGCTGGTACGGGCACGCGAACTCCCCTGTGCAGCGCCGTACACTGCCTTCTTCCGCGGAGACGGGCGTCTTCAGCGGGCACGGGCAGACTTCGGGGAAATGATAGCGGCGCGCGTTCTTCTGACGCTTTTCCAGGATCACGTCGACGATCTGCGGGATCACGTCGCCGGCGCGCTGGATGATCACGGCGTCGCCGATGCGCAAATCCTTGGCGCCGCGGATCGGACCGCAGTCAGAGCCGACGCCGGCGATGTAGTCCGGATTGTGCAGCGTCACGTTGGTGACGGTCACGCCGCCGACGAAGACGGGCTTCAAGCGCCCCACTGGCGTCATGGCGCCGGTGCGGCCCACCTGGATGTCGATGCCTTCGAGAATGGTCTCGGCTTGCTCGGCGGCGAATTTGTGGGCGATAGCCCAGCGCGGACTGCGTGAGACGAAGCCCAGGCGCCGCTGCAGCGCGAGCGAATCGACTTTGTAGACGACGCCATCGATTTCGTAGGGCAGCGTCTGCCGGGTTGCGAGAATGCTCTCATAGATCGCCAGCAACTCGTCGGCGCTCTTGGCGCGTTTGATCGACGCGAGCGGAAAGCCCATTTTCGCCAAGCGCTGCATACTATCGAACTGCGTTTCCGCCAGCGGCTCGGAGAGTTCGCCCCAGCCGTGAACGAAGAAGCGCAGCGGACGCAACGCCGTGATCTTCGGATCGAGCTGGCGCAGCGCGCCGGCGGCGCTGTTGCGCGGGTTCACGTAGGTCTGCTTGCCTTCAGTCTCGAGCCGCGCATTCATTTTCGCGAACGCGGCTTTCTCCATGTAAACTTCGCCGCGCACTTCGAGCACGGCGGGCGCGGCTTTGATCGTCTGCGGAATATCGGCGATGGTGCGCAGATTCGCGGTGACGTCCTCGCCTTGGCGGCCGTCACCGCGCGTCGCGCCCTGAACGAACTTGCCTTTTTCGTAGCGGAGCGAGGCGGAGAGGCCGTCGATCTTCGGCTCGGCGGTGATGATCGGCGGCGCACTCAGATTGAGGAAACGCTGCACCCGCTGCACGAAACTGCGCGCATCGTCCGCATCGAATGCGTTGTCGAGCGAAAGCATCGGCACGGCATGGCGGACTTTGCCGAATTTTTCCGCGGGCGCGGCGCCAACCCGCATCGACGGGCTGTCTTCGCGGACGAATTCGGGAAAGCGTGCTTCAATCGCGGAGTTGCGGAGGCGGAGCCTATCGTAGTCGGCGTCGGTAATCTCCGGCGCATCTTTGCCATGATAGAGTTTGTCGTGGCGCGCGATCTCGGCGGCCAAGCGCGCGAGTTCAGCAGCGGCTTCTTTCGCTGTCAGCTTGTCGACGGCTTTTTCGCTCACGCGCCCTCCCCCGGCGAGGAGCTTAGAACACCGCGCCGAATGTGCGGCGGAACCAGCCCCGGCGTTCGGCCTCCTCGACCGCCACCGGCGCAACGCCCTGTTGGGTCATCAGCGCATAGGAGCGCTGATACCATTCACTGCCGGGATAGTTATGACCGAGTATGGCGGCCATGCGCTGCGCTTCTTCGGTCATGCCGACCGAGAGATAGGCCTCAACCAGGCGATGCAGCGCTTCCGGCACGTGTGTCGTGCGCTGGTAGTTTTCGTTCTCGATCACCTGGCGGAAGCGGTTGATGGCCGCCAGATGCTGGTCGCGCTCGAGATAGAAGCGCCCAACCGTCATCTCCTTGCCGGCCAGCTGGTCGTAGACCATGTCGAGCTTCAGGCGCGCATCGCGCGCATATGCGGATCCCGGATAGCGGCGCACCACGTCGTTCAAAGCCCCGAGCGCACGCTCGGTAGTGCCCTGGTCGCGGCCGACGTCGAGGATGCGCTCGAATTGGCAGATCGCGATCAGATAATAGGCGTAAGGCGCGCTTTCGTTTCCGGGGTGCAGCGAGATGAAACGCTGCGCGTCTTCGATGGCGTCGTCGTACTGCTGGGCTTGATAATGCGTGTAGGCCTCCATCAGCATCGCCCGTCGCGCCCAGGACGAATACGGATGCTGGCGCTCGACCTCTTCGAAATACTGGAGGGCCGCCGGATAACGGTTCCGGTCGAGCGCGTCGGCGCCGCGATTGTAGAGCTGCGTCGCTGGCTCCTCGACGTACTGGACGTTTTCGCGGCCCCGCGTCCCAGCGCAGGCGGTGACGCCGCCCGCGAGCAGAACGAGCGCCACGGCCCGGGAGAGCTGATGTTTCCGAGGGGTCATTCTGCCGGGCCTCTTATTGCTCAGCGCCCGCAGCGAGGCGGAGCACATTTCGCTGATACAGGAAGGCAGGCGCGGCGCAAAGCGCCTGCCGCTGTGGCGTGTGGGCAGGATTTCAGCGGGCCGCTGCGGCCAGCGGCTGGGCGGCTTCGCGCACCGGTTCGGGGGCCTCATCGTGCTCCCAGCACCAGGCTTCCGGGGTGTCCAAAAGCGCGCGCACAAGCCGGGCGTTGAGCGCATGGCCAGGCTGGTCCGCCACAAAGCGGCCACAAATCGGCGCGCCAGCGAGTGACAGATCGCCAATCGCATCGAGCATTTTGTGGCGCACAAACTCGTCGTCGAAGCGAAGCCCTTCAGGGTTCACGACGCGGCCGGAATCCACAACGACCGCATTCGCCATCGAAGCGCCCAGGCCGAGGCCGGCAGCGCGCATTGATTCGACATCGGCGAGGAAACCGAACGTCCGCGCATCGGCGATCTCGTTGAGGAAGCTTTGCGGCGTCAGATGCACGCGGCGGCGTTGCGTGCCGATTGCCGGATCGGCGAAGCGGATGGTGACATCGATGTCCAGCCCGTCGAAACCGTCCGAAGGCAGCAAAGCAGCGCTCTTCGCGCCCATGCGCACTTCCACCGGTTCGAGAATACGGATCACGCGCTGCGCCTTGGCCTGCTGTTGCATGCCGGCGTTCAGCAGTACTTGCACGAATTGCGCCGACGAGCCGTCGAGGATCGGCACTTCGGGGCCGTCCACTTCGACGATCAGGTTGTCGATGCCCAGCCCGGCGCAGGCGGACATCAGGTGTTCGACGGTGGCGAGCTCGACGCCGGCAGCGTTGCGGATGGCGGTGCAGTTGCGCGTTTCGCACACCGAGTCCGCATGCGCGGCGATCGAAGTGCTGGCGACGCCGCGCACGTCGGCGCGGACGAATACGATGCCGGTGTCCACTGGCGCCGGCGACAGCGCCATGCGCACATGCGCCCCGGAATGGACGCCAACGCCCGCGCACACGGCCGGACCTGCTATGGTCTGCTGACGACGCACCGATGACACCTCTTGTCCCCCCAGGACTTTCGGGCCCCCCGACCCAGACGTTCGTGTATCGCGGAGGTTCCCTCCCCGACAAAACACGTTGGGTTACGGTTTGTGACCGTTTACTTTTGCACCGAAGGCCACTGATTTCATGCCGGAAAATCGTCTCCTCGAGATAACAAATCCGGCCGCCCTGATGACGCTTGCTGAGGCGGGCGGACCGGGCGCCGCGCTCGCGGTCCGGCGCGCGGCGGCGCTGTGGGAGAAGACTGACCCGGCGCGGGCCCGCCGGGCTTTGGCGCTGGCGGTACAGCTTGCGCCGCTCGAGCCGGCGCCGCGGTTGGGACTGGCGCGGCTGGCGGCCGAGGCCGGGGATATCGACGCGGCGGCGGCTGAGGCGAAGAACGTTCTGGCTCGCAGCAGCGATCCCATTGCCCAAGCGCGGGCCGCCTTCATGCTGGGTGAAATCGCCCGCAACGCCGGCGCGCACGCCGAAGCGCGCGGCTATTACGAACGGGCGCTCAAGACTCATGATGCAGTGCTCACGAGCGACCGCAGCAATCCCCACGCTGCGCGAGGCTACGCCCGCGCCCGCGGGCGCATCGCGGAGTTGGACGCCGGCGCGCGCGAATTCGCCCGCGCGAAGAACGGCGCGGAGGGCGCGCTGGCGCTGTTGCGCGCAACCGCGGCGCAAACCGGAGAGACACCCGAACTCGCGGCCGACATCGCCGACGCCGAATTGCGCCTGGGCGCGCTCGAACTCGATGCGAACCAGCCCTCCTCCGCGCGGCGGCGGTTCGGTGAAGCGATCGGGCGATACGAAGCGCTCGCGGTGACGGAACAGCAGGAGCCGCACTGGCGCGCGGTGCTCTCGGACGCTTGGGCATTGGCGGCGGAAGCCGATTATGCGCGCGGCGCGCCGGACGCGGCGCGGGATGCGATGGACCGGTCGCTGCAGGCGCGCCTTCGGCTTGCGGCGAAGGATCCGAGCGAAGCCTGGGCGCTCGCCGGCACGTGGCGCGTGCGCGCCGCGTTGCGCGCAGCACTCGGCGATAACGCCGTGGCGGCGGAGTCGGTGAGCCAAGCGCGCGCGCTGGCTGAGCAATTGTGCGCACGCGATCGCGGCGCCGAGGCGCCGGCGCGCTTTCTGGTGCAAACGCTGTTGGACCAAGCCGACCATGCGTTGCGGGCGCGGGAACTCCCCGTCGCGCGCGAGGCGGCAAACGAAGCGCGCGCGCAGGCGGAGCGTTTCGCTTCGGTGAAGGACGCCAGCGCCGCCTGGCTCGCCGATGCGTCCGCGTGCTGGGACAGGATCGGCGAAGTCGCACAACTTGCCGGCGCAGTGGCGCAGGATGCGTTTGCGCGCGCGGCCGAAATGCGCCGCATGGCCTGCGATCGTGCGCCGGGCGACGCGAAACACGCGCGCGCGCTGGCCGCGGCGCTGGTCAAGCAAGGCGACGCCGCGCTCGAGACGGGCGACAACGCGACGGCGCGCGCAGCGTTCAGGGAGAGCGCAGCGCTTCGTCTTAAGCTGATGCAGCAAGCGCCGGAAGAACGCCGCGCCGCGCACGCCCTGGCCGTGGCGCTGGAGCGGTTGGGGCTCGCGGCGCAAGCCATGGGCGATGTGCCTGCGGCGCGGCAGGCCTGGGAAGACGAACTCGGACTTGCCTATCGGATTTTCACCGATGACGACATCGAAGGCGTGCGCTTTTGCGCGATCGTGGAAGCGCACCTGGCCGGCGCCGCAGGACCAGATGCAGAGGCGCATCGCAAGTCGTCGCTCGAACGTTTCGACGCGCTCGCGCGGGCCGGCGTACTGACTGAGCGTGAGGCGGCGTTGCGGAAAAAGCTTTGGACAGGTTGAACCCTGCTCGCCCTCGATGGGCGAGCTGTCATCGCGCATCAGCGCGATGACAGAGTGGGTGGTCATGGCGGTGTTACAGGCCCTGCCTCGAGAGGCACTCTCTCAATGCCGGCGTGTCCACCCACTCCGTCCGCGAACTTCGTTCGCGGCCACCTCGCCCATCGAGGGCGAGGAGACCTAGCGAGGATTCATCTGGCGGCGCAGGAACGCGGGGATTTCCAGCTCTTCGTCGAGCGCGGGATCGCGAACGATGTCCTCGTGCGCGCGCCGGGGGGCCGGCTCTGGCTGGAGCTCGGCGTCAAGATTGAACTCGCGCGGCTCGTCCTCGCGCGTTTCGGGTTTCTTCCAGCCGAACATGCTGAAGCCCCCGCCGGTCTTGGCGGGCGCGCGGCGTTCGGGCTCGACGTCGTTGGCGAAGCTCGGCCGCGGCTCGTC
>JBQTJK010000023.1:0-46432 GCA_052387215.1 Caulobacteraceae bacterium
CGGGCAGAAGCCTGCCCTTCCCGTCTGAAAGCCCCCGAAAATGGCCGAGCGCCTGCGCAATCTCGCAATCATCGCCCACGTCGACCACGGCAAGACCACGCTCGTGGACCAGCTGCTCGTGCAGGGCGGCGCCTTCCGCGCCAACGAAGCCCACGCCGAACGCGCCATGGATTCGAACGACCAGGAGCGCGAGCGCGGCATCACCATCCTGGCCAAGTGCACGTCGATCGTCTGGGAAGATTATCGGCTCAACATCGTCGACACGCCCGGCCACGCCGATTTCGGCGGCGAAGTCGAACGCATCCTCGGCATGGTCGACGGCTGCGTGTTGCTCGTCGACGCCAGCGAAGGGGTGATGCCGCAGACCAAGTTCGTGCTGTCGAAGGCGCTCGCGCGTGGGCTGAGGCCGATGGTGGTGCTGAACAAGGTCGATCGCGCAAGCGCCGAACCGGATCGTGCGCTCAACGAGATTTTCGAACTGTTCCTGGCTCTCGGCGCCAGCGACGAGCAGGCGGATTTTCCGATCCTCTATGCGAGCGGCAAGGAAGGCTGGGCGAAGACGGACGTGAGCAATGAGAACCAGGATCTCACGCCGCTGTTCGAGCTGATCGTCCGGCACGTGCCCGATCCCCAACCGATCCAGCGCAAGGACGAGTCGTTCGCGTTCCTGGTAACGATGCTCGATTCCGATCCGTTCCTCGGCCGGGTGCTGACGGGGCGGGTTGAAAGCGGACGCGTGAAGGTCGGCGATCATGTCAAAGCGCTGGCGCGCGACGGTCGCGAGATCGAGCGCGGCCGGCTAACCAGACTGCTCTCTTTCCGCGGTCTGAAGCGCGTTCCAGTCGAAAGCGCGGAAGCTGGAGACATCATTGCGATCGCTGGCCTGGTCGACACGACTGTCGCCGATACGATTGGCGCGATCGATCTCGCCGCGCCTTTGCCGTCGATCCCGATCGATCCGCCGACGCTCGCCATCACCGTCTCGATCAACGACTCTCCCCTCGCCGGGCGCGCCGGCGACAAAGTGCAAAGCCGCGTCATCCGTGCACGGCTGATAGCGGAAGCGGAGTCGAATGTCGCCATCCGCGTCACGGAGACGGCGAACAAGGACGCGTTCGAAGTCGCCGGCCGCGGCGAGTTGCAACTCGGCGTGCTGGTGGAAACGATGCGGCGGGAAGGCTTCGAGCTTTCGCTCTCGCGCCCGAAAGTGCTGACGCGCAGCGAAAACGGCCAGACGCTCGAGCCGGTCGAGGAAGTGGTGATCGATGTCGACGACGAATATACCGGCGTCGTCATCGAGAAGATGAGCATCCGCAAAGCCGAGCTGCAGGACATGCGCCCGTCCGGCGGCGGCAAGACGCGGCTGGTGATGCTCGCGCCGGCGCGCGGCATGGTCGGCTATCACGGCGAATTCCTCACCGACACGCGCGGCTCAGGGGTGATGAACCGCCTCTTCCATTCCTGGGCGCCGTGGAAGGGCGACATTCCCGGCCGCCGCAACGGCGCGCTGATCTCGAACGACAAGGGCCAATCCACCGCCTACGCGCTCTGGAATCTGGAAGAGCGCGGCCAGATGTTCATCGCCGACGGCGAGGACGTCTATGAAGGCATGATCATCGGCGAGAACAGCCGCGGCGAAGATCTCGACGTGAATCCTTTGAAGGGCAAGAAGCTCACCAACGTGCGCGCGTCGGGCAAGGACGAATCGATCCGGCTGACGCCGCCGCGGCGGCTGACGCTCGAACAAGCGATGGCGTGGATCGAGGACGATGAGCTGGTGGAAGTGACGCCGGCGGCGATCCGTTTGCGGAAAGCGTATCTCGATCCGAACGAGCGCAAGAAGGCGCAGCGCGCGCGGGAAGCGGGGTAATTAGCGTTGGGGATTGGGAGCGCGGGGCCTCCGGCCCCGCATGCGCGGCGGGAAGCCGCGCGCTCCAACCGGGAAGCGTTCGTGTTAACCCTGCGGCGCGGGCACGCGCACGCCGCGGCGCCATTCTTCACGGTGGGCGGCGACTTGCGCGTTCACGTCAACGGGCTGGCGACAGGTGTAGGCGATCTCGCGCATCTGATCGGCGCCGGTGACTTCGGTCGCGTAGCAGCCGATTGGTTGCAGCACGGCGTTCGCGGCTGCGCCCCAGGTCAGAATGCCGGGCGAGCGGTCGTTGGCGTAAATGGTCATGTTCTGGGCCATCAGCTGCCCCAGGGGCCGTGGGTCGCCGCGCAGCACCAGCACGGTCTGGTCACGTTCATGGAACCAGACCTGATAACGTTGTTCGCCAACGTAAACGTTGGCGTCGGGCCAGCCGGCATTGTAGCTCAGAGTGTGCTGCGTCGATGCGCACGCGCCCAACGCGAACAGTGCAGCCAAAAGGAGTGCGCGCGTCTTCATCTTCGGCCTCGTCTCCGACGAATTAGTCGCCGCCGAAGGTGCACCGTGCGCGGCGATGCCATGACGGAACCGTGGCCGAGCCGCGTTTACCAAGCCAGCGCTCCCGTTTCGGCGCAGATTTCGCGCGCAAAGCGCCCCACAACACGGTAAAGCGCCAGCAATCATGTAATTCGCGTCACGGATGCGTGGCACAGCTCCTGCTCACCAAACGCGCATAAGGCGGGCCCATGGGGGACACCGCCATGAACAAGGGCGCACTCCCATGGCTAACGCCATCGACCTCCATGTCGGCAAGCGGCTCCGCCGCCGTCGCCGGCTTCTGGGGCTCACCCAGCAACAGCTGGCAGAGTCCATCGGCATCCGCTTCCAACAAATCCAGAAATACGAATGCGGCGCGAACCGCGTGACCGCGAGCCGTCTTTACGAACTCGCCGTCGCGCTCAACGTGCCCGTGAATTACTTTTTTGAAGGCCTGCAGTCGCTCGACGCCGCTCCCAACGCGACGCCTGGCGCGCCGGCCAACGACCGCGACCTGATCGCGGCGGACGTGCTTAGCCAGAAGGAAACGCTAGAACTGATCCGCGCTTACTACAAGCTCGGCGAACGTCCGCGCCGGCGTCTCTTGGATCTGGCCAAGGCGCTGCAAGACGAATCCACCGACGCGGCGTAATCACCCCTCCCGCGCCGCACTAGGGGGCCAAGGGGAACGGGCTCGCCGCTGGCGGGCCCGTTTTCGTTGTGCTTGAAGTGAGCGATGGACGACGCTCGGCGCTTCCTCGCTTTCGCCGACAGGCTCGCCGAGGCGGCGCGGGCGGCGATCCTGCCGTTCTTCCGCGCGCCGCACGCTTGCGAAGACAAAGGCGGCGGCCGTTTCGATCCGGTCACCGAAGCCGATCGCGCCGCGGAGACAGCGATGCGCGCGCTGATCGAGGCGGCGTTTCCCGACCATGGCGTGCTCGGCGAAGAATATGGCGAGACACGCGGGCGCAGCGGCTACCAATGGGTGCTCGATCCGATCGACGGCACGCGCGCCTTCATCGCCGGACTGCCGACCTGGGGCGTGCTGATCGGGCTCTATCACGAAGGCCGGCCGCTGATCGGGGTGATGGATCAGCCATTCCTCGACGAACGCTATCGCGGCTGGACGAACGGCGCGAACGTCACGGCGCGCGGGGCGACACGGCCGCTGAAAACGCGCCAATGCGCGCGGCTGAGCGAGGCTATCCTTTCCACCACCGATCCGTATCTCTTCGGCGGCGAAGAAGCCGAGGCGTTTGCGCGCGTGCGCGCGGCGGCGAAACTCACGCGCTACGGCTACGATTGCTACGCCTACGCGATGGTGGCCCTGGGCCACATCGATTGCGTCATCGAAAGCGGCTTGAAGCCCTTCGACATCGCCGCCCTGATCCCGATCCTAGCGGGCGCCGGCGGCGGCGTGTGTTCGTGGGACGGCGGCGACGCCGCCCAAGGCGGGCGCGTGCTGGCGTACGGCGATGCGCAGGTGCGGGACGAAGCGCTGGCGCTGTTGGGTGCGGCCAGATGATGACGCGCCGATTGTTTTCAAACCGCCTGGGTGGCGCCTTGCTCGACCGGCGACCGCCGCTGCTGGGCGCGATGCCAGGCATGCTTTCGGCGGGCTTCATCGTGCGGCGCGGGCGCAGCGTACGGCGGCGGCGCATCGACGGCATGGCGCTGCATGCGGGCGGACGCTGGGCCGCGTTCGAGTATGATCAGCCGTTCCGCATCGCTTCGATTTCAAAAATGGTGACGGCGACAGGCTTCATGTTGCTTCCGCCAGGTACCGATCTCGACGCCGACGTTTCGACCTATCTCGGCGAGAGGCTGCGCCATCCTGCATTTCCAGATATCGCGATTACGCCGCGCATGCTGCTCTCGCACACAAGCGGACTGCGTAACGGCGAGGACTTCCCCGTTCCATTCAACCACTCGCTTCTGGCGCGGCTAAATGAGGCTACAGGCCAGGAAGGACATGGCGGCTGGTTTGCGCCGGCCAGCGAGCGGCCTGGTCATTGGTTCAGCTACAGCGATACCAACTTCGCCGTACTTGCTCAGATCATCGAGCGCGTCATTGATCAGCGCTTCGATCGCTACATGCGCGAGACGCTGTTCGATCAGCTCGAGCTCGACATCGGTTACAATTGGAGCGGCGTCTCGCAGGCGAAGCGCGATCGCGCCGCGGCAGGCGTGCGTTGGCTCGAGGGCGCGTGGACGGCGGAGGTCGACGGCAACCCGCCGCGCGCGCCTGCGCCTGCGCTCTATCGCGGCGCAGGCAATACGACCTCCACCGAGGCCGATTATCGCGTGGGCGAGAACGGTTTCGCTTTTGCGCCCCATGGCGGCCTGCGCCTAAGCCTCGACGATATGGACCGGCTTGCGCGCTTCTATCTGCGCGGCGCGCCACTCGCCGGAGAAGGCGCGCTGGCGCAGATGAGCGCGCCGGCGTGGACGTTCGATCCGGCGCAGCCCAACGGCACGACCGGGAACGGGTGGTATCAGAGCTTCGGCCTCGGCGTTCATCTCCTGCTCGGCCGCGATACGCCGGGCGCCTCTCCGGGAGACGCGTTCTTCGGCGCCAATTCGGCTGACTGGCGCGGCCATTTCGGCGACGCGTACGGTTTGATCACGGGATTGCTGTGGAACCCGCGCGAGAACGCAACGCTGGTCTACGCCATCAACGGCATGCCGGAGACCAACCGTCCGCCCGGCGCGCGCTCAGCCATGAGCGCGCCGGAGGAAGCGATCATTGACGCGGCGATGGCGGCAATAGGCTAGGCGCTCTGCGACGGTTTCTCGGCGAGCGCCATCAGCGTCCAACCGAACTCCGGCGCAAGCGCCCGCTCGACGAACCGTCCTGGCGCCAGCCGCATCAGCCGGCGGGCCCAGCGGCCGGCGATGAGGCGGGTGAAGCCCTTGTTGGAGTGCGGCGTGATCGCCGTCAGCCGGCGCACCGTCAGGTGACGCGACAGCAGCGCCCTCAGCTCGTCGCGGTCGAACCAGCGGCGCAGCTGGCCTTCGGCCTGCGGCTCGACGCGGTTGTAACGCTCGAGCGCTGCGCGGTTTTGGGTGGCCAGGATCAATTTGCCGCCGGGCTTGAGCAGGCCGGCCATCTTGGCGACGAAGGCGTCGTGATCGGCGACGTGCGAGAGCATTTCGAGCGACACAACGACGTCAAAGGCGCCGGCTGGAAAACCAAGTTCCATGAAATCGCCGGCGACGAATGCGACTTCGGGAACCCGCGCCTGCGCACGCGCCAACACTTCGTCGCTAAGGTCCGTCGCAGTGACCTTGCCGAAGCGGGCGAGGAACGGGCACAGCCAGCCCGCGCCGCAGCCGACTTCTATGATGTTAAGGTCGTTGCGGCCGGCTTCGCTCAGCCATTGCAGCACGACTTCGCGCTGGTCGCGCGAAATCTCCGACAGCCGCTGCTCGCGCGTCGAGGCATTCCACGAATTCCAAAAAGCGCGCTGCGCCTGTATCGCGTGGTTCATCAGAGCATCGCCCAGCCCCGCCGTGCGCGACGGCGCTGTGCGGATCGTCGCATTCTGAGATGGCAACGCAAAGGCAAATTTCTCCGGCGCCGACAAATTGCGATTGACGCCGCCCCCGGTGCGTGCGGCGGGCATTTTGACTCGCCCGGTTGAAGAGTATCTTGTCATCGCCGCCTCGGCCGGCGCCCATGCGCCGAAAGGTCGCGAATGCAAACGGCGCGCCGGAGTTAGGCGGTAAAGTTTCGTCGGCGCTTCATCGGCGCCGCCGCGTGTCCGTCGCGATCCAATTGTCGACCCAAGTCTGGCCTCCGTCGGCGGAAAACGACTGGACGAAACGCGCGGAGTTCCCGCTGATGTCAGAGATCACGAAGCGGACCAGCACGACGCGGCCATCCACTGTGTCTTGTCCATAGAAGACGCCGCGGCCGTTCTCGAAGCCGCCATAGATGGGCGCGTTCAGCACGCCGTCGCGCATGCTGGCGAAGTTCAAGCTCCACTGCCGCGTCTGCGGATTGTAGAGCCGCAGCGAGACGCCTTCAATCCGTCGCTCGCCATTGGCGACATCGAGATCGACCAGGTTGGCGCGCTCGTCCGCGAAAGCGTGCACTATCGACGCGCCGCGAAACTCGGTCCATGCGGCGTTCTCGTCAAGCGGAGCGCGCACGCGCACGTGCGTGTTCCAGGCGCCGATCTCCCAGTCGAAGTCGCGCGCGCCATCGTGCACGGCGACTGCTTGAGGCGGTTCAGTTTGAGCCAAGACGTCTGCCGGCGTGCAAAGCAAGCCAATGACGAATGCGTGGAGTAAAGCGAGATATATTCGCGTGCTGGGTTTGCGAAGAGCCATGTCGGTCGTCCCGTGCTATGCCTCTGCGCATCTGGCGCCCGCCCGACGCGCCGCACAACGCACCTTGGGGTAACTCCATGACCGCAGCGCACGCCAAACGTCCGGGCGAACCGACGACGGAGGATTGCCCCATGCGCGCGGCGATGAGCGCCATCGGCGGCAAGTGGTCGCTGATCCTGCTCTATTGGCTCGATGGGGCGCCGCGGCGCTTCAACGAGTTGCAACGGCTCGTCCCGGATATCTCGCACAAAAGTGCTGACCGAGGTGTTGCGCACACTGGAGCAGGAAGACCTGATCACGCGCGCGATGCGCGACACGCACACTGAGTATGCGATTTCCCCGCACGGCCGGAGCGTGCGGCCGCTGATCGACGCGATCCACGATTGGGGCCAGGCGCACCTGGCGCGCGAGGTTTAGGCGCTTACCGATACAACTCCACCCGCCGATCTCTGAAGAAGCCCCAGGCGGCGCGGTGGCGATCGAGGAAGTCGAGGTCGAATTCGTGCACGAGCGCGCCTTCGTCGCTTGCGCCGAAGCTTTCGACCAGATCGCCGCGATGATTGGCGATGAAGGAATGGCCGTAATAGGTCTGGGTGTTGGCGCCGACCGTCTCCGTGCCGATGCGATTGCTTGCGACGACGGGGATCACATTCGATACGGCGTGGCCTTGCATTGCGCGCCGCCAGGGTTCGCGTGTGTCGAGTGACGTATCGTGCGGCTCGCTGCCGATGGCGGTGGGATAGAACAGCACTTGTGCGCCCATGACCGCCATCGCGCGCGCAGATTCGGGAAACCACTGGTCCCAGCAGATGCCGACGCCGATGCGGCCGTAGGCGGTGTCCCAGACCTTGAAGCCGGTATCGCCGGGGCGGAAGTAGTACTTTTCCTGATAGCCCGGCCCGTCGGGAATGTGGCTCTTGCGATAAACGCCGAGCTGCTTGCCGTCCGCATCGACAATGACGATCGAGTTGTAATAGGCCGGCCCATCGCGCTCGAAAATCGAGACAGGGATGACGACGCCCAGCTCCTTCGCCAGCGGCGCCATGGCGACAACGCACGGATGCGACTTCGCTTCGTATGCGGTGGCGAACCAACGCTCCTCCTGTGAGGTGCAGAAATACGGCCCCTGGAACAGCTCCGAAGGCAGGATCACTTGTGCGCCCTTGCCCGCCGCTTCGCGGATGAAGCGTTCGGTCTTGGCGATGTTGGCCTTCATGTCCTCGCCGTACGACGTCTGAATTGCGGCGACTTTGATGGTGCGGGGCATGTTCACTCCTCCTCCCCCCTGAAAGGGGGAGGTTGGGAGGGGGTCAAGATGCGAATGCGCTAGGCGGACCCCCTCCGGCTCGCTTCGCTCGCCACCTCCCCCTTTCAGGGGGAGGATTTCATCACGCCGGCTCCTGTTGGGTAATGCAGTGGAACGAGCCGCCGCCGGTGAGGATGGCGTGTGAGGAAAGACCGACGACTTTACGGCTTGGGAAGAGCGGCGCGAGCGCGTTCACGGCGTCGTCGCCGCTGCCGGAATAGATCGGCACGACGACGGTGGAATTGCCGATCAGGAAATTCATATGACTCGCGGGGACGATATCGCCGTCTTCGTCGGTCACCACGCCGGGAGAAGGAATGCGGACTACGTCGAGCTTGCGGCCGTGCGCATCGCGCATGGCGGCGAGTTCGAGCGCGATCTCCTCCAGCACGTCGTGGTTGGGATCGTCGCGCCCAGCCGGCGCCTGGCACACGACGCGGCCGGGCGCCACAAAGCGCGCGAGGTTGTCGATGTGACCGTCAGTGTGGTCATTCAGCAAACCTTCGTCGAGCCAAAGCACTTTCTCCACGCCGAGCGCGCGCTTCAGCGCCACCTCAGCGCCCTCCTCCGTCCAATGCGCGTTGCGGTTTGGATTCAATAGGCATTGGCGCGTCGTCAGCAGCGTGCCTTCGCCGTCCATCTCGATGGCGCCGCCTTCGAGGATGAAATCGTGTCGGCGGAAGTCGGCTTTCGCCATGAGAGCGATGCGCGCGCCGACTTCTTCGTCGTGCGGCAGCTGATACTTGCCGCCCCAGCCGTTGAAACGAAAACCGTGCGCAACGCCAGCTGCGTCGAAGATCGGCCCGATGTCGCGAAACCAGATGTCGCCGAAAGCGCCCGGAATCACATCTGCCGCTTGCCCGAGCGCGAGTTTCGCCGTCGCTTCGGCCTCGCGCCCGTGCGCCAGCACGCGCAGCTTGTCGCCGCGGCCTTCTTCCCAGAGCGCGCGAACCATCGCCGCCACTTCGGCGCGCGCGAGCTCCAGATCTTCGCCCCAAAGGTCGGCGGCCGAGGGCCAGCCTGTCCAGATCGCCTTATGCGGGCGCCATTCAGCCGGAATCGTCGTCATGGCCGCTCCTTAGCGCATTGAAACGAGACCAGATAGGCGCGTTTGCCCCCTACACAAGTGCGTGGCCGTCCTGGCGCCGCCCATGCCTATCCGCTAAGACGCCGGGGGGACAATCTGGACGCCGATGACCGCAAACTGGGTCGCCTTCGACCGCGCGACGCTCGCCTTTCTAATCGTACTTGTCGCCGTCACCGCGGCGCGGATCTATGCGCTGTTTTACAATCCGATCGGGCTCTATTTCGACGAAGCGCAGTACTGGATGTGGTCGCGCACATTCGAGTGGGGCTACTTCACCAAGCCGCCGCTGGTCGCCTGGGTGATCGGCGCCACCACCGCGCTCACAGGCGCCGACGCGGAATGGGCCGTGCGCCTCGGTGCGCCAATCGCGCACGCCACCGCCGCCAGTGCGCTCTATCTTCTCGGCCGCAGCCTATACGGCGCCTGGGCGGGCTTCTGGAGCGGTTTTGGCTGGCTGATGCTGCCCGGCGTGTGGTTCTCGTCGAGCATCATCTCCACAGATGCGCTGCTGTTGCCGCTCTGGTGCATTGCACTCCTGGCGATGTGGCGGCTGGTGAACACGCGCTCGTGGGCGTGGGCCATCGTGCTTGGCCTCGCCATCGGCATCGGCATCCAAGCCAAGTACGCGATGCTCTACTTCTTCGTCTGCTCCGCGCTCGCAGCCTGGTGGCTGGAGCCGGTGCGGACGGCGCTGGCCAAGGGCCGCGGCGTGCTGGCGACTCTGATCGCGCTGGCCGTCATCGCGCCCAACGTCATCTGGAACGCGCAGAACCGCTTCGTGACCGCCGCGCATACGGCCGAGAATGCGCGGCTGGATGCTGGCGACTTGTTCAACCTCGATGAATTGTTCGAATTCATCACTGGTCAGGCCGCTGTTATCGGGCCGCTCATATTCCTGATCGCGATTTGGGCGCTGTGGCGCGCCTGGCGACGCAGCGGCGGTTTGTCGACCGAGGAAAAATTCCTGATAGCCTACATCCTGCCGCCGTTCATTTTCGTCAGCATCATCGCCTTCATCTCGCGCGCCAACGCCAATTGGGCGGCCGTCGCGTATCCGGCGGTGTTGTTGTTGGTGACCGGATCCTTGTTCTCGTCGGTGAAAGGCCGCCGTACGCTTGCGCTGGCGACCGCCGTGAACATCGCCATCGGCGTGGCGGCTGTGCTGGTGATGACGTTCGCGCCCGATATCGCCACCCGGGCGAAAGGCGTGCGCGATGCGCGGGGCTGGGAGGAGACAGCGCGTGAGATCGCGCTGCGCGCGGCGGCACAGCCCGGCGAACTGCCATTCACCGCCGTGCTAGTGGACGATCGCGCTACGTATTTCGAACTCGCTTATTATTGGCGCGAAGCACGCCGCGCCGGCGCGCCGCTACCGCCGGTGCGCATGTGGCTGTTGCACGCGCAGGCGCGCAACTCGGCCGAATCAAGCAATCCGATGCGCCCCGAAGAGGGCGGCCGCACCCTCGTCGTGCATCTGACGCCGGCGTACCTGCCGCTCGTCGCCACCGACTTCGCCACCTTCCGCACAATCGAACATCTCACCGTGCCGCTCGGCAGCGGCTACAACCGCGAAATGGAAATTTCGGTCGGCGAGGGCTTCGCGCCACTGCCGCGCGACGCCGCGTTCGAGGAGCGCTATCGCCAGCTAACCCAGCGCAACTAGACCGGATCGTAATCGGGAAACGCCGATGCGCCGTGCTCGGCCGAGCACGCATTGGCGCGAAACAGCGAGAAGAGTTCGCGTCCAAGGCCGCGCCTGTTGCCGATGAGATCGAGCTGGGCCGGGGCGCGCTCGCGCCAGTCAGCTGGCGAGATGACATCGAGCATGCCTTCCTCGCCATCGATGCGAATGATGTCGCCTTCGCGCACCTTCGCCAACGGTCCGCCCTCGGCGGCTTCCGGCGTGATGTGGATCGCGGCAAGCACCTTGCCGCTCGCGCCGGACATGCGCCCGTCGGTGACAAGCGCGACCTTGAAGCCACGATCCTGCAGCGCGCCCATGAGCGGCATCAGCTTGTGCAGTTCCGGCATGCCGTTGGCGCGCGGGCCCTGCCCGCGCACGACGATGACGCAATCGCGGTCAAGGTCGCCGCGCTTGAACGCCGCCTGCACCTCGGCTTGCGAATCGAACACCAGCGCCGGCGCTTCCACGACCATGAACGGCGCGCTGACCGCCGATGTTTTGGCGCAGCCGCGTCCGAGTCCGCCTTCCATGACGACGAGCCCGCCCGTCGGTTGGAATGGATTGGACGCAGGCCGGACGATGTCCGCATTGCGCGGTTCGCTCGGCGCATCGCGCCAGACAAGCGTGTCGCCATCGAGTTCCGGGTCGCGGGTGTAAGGATCGAGACTGTCGCCGACGACGGTGGCGATGTCGCCGTGCAGCAGACCCAGGCCCAACAGTTCGCGCGCGATGAACGCCATGCCGCCAGCGTCGCGAAACTGATTCACATCGGCCGAGCCATTGGGATAAATCTTCGTCAGCAGCGGCGTGACGCGCGCAATGTGGCTGAAATCGTCCCACGTGATCTCGATGCCGGCGGCGCGCGCGATTGCCGGCAAATGGATGAAGTGGTTGGTCGAGCCGCCGGTTGCCATTAGGCCGACAATCGCGTTCACGATCGAACGCTCATCGACAAGCCGGCCAATCGGGCGGTAGTCGTCGCCTAGGCCGGTGATTGCCGCCGCACGCTGCGCAGCCGCGATCGTCAGCGCATCGCGGAGCGGTGTATTCGGGTTGATGAAAGCGGTGTTGGGAATGTGCAGCCCCATCAGCTCCATCATCATTTGATTGGAGTTGGCGGTGCCGTAGAATGTGCAGGTGCCGGGCGCGTGATAGGATTCCGCTTCCGCTTGAAGCAGCTCCTCGCGCCCGATCTTGCCTTCCGCGAACAATTGCCGGCGCGCGGCTTTCTCCTTGTTCGGCAACCCCGACGGCATCGGCCCACCGGGCACGAGGATGACGGGCAGCCACGGAAAGCGCAGCGCGCCGATCAGCAGGCCGGGCACGATCTTGTCGCAAATGCCGAGCAGTAGCGCGGCATCGAACGTCGCGTGCGAAAGCGCGACAGCTGTGCCGAGCGCGATCACGTCGCGCGAGAATAGCGACAGCTCCATGCCCTCGAAGCCTTGGGTGACGCCGTCGCACATCGCCGGCACGCCGCCGGCGACTTGCGCAATGGCGCCCGCTTCGCGCGCGGCTTTGCGGATGATGTCGGGAAAACGTTCGTATGGCGCGTGGGCCGAAAGCATGTCGTTATACGCCGTGACGATACCGATCGAGGGCCACTTGCCGCCGAGCAGGTCGATCTTGTCCTGCACAGCGCAGCCGGCCGCACCGTGCGCGCGGTTGGCCTCGGCGATTTTCACGCGCGCGGGCTTGGTTGGATCGTAAGCGCCGATTAGATCGAGATAACGCTGGCGCCGCGCCGCGCTCCGTTCGCGGATGCGTTGGGTGACGGTTTCGATTGTTGCGTTGAGTTCGGCCATCACTCTGGATCCCACCAGGCGCGGCCGTCGCGATCCAACAGCAGCGCCGACTGCGTCGGTCCATTCGCGCCGGCGGCGTAGGGATGCGGCTCGCCGCCAACTTCGTCCCACGCGGCAAGCAGCGCATCGGCCCACGTCCAGGCCGCATCCACTTCGTCGCGGCGCATGAACAGAGCGAGATTGCCGCGCACCACATCCATCAAGAGACGTTCGTACGCGTCCGGGTAGCGCACGCCGAACTCTTCGGCGAACGAGAGATCGAGCGGCGCTGTCTTGATGCGCAGACCGCCGGGGCCTGGCTCCTTCATGTTGAGCCAGAGCCGCACCCCCTCGTCCGGCTGCAGCCGCAAGACGAGACGGTTGGGCGCGCCGGCGTCCGCGCCGAAGATGTGCACCGGCGTGTCTTTGAACTGCACCACGATCTCGGAGCGGCGCGCGCTCATGCGTTTGCCGGTGCGCAGATAGAACGGCACGCCGGCCCAGCGCCAATTGTCGACCTCCGCCTTGATGGCGACGAACGTCTCAGTGCGCGACGGTCTGCCGACTTCCTCTGCGTACGAAAGCACTTTCGCGCCGTTCACGAGCCCGGCTTTGTACTGGCCGCGCACGGTCTTGGCAGGCGCATCCTTGGCGTCGATGCGCCGGAGCGCGGATAGCACTTTCAGTTTTTCGGTGCGGATCGCATCCGCGTCCATCGAGTTCGGCGATTCGAGCGCGACGAGACACAGGAGTTGCAGCATATGGTTCTGCACCATGTCCCTGAGCGCGCCGGACTTATCGTAATAGGCCGCCCGCCCCTCGACGCCTAATTCTTCCGCCACCGTGATCTGCACGTGATCGATGGTGGCGCGTGACCAGACCGGCTCGACCAGCATGTTGGCGAAGCGCAGCACGAGCAGGTTCTGCACCGTCTCCTTGCCCAGATAATGATCGATGCGAAAAGTGCGCTGTTCGTCGAACACGGCGCCGACGCCATCGTTGATCGCGCGCGAAGAGGCGAGATCGCGGCCGATCGGCTTCTCCAGAACAATGCGCGATGTCGGCGTCGCCAGACCGGTTTCGCCCAGACGCTGCGCGATCGGCACGAACAGGTTGGGCGCGGTGGAGAGATAGAAGATGCGGACGTTGCCGCGCCCGTTGGTCAGCGCTTCTTTGAGCGGCGTCCATGCGTCCGCGGGCGCGGTGGCGTCGAGCCGCACATATTCGATATGACGCAGAAATTCCTCGCACTTGGCGTGATTGACGCAGGCGCCCGGCGCGAACTCCTCGCGGCTATCGTGGATGAGCTGGCGGAAGGCGCTCGAATCCATGTCCGAGCGCGCCACGCCGATGAGGCGCGACTGCGCCGGGATCTGGCCGTCGAGAAACCGGTGCAGAAGCGACGGGAACAGCTTGCGGAGCGAGAGATCGCCGGTGGCGCCGAAAACCACGAGATCGAACGGCGGGACGGGAATGAATTCGGCCATGCACACACCAAACTAGAGTTCGCCGCCGCGTGCAAAACCCCGCGGCCCATTTATCTCGCATCTGCGAGAGTATCCTTGGCGGGTAGTGTCCTAGGTGCGGGTGCGAACGGCCGTACCCTACGTAATGGCGCACCAGACGAAGCCGAGGCCGGAGACGATCAGCAGCAGCCCGGCTAGCAGGATCAGCCCCGCAGGCAGGAAGCAGCCAATCCGGTCCCGGAAGTAACGGATTATTCGTACGGATGCGATAAGCCAGCCGACGCCTAGCAGGGCAATCAAAAGCCCCAGCCCAGCCTGAAGCAGCGGATCGGTCATTGAAGCAGCTATTTACCTCGCCGCTCGGCCACTAAGGCCGCCCGAACCGCGTTGAGCGGCGAATCCACCGGCCCAACGTCAAGCACGGTGACGAAGCGGCGGTTCTCGCTCCCTTCGATGGCGTGGGACCAAGCATACGCCCTGGAGGCGCCGATGGCCCTCCAGGTCGAACACATGGACGACGCCCTCCCAGACCGGCTGGCCCTGGAACTCCTCGCGCACCGGCACGGCCTGGACGAGTGTCGCCCGGCCGCCGTGCTGGCTTTCGACCGCTTCGCGGAGTTGGTCCTGGCTGACTTCCATCACCCTCGCAGGATGCGCGGATTTGATAGGAAGTTCAAACAGCGGCTGTGATCCTCCTCTGATCGGCGGCGTCCAGGCGCTGGAAGTGGCTACTCGACTTTACGCCAAATGCGGCGCGTCCCTTTGGCGAAGCGCGAAAATCATGGACGAAGAGATGCGCGAATTGCCCTGCAGCAAGATCCAAGTTGACGAGATTTTGGCCTATGTCGCGAAGAAGCAGCGCCAAGTGACAGCAGACGATGACTCACGCCGCGTTGGCGATTTCTGGACGTTTGTGGCGCTCGATGCGGAAACCAAGCTTGTTCCGTGCTTTCGCATTGGCAAGCGCAACGCCACGACCGCGCACAACTTTCTAGGCGATCTGAACGCGCGTCTTGCGAACCGCGTCCAGCTTTCAACGGATGCGTTCAACGCATATGCTGCCGCCGTTCAACACGAGTTCGGTGGCGACGTTGACCACGGTCAAATAGTGAAAGCCTACGAGGCGTCTCCTTTCATCTGCTGGCCGCTATTCTCGGCCCAAAGTCGTCTCGGCCCGACGCACTGTTATTAGTGGCAATCCCAACGATGCGGACATTTCGACGAGCTACATCGAGCGTCAAAACCTGACGATGCGCATGTCTATGCGCAGATTTACGCGCCTCACGAATGGCTTTCGAAGAGGGTCAAAAACCTGCGCGCCGCTGTCGGCTTGCACTTTGCGCACTACAATTTTTGCCGCTTGCACAAGGCGCATCGCGTTACGCCGGCAAGGCGGCCAGTGTTACTAATCGCGTCTGGTCCGTTGAGGATTTGGTTGAGCGTACTGCGTGGACGGGCAGCCCGCGCCAAGGCGTCGGCGGCAAGTGGTTTCGTGATTGATGTCCGCGTGAACCAGCCGAAGGCGCGCGGTCCCTACAAGACAAAAAGACTAGAGGCGCCCGCGCAGAGGCTCTAGCCTCGAATCGGCCATGAACATCGAGAGCGGAAATTCCAGCACTTCACGCGGTAGCTCGCAGGTCGCAAAGATGATGTTTTGCCGAAGCATTAGACGCCAAGACTGCAAATCGACGGGTTTAGGAACAGCGAACCCAGACGGATCGAGCAGCGCAACATTCTTGCGGCGCAAAAAGTCCCTCACGGAGGTGTATCTCAACAAGTTCACGTCCGCATCGCGCGCGATGTCGGCGAATTGCTGACAGGGCTCATAGTCGGTGAGGGATTCCCAAACCGTTGCGTGTGCGTCAAACGGCGGCCCACTCAAATCAATTGCACTGCGTGCAGCACAAGTGACGCTGAAAACCGTTTGCTCGCTGGGCGTGGTCGGCAACTCAGCCTCTGGCGCATCAGCCATAAACATGAAGCGCCAAAAGGCCCGCTCGCAAAGCGTGGTGTGTACGTCTTCGGCCGCGTAGAAAACGCCGCTCTTTTGTCCCTTGCGTCGGAAGCGAGAGCCGCCATCTCGTGCGGGATCATATCGAAATGGCGTGAAGAGCAAGAAATCCAAGCCGCGTGCCGCAGCCGGTATTGGCGGCTTACTTTCCTCCAGCACACGCTCCAGTATCGCTTGCTCGGCCGCAGAATCTACGAGGCGCATTGTGGAAAATCGATGCTGCGCTTCTACGCAGCGCCAAATCTTTCCTCCGTACGCTCTCGCTTCAGATTTTAGCTCTGTTAGCGTCCAAGTACGCGACGACATCTACAAGCCCCGCAACCGTAGCAATGAGATCGATGGGCTTGCCAACTAGCGCTCGATTGTCGGCTTGCAGCCAAGACCGAGACGCTACGTCATCGCTCCCCAAGATCGCGTCGAGGCTTCGGAAGAGCCGCACAAAGAGCGCCGCCAACTCGAATTCTTTGGCCTCTGACTTCAGCACATATTGCCCCGCACGCAGACGGGACACCGTAGATGCGGACAGCCCTAGCGTTCGGGCCAAGGCCACGTTTGAAAGTCCAAGAAATTTGGCCGCGCGGGTTACCGCCTTAGTCAAAATCACGTCTTCACCGGGCAGCCGTTGAGGTCTGGCACGGACACCTGTCATGCATTCTCCAGAATTCTTGCACCGCAATAATTGCTGTAGAACGATAAGGTTCCGTTAAGAAAGTGTCAATGACTGCTAACCCTCCTGACCAACTATAAACATCTGGGACCTTGGGCGGGATTCGCGGAACGCGGCTTTCACGCCACATCGCCGAGCCACGTCGCCGCCATGGCCAGGCGACAAGAACAAGGGGGCTCGGCTTATCCTTCCTGGATGGCCAAATGTGCTGGCCTCGCGCGTTCAGCAACGTCATGGCGAACGCAACCCAGGTGCGGCTTTTTTCTCACAGCGCACTTAGGACACTACCCCTTGGCGCGACACCCATCGCTTTGAGGTGGCTTTCGCTTGTCAAACCGAACATCGCTGGTAAGGTCGTTTGACACCGGTATCATCGCTAGAAATGACACCGGTGTCAGAAGAATTCCAGGCGCTGGTCGACAAGGCGGGCGCACTCGGGGTCAAGTCGGGGAGGAACTGATGAATCGGAAGGGACACTCGCGGCCCAAGCTGTCGCTTGCACTCGGCGCTTCGCTGGCGGTGATCGCCGGCCTGCCTGCCGCCGCCTGGGCGCAGGAAGTGGTCGAGGACGAGGAAATCGTCGTCACCGGCTTCCGCGCCAGTTTGGCGGCAGCCATCGACATCAAGCGCGATGAAGTCGCCGCCGTCGACGCGATCGTCGCCGAGGACATCGCCGACTTCCCCGATCTGAATCTGTCCGAAGCGATCCAGCGCATTCCTGGCGTCGCCATCACGCGCAGCAATGGTGAGGGCCGGCAGATCACGGTGCGCGGCTTGGGACCGCAATTCACCCGCGTGCGCCTGAACGGCATGGAAGCAATGTCGGCAGAGGGCTCCACCGACGCCGAGGGCGGCACTAACCGGGGCCGCAATTTCGACTTCAACATCTTCGCCTCGGAGCTGTTCAACAGCATCACCGTGCGCAAGACGGCGGAGGCCTCGACCGAGGAAGGCTCCTTGGGGGCAACAGTCGATCTGCGCACAGCGCGGCCGTTCGACTATGACGGCTTCGAACTCGGGACATCCCTCCAATGGGGCTACAACGACCTTTCTGAAACCTACGACCCGCGCGTCGCTGTTCTTGTAAGCAATCATTGGGGTAATGTTGGTGCGCTGTTCTCGATCGCCTTCAGCGACCGCGATTCGCTTGAAGAAGGCGCAAGCACGGTGCGCTGGCAGAACGGTGCGGCCGTCAACGCGTGCGGAAGCTCGTGCTTTGGCAGCGTGCTGCGACAAACGGCCGCCAACGCCGCAGGCACGCGCCCTGACTTTGACGCAGTCAACGCCGCCTTTCGCCCGCGGATTCCGCGCTACGACGTCTATGATCACACGCAAGATCGTTTGGGCGCGACGCTGAGCCTGCAATGGCGGCCAAGCGATGCGACTGACCTTACCCTCGACGTGCTCTACGCCGACCACAATGCCACGCGCACGGAGTCCTCCTCGAATCTCCTGTGTTCAGCACCACTGGCGGCAGCGCGATCCAAGACGTCGATGTGACGGCCCATGAGATTCAAGGAAACTCACTTGTGTATGGCGTCTTTAATGACGTCGATGTCCGCTCCGAGAACCGGTTTGACGCCCTGAGCTCCGAGCTAGGCCAGATTTCTCTGACGCTGCATCACGAGTTCAGCGACAATCTTCGCGGTGACGCGTTCGTTGGCCGCTCACAGGCCGAGCACTCAAACCCCGTTCAGACGACGCTATTATGGGATCACAGCAACGTCGACGGCTATGTCTACGATTATCGCGGCGATAATCGTCTGCCGCTCATCACCTATGGCGGCGCGCCGGTAACTGATCCAACTTTCTGGGCGCTTTCGCAGATCCGTCTGCGCCCCCAATACGTCGACAACACCTTCGACACCCTCTACGGCGACGTTGAGTTCGACGCGAATGAATGGCTCACAGTCAGCGGCGGCCTGAACTGGAAAAACTACGATTTCGAGAGTATCGAACTGCGGCGTTCGAATGGGTCGACGGCAAACCTGGAGAGCGTCATCCCCGGATTTGCGGCCGGCACGCCAAACTCGGCGTATGCGCAGATCATCACGATCAATGGGTCGGGCTTGAGCCTTCCTGCAGGCCTAACCACAAGCTGGGCGGCGCCCAACGTTCAAACAGCGGCTGGTCTTTGGAACCTCTACGATCCCGCGGTATTCGCCATGGGCATCCAACCGGCGCTCGGCAACAATTTCAGCGTCGGCGAAGAAGACCACGGCGCCTATATCCAAGCCGGTTGGAGCGCCGAAATCGCCGGCATGCCGTTCCGCGGCAATGCGGGCGTTCGCTACGTCGAAACCGAGCAGACCGCGACCGGCTACACGTTCTCTGGAGGCGCGCCCGTCCTTTCCACCGTGACACGCACGTACACAGACACGCTGCCCGCGATCAACATGGTGCTTGAGCCGGCTGAGAATGTCCTCATCCGCTTCGGCGCCGCGGATGTGATGACCCGTCCGAACCTCGGTCAACTCAATCCAGGCGCCGCAGTGAGCGTGTCGGGCTCGAACAAAACGGTCACGGCCGGCAACCCGAACCTCGATCCATTCCGGGCGCGCGCCTACGACTTCTCCTTTGAATGGTACTTCCGTCCCGAAGCGCTGTTCTCGATCGCCTACTTCTACAAGGACATCGACTCCTTCGTGCAGACGGTGCGCCAAACCGGCACGTTCACTGGCAATCCGCTGGGATTGCCCGACAGTGTCGCAATCGCGGCTTGCGGTCCGGCCTTCCCCGCGACGTGCAGCCCGAGCGACACCAACTGGCAGTTCTCGCTACCGCGCAATACGCCCGGCGGACCGCTGGAGGGCTACGAAATCGGCCTGCAGACGCCGTTCTTCTTCTTGCCGGGTTTCTGGTCGAACTTCGGTGTGGCGCTCAATTATACGCACGTCGAATCCGAGATCGACTATGTCGATATCAGCGGCAATCCCACTGTGACCGCGGATCTCACCGGGCTCTCCACCGAGTCGTGGAACGCAACGTTCTATTACGAAGACGAGCGTCTCTCAGCGCGCATCTCAGGTGCGTTCAGAAGCGATTATCTGACAACGATCCCCGGCCGGAACGGCAACACGTCCGAAAGCACCGCCGAAACGTTCAACGTGGACTTCGCAAGCTCCTACGCGATCAGCGATCGCTTGCGGCTTACGTTCGAGGGTCTCAACCTCACCGACGAAGTGAGCGACCAATTCCTGGATCCGGACAACAGAAGCTCGTTCTACCACCATTATGGCCGCCAGGTTCTGGCCGGCGTTCGCTTTACCTACTAGAAGCATCACGACTAGGGCGGCTCTCGAGGCCGCCCTTCCTTTTTTCGCGCACTGTCTGGCGCGCCAGGCCTCGATGTGCTCATAACGCGGGCGTGAGTGCTTCTTCCTCCAGCCGCCGCGCCGGCGCGGACGCTGCGCGCCGCGAGAGCAAACGGCGGCCGACGATCAACGACATCGCGCGCCTTGCCGGCGTTTCGAAGAAGACAGTCTCGCGCGTGCTCAATAATTCGCCGTTCGTGCGCGAGGAAACGCGCCTGCGGGTTCACGGACTGATGCAGGAATTGGGCTACACGCCCGATCCGCAGGCGCGCGGTCTTGCCTTCCGCCGCTCATTTCTGATCGGCATGGTGTTCGACAACCCGAACGCGCAGATGGTCGTCACCATGCAAGAGGGCGTGCTGGCTGGCCTGAAAGGCAGCGGCTTCGAACTCGTCGTGCACGCGTGCGACCGCAGCGCACCCGACTTCCTGCCCGAGGTCGCCGCGTTCGTGGAACGGCAGAAGCTATTCGGCGTCATCCTGCTGCCGCCGATCTCGGAGAACAACGCACTCGTCGAGATTCTGAAGGAACGTGGCTGCCATTACGTGCGTATGGCTTCAGCGGTGATCGACGAACCCGGCCATCTCGTCGCGTCGAACGATAGCCTTGCTACGGCCGAGGCCGCCAAGCACTTGGCGCAGCTTGGACACACGCGCATCGGCTTCATCGCCGGCCCGCCGGGCTTCCGCTCGCGAGAGGAACGGCGCGATGGCTTTCTCGCCGGGCTGCGCGACCACGGCGTCGATTTGCCGGCGCGCTACAGCGTCGATGGCGCCTATACGTACGAGTCCGGAATCGCCGCGGCTGAAAAGCTCTTGCGTCTGAAGCCGCGTCCGACCGCGATTTTCGCCAGCAACGACGAAATGGCGGCCGGGGTCTATCACGCGGCGCGCCAGCTCGGGCTTTCGATTCCGCATGATCTCTCGGTCGTCGGCTTTGACGATACGCCTGTCTCACGCCGTTTGTGGCCGCCGCTCACCACCGTGCGCTGGCCGATCCACGACATGGGCCGCGCCGCCGCGCAGCATCTCTTGCGCGCCGCGGCGGATCAGCCGCCCGCGGACGACAAAGCGGTGTTTCCGGCGTTCCTCGTCGAGCGTGAATCCACGGCTGCTGCACCGGAATGAAGTGCTCTGGTTGCGTGCGTTGATGACACCGGTTACCATCAAGGCCTAGCGGAGGTCTTCGCCGTGTTCGAAAAAACTTATCACGCCACGCACCCGGACATGATGGATGGCGCGAGCAACGGCGATCTGCGCGCGCGCTATCTCGTCGACGGCTTGTTCAGGCCGGGTGAGATCACGCTCTGCTACTCGCACAACGAGCGCGTCGTGCTCGGCGGCGCCGCGCCGGCCGCGCATGCGCTTTCCCTTCCAGTTCAGACCGAGCCGGCGTCAGCGAAAGACAAGCCATTCCTGGAGCGGCGCGAGCTGGGCGTGATCAATGTCGCCAGCGGCCCGGGCCTAGTGACGGTCGATGGCAAGCGGGTCGAACTCTCATCGCGCGATGGGCTCTATGTGCCGATGGGCTCGAACGAGGTGCGATTTGAATCGCTCGATGCAAAGAACCCGGCGCGCTTCTATCTCGTCAGCACGCCCGCGCATGCCGCGTTCGAGCTAAAGAAAATTTCCATCGCCGAAGCCACGCCGCTCGAGCGCGGCGCGCTCGAGACTTCGAACGAGCGCACGATCTACCAATACATCGTTCCCGGCGTGTGCCGCTCGGCGCAGTTGCTGCTGGGGTTGACCATTCTAAAGCCGGGCAGCGTCTGGAATACGATGCCGCCACACCTGCATGACCGGCGCTCGGAGGTGTATTTCTATTTCGGCTTGGAGGCAGATCAGCGCGTCTTCCATTTCATGGGCGAGCCTGACCGGGCGCGCCACATCGTGATCGAGAACGAACAAGCGGTGATTTCACCGCCTGGTCGATCCATATGGGCTCGGGCACCTCAAGCTACGCGTTTATCTGGGCCATGGGCGGCGAGAATCTGGACTACACCGACATGAACGTGCTCGATATCTGCCAGCTCAAGTGAGGCGTTTGTGAGCGGCCATGCGTTTGATCTGAGCGGCCAGGTTGCGCTCGTTACCGGCGCGAATGTGGGCCTCGGGCAAGCCATCGCGCTTGCGCTTGCCGAGGCGGGCGCCGACATTGCCGGCGTCAGCCGGCGCGCGGCGGCGGCGACAGAGGCGCAGGTCAAGGCGCTCGGGCGCCGGTTCGCAAACATCGAAGCGGATCTGAGTTCGATCAAGCAGCTTGCCCAAATCGTAGATAGGACCAAACGCGAGTTCGGCAGCCTCGACATTCTCGTCAACAATGCCGGCATCATCCGCCGCGCCGACTCGACTGAGTTTACGGAAGCCGATTGGGACGCGGTGATCGACACGAACCTGAAATCGGTTTTCTTTCTCTCGCAGGCCGCCGGCCGTCATATGATCGCGCAAGGGCGCGGCAAGATCATCAACATTGCCTCGATGCTTTCGTTTCAGGGCGGCATTCGCGTGCCCTCCTACACGGCATCGAAGAGCGGCCTCGCCGGTCTCACGCGTCTGCTCGCCAACGAATGGGCGGCAAAAGGCGTGAACGTCAACGCCATCGCGCCGGGCTACATGACCACCGACAACACCACGCAATTGCGCGAGGACGCGAAGCGCAACGCCGAGATTCTTTCACGCATCCCCGCCGGGCGCTGGGGCGAACCCAGTGACATTGGCGGGGCGGCGGTCTTTCTCGCGTCGCGCGCGTCGGATTACGTGAACGGCGCCATCATTCCCGTCGACGGAGGTTGGCTGGCGCGATGACGGCGTTGCGCAAAGACGGCGGTATTGTCTGTTTCGGCGAAGTGCTGCTGCGGTTGTCAGCGCCGGGCGCCGAGCTGCTGCTGCAAACGCCACAACTCAACCTCTGCGTCGGCGGCGCGGAGGCCAACGTCGCGGTGTCCCTCGCGCAGCTCGGACACGCCGCGTCCGTCTTCACAACGCTTCCGGACAACGCCCTCGGATTCGCCGCGCGCAATGAATTGCGCCGCTGCGGCGTCGAGACCTCGCGCATCGCGTTCGCGCCGGGCCGGATGGGCTTATATTTCCTGAGCCCGGGCGCCGGGGGCCGTGCGGCGGAGGTGATCTACGACCGCGCGCACTCCGCGTTCGTCAACGCCAATCACGCCGCCACGGATTGGCGTGAGGTTTTGCACGGCGCGGGCTGGCTGCATGTCTCGGGCGTCACTGCGGCGCTTGGGCCCACTATCGCGGACGCCGCTATCCGCGCGGTTGCGGAAGCGCGCAAACTGGGCCTGACCGTTTCGTTCGATTGCAATTATCGGGCAAAGCTCTGGCAAGCGTGGAACGGCGACGCTCCGGCGATCTTGCGTCGGATCCTCGCGCACGCCGACATTATCTTTGGCAGCGAACGCGACATCGCGCTCATCCTGGGTGGTTCGCCGGCGGATGCACGCGAAGCTGCCGAGGCGGCGCTCGCGGCATTTCCGAACTTGCAGCTGGTGGCGGGCACTGCGCGCATTCAGCACAGCGTAAACCACCACGCGCTGTCGGCGGCGATGCATGCACGCGACAGCGCCTGGGAAGCGCCCGCGATCGAACTCATGCACATCGTCGATCGGATCGGCGCTGGCGATGCATTTGCCGCGGGACTGATCCATGCGCTGCGCAGCGGTTTTGACCACGATCGCGCCGTCCGTTTTGCGCTCGGCGCGGCGTGCATCAAGCACACGATCCCCGGCGACTTCAATCTGGCCTCCGCCGCGGACATCGAAACGTTCCTCGCTGCTGATCTCACTGTGCGTCGTTAGCGCCAGAGCGCCGGCAACGTCAGCGATAGCGCCGGGACGAACGTCACCAGCAAAAGCACAGCAAGCGCGGCGAAGAAGAACGGCCAGATCGAGCGCATCGCTTCGGTTATGGTGATGCCGCCGATGGCGGAGCCGACGAACAGCACCGAGCCGATAGGCGGCATCATTAGGCCGAGGCCGCCGGCCAGCACCATCATGACCCCGAAATGCATCGGCTCGATGCCGTAGGCGCGCGCGACCGGCAGGAAGATCGGCGTCACGATGATGATCTTCGGCGCGAGATCGAGAAACGTGCCCATGATCAGCAGCGCAATCAGCATCAGCAACAGCGCAACGTTCTTGTCGTCGGTCAGTGCATTGAGCGATTCGACCACGACGCCGGGAATCTGCAGGTAGGCAATCAGCCACCCGAACGCGCCAGCCGCCCCGATGACGAACAGCACCGCTCCCGAAGAGCGCGCAGCGTGCGCAGCAGCGGCCCAGAATTCTCTCCAGCCGAGCGCGCGATAGATGAGCAACGTCACGGCCAAGGCGTAGAGCACGGCGATGGCGCTGCTTTCGACGGCTGTGAAAATCCCCGCTCGAATGCCGCCGAAGATGACGAAAATCATCAGCAAGCCAGGAATCGCCGCCACCAACCTCGAAAGCACGGCGCCGAAACCGGGAAACGGCTCGGTCGGATAGCCGCGCACGCGCGCGAGCCAATACGCCGCGCTCATAACGCCGATCGCCAGCAGCAGGGCCGGAATGATGCCTGCGGCAAACAGATCGGCGATCGAAACGCCACCGCCCGCGACGGCCGAGAACAGAATCAGATTGTGCGAAGGCGGCAGCAGCAGCGCGACAAGCGACGCCGCGACTGTAACATCGACCGCATAGTCCTTGCTGAAGCCGCGCTTGGACATCTGCGGGATCATGGTGGGCCCGATTGCCGACACGTCCGCCAGCGCCGAGCCCGAGACGCCGCCGAACAAGGTCGAGGCGACGACGCTTACCTGACCCAGTCCGCCTCGCAAGTGCCCAACCAGGGATGCGGCGAGCGAGATCAGCCGCTCGGAGATACCGCCGCGCATCATCAGCTCGCCGGTGAAGATGAAGAGCGGGATAGCCAGCAGCGAGATCTTGTTGAAGCCTGCAGACACTTGCTGAACGACGACGACCGGCGGTAGGCCGAGGTACACGACCGTCGCCAGCGTCGCGGTCGCGATCGCGAATGCGATCGGCACGCCAAGAACCAAGAGCAGCGCGAAGACGCCGAACAGGATGGCGATTTCCATTTTACGCGCCCTCGTGCACGGGCTTCGCCGGGCTGCCGGTGAAGAGCCGCTCGAGCGCAAACAGCGCGATCAGCACGCCGCCGAAGGCGAGCCCGGCGTATGCCACGCCCTCCGGCGCGGGCGCGCCTGCCATCGGCGTGTCCCAGCTGTCGGCCATCAGAAAGAAGCCGAACCACGACAGCGCCGCGCCGAAAGCAACACCGATCAGCCGGGCCATGAAGCGCAAGAAGCTCCGGATCGGAGGCGGCGAGGACTCCATCAGAGTCGGGAAGCTGAAATGCGACTCCGCCCGCACCGCGACCGCCGCGCCAAACAGCGCCGAGACGCTCATCAGCGTGAGCGCCACCGGTTCGGTCCAGCTCGGGGAATCGTTGAGCACGTAGCGGCCTATGACCTGCCACGCGAGCACCAGCACCAGGCTCACGAGCGCGGCGGATGCGATCGTCACGGTGACGCCCGCCAGCACGTCGAACGCGCCGGTGATTCCGGATCGCCTTGCCGCCATTGCTCCTCCCCCGCCTGTTGCTCAGGCTTCGTTCTCGATCCGGCGCATCAAGGCGCCGATGGTTTCGTCTTGCGCGTAGCGCCGGCGCATCGGCTCGACCGCAGTGCGGAACGCCGCGCGGTCCACGTCATTGGCCGCGACGCCGGCCTCGAGCACGATTTGCCGTGCACGCGCCTGTTTCTCGTCCCAGAGGTCGCGCATCACCGTGACGGACTCGCGCGCCTTGGCGCGGAGCAAGTCCTGGTCGGCGCGCGACAGGATATCGTAGCGCCTCTTGGAGAACAGCAGCACGTCCGGCGAATGGCAGTGCTGCGTTTCAGACCAATAGCGCGCCACTTCATACTGGCGCGTCGATTGGAAGGTGGACCAATTGTTCTCCGCCGCATCAATCAAATGCGTCTGCAGGCCTGTGAACACTTCGCCGAATGGAATCGGCGTGGCGTTCGCGCCCATCATGTCGAGCATTTCGAGGAAGATGTCCGAGCGCGGCACGCGCACTTTGAGGCCATGCATGTCGCGCGGCTCGTGCACTGGACGGCGCGCGCAGTATATCGAGCGTGCGCCGCCATCATAGAGAGCAAGTCCGATCAGGCCGCGGCGTTCGAAGCCGGCGAGGATCTCCTGGCCCACCGGGCCATCAACGGCCCGGCGCATATGCTCTTCGGTGTGAAACGAGTACGGCAGCACCAGCGCGCGTGTGAGTGGGAACGCGTTGTTCAACGCGGCCGCGGTGACGCGGCAGAAGTCGAGAACGTTGAAATGCGTCAGCGCGACCGTGTCGTTCTCGGCGCCGAGCTGGCCGCCGGGGTAAGAACGGATCGATAGACGCCTGCTGGTTTCACGCTCGAGTTCAGCGCCGATCCAGCGCACGGCTTCGACGGTGGGATAGTCGGTCGGATGAACGTCCACCGCCGTCAGCGCGCCGTCGCTGGCTCGCGGCGCACAGGCGGCGAGCCCGAACGCCGCGGCGCCGGAAGCGAGCAGATTGCGGCGCGCGATCATGGCGTTCCTCTCCATCGCCGCATTAGAGCGCAGCGCTGGCGGCGGCGGGAGTCTGTTCGCCGCGGGCGGCGACAGCGCGGCAGCGCAGCACGCCATAGTCCCCAAAGGAGAACTCCGCCGATTGGCCCGCTTCGATCCTGTGCACGCCGGTGACAGCGCCGCTCGAAACCCACAGTCCCCTGCGCAACGGCCGGCCGCGTTCGGCGCAGTGGGTCAGCAAGAACGCAAGCGCCGCAAGCGGGCCGCCCGGCAGCATGGCCGCGTTGCCTTCGCCCACTGGCGTGGCGTCGATCGATGTCCGGGCAGAGGCGCAGCGCCAATCGCTGGTGCGCCAGTCGTTCACCTCGCCGCCGACAACGAGACCGGAATTGTTGCCGAAGTCCGACGCCGTCACCGCCGGCCCGTAGTCGTTGATGCCGGCGAAGGGGCTGCCGGCGAGTTCGACGCCGATATGGACGGCGCCGATCATTTCGGCGGCATCCAGCGCGCTCCACACGCGCGGCGCGGCAGCCTGGTCGCGACCGATCCTGAGCACGAACTCTGCTTCCACGGCAGCGAAGCCGCCGCGTACGACGGGAAGGTCAACAATCTCGTCGGCTGATGCGGCGATGACCTGACGCCCAAAGATGGGGCCCGCGATGCGCTCGACTCCCAATTTGCCGCGCAGCTCCGACGGCACCATGCCGATCTTCCAGCCTGCGATTTCGTCCGACCACAGCCGGATCGCGGCCTCCTGGATCGCGTAGGCGCCAACGAGATCCGCAGGCATCGGCCCGGGAAAGTCTCGCAACGGCGCGGCCATGCGACGCGCATCGACGAAGGCTCGGGCGATGGCGGCCGCGGAAGCGGCGGAGTGCGGCACGTTTCGTCCTCGCCCTGTGGAATAAGGTAACGTTTTCCGTGTGTTGGGCGCACGCGAGAACCTGCGCCACGCCCTTCACATGCAAAAGATTGCACCCTTAGGAAACCGGTGTCAATTTGCTTCGGCCCGGCGAGATCAGTTGCGCCCGAAAGCGACTAGGGGAGAGATCGAGACCATGATCCGTGGATTTGTTCTGGCCCTCGTTCTTGCCCTGACCGCTTCCCCTGGCGCAGCGCAGCAGCCGGCGCCTGCCGTCGCGCCGCAGCTCGCTTTCCCGGGCGCGCTGGGTTGGGCCGCAGACACGCCTGGCGGGCGGGGTGGCCAGATCATCCGGGTCACGAATTTGAACGGCGAAGGGCCGGGTTCGCTACGCGCGGCGATCGAGACGGCGGGCCCGCGCATTATCGTGTTTGAAGTCGGCGGCGTCATCGATTTGGACCGCCGCACGCTTGTGGCGCGCGAGCCGTTCATGACCATCGCGGGGCAAACCGCGCCCTCCCCTGGCGTCACGCTTATCCGTGGCGGTATGGATGTCGCTACGCACGACGTGATCATCCAGCACATTCGCATCCGCCCCGGCTCCGCGGGCCAGGAGTGGCACAGCGGCTGGGATGAAGACGCGCTCTCCACGCTGAGCGCGTACAATCTCATCGTCGATCATTGCACGCTGACTTGGGGGACGGACGAGAATCTCTCCGCCTCGGGCCCGCGATTCACTGGCGCGACGCCGGACGAATGGCGGGCCGGCACATCACATCGCATCACCTATTCGCACAACATCATCGCCGAGGGCTTGGCCCATGCCACGCATTCGAAGTTCGAGCACTCAAAAGGATCGCTGATCCACGACAACATCACCGACATTCTGATCTACGGGAATCTCTACGCTCACAACGTCGAGCGCAGCCCGCTGTTCAAGGGTGGCGTGCGCGGCGCGATCGTCAACAACTTGATCTACAATCCGGGCCAGCGCGCCATTCACTACAACCTCATGGCCGAGGAATGGGGCGCTCAACCGTTTCAGAACGGGCAGATGTCGGTGGTTGGCAATGTGCTGCGCGCGGGACAGTCGACGCCGGAAGCGCTCGCCTTCATGATGATCGGCGGCCACGGCGACGTGGAATACTATGGGCGCGACAACGTCGCGGTCGATCGCATCGGCCGTCCGCTGCCGATGTTTGGCCGCTACGCCACCGGCAATGCGCACATCATTCAGATGCGCCGGCCGCAGACCTGGCCCGCGGGACTCGAGCCCATGCCGGCTACCGAAGTCGAGCGCTATGTGCTGCGCAACGCGGGCGCGCGGCCGTGGGACCGCGACCAGAACGACATTCGCGTCATCGCTGACACTGCCGAGGGCCGCGGACAGATCATCGACAACGAGGCGCAAGTCGGCGGCTACCCGGTGCAGACCATGACGCGCCGCCCGTTCAATCCAGACGACTGGAACCTCGCCGACATGACGCCCGCACGCGAAGGCGCACTCGATTCCGGCGCGCGCGCCCGAGGCACCTGAGGCTTGCGCGTGTGCGCCGGCGGGCTCAGACAAGACGCATGAAAACGCCTCAAGACGCCACCAGCGTGCTGAGCCTGACGCCCGTTATTCCGGTCGTCACCGTCGACGACGCCGCGCGCGCCGCGCCGCTCGCGCGCGTGCTGCTCGCCAGCGGCATCCGCACGATCGAGATCACACTGCGCACGCCTGCGGCGCTCGACGCGATCCGCATCGTCGCTAGCGAAGCGCCGGAAATGGTCATTGGCGCGGGCACGGTGCTGAGCCAGAAGGACCTGGACGCCGCGATCGACGCCGGCGCGCACTATGCGCTCTCTCCCGGCGGCACGCCAAAGCTGATGAAGGCGGCGTGGAAGGCGGCGATCCCGTTTGTCCCGGGCGTTGCGACGTCGAGCGAGGTCATGCGCGGGCTGGACCTTGGCTACACCTGCTTCAAATTCTTCCCGGCCGAGCAGCTCGGCGGCGCGAGCGCTGTCAAAAGCATCAGTGCGCCGTTGGCGGCAGCGCGGTTCTGCCCGACTGGCTCGATCACGCCGGAAAAAGCGCCGGCGTATCTCGCGCTCGGCAATGTGCTGTGCGTTGGCGGTTCCTGGATTGCGCCGGCCGAGAAAATCAGGGTGGGCGATTGGGGAAGCATCGAGGCGGCGGCGAAGCGAGCGGTTGCGCTAAAGCCGGTCGCGTAGCGCGAACCACAACATGCCGAGCACGTAGAGCGGCGTGCGCAACGCGGCGCCGCCCGGAAACTCGGGCGGCGCGATGCCGGCGAGCACATCGAAGCGGTCCGCCGTTCCCGCCATCGCTTCGACCAGCACCTTGCCCGTGAGCGCCGGAAGCAAAACGCCCTGGCCCGAGTAGCCGTGCGCGAAGAAGAGATCGCCGATGCGCCCGACGTGCGGCAGGCGCGACCTCGTGATCGAGACCAAACCGCCCCAGGCGTACTCGATCCTTGCGCGCTGCAACTGCGGAAAGATCTTGAGCATGTGCCGGCGTCCGAACGCGGCGATGTCGTCGGGCGGGCGCGGCGTGTAGCGCTCGCCGCCGCCGAAGATGAGCCGGCCATCCTCGCTTATGCGAAAATAATTCACGACGAAGCGGCTGTCGCTGACCGCGAGATGATCGGCGACGATGCTCTCAGGGTCGTCGCACGGATCGGTCGCGATCAAATAATTCGCCACCGGCATGATGCGCTTGGCGATGCGCGGCTCGAGGCCATCGAGCAAGGCATCGCAGGCAAGAACCCCATGGCGGGCGCGAACGGCGCCGCTTTCGGTGTGCGCGATCACGCCCTCTGACGTGTCGAGGTGCGCAACGCGAGAACGCTCATGCAGGCGAACACCAGCTCCGCGCGCTGCATCCGCCAGACCCAAGGCGTAATTCAGCGGATGCAGTTGCCCACCGCATTCGTCCAAGAGCGCGCCCTGAAATTCGACGCCGGTCGCGACCTTCTCGCGCGTCTCGACGGACGAGAGCACACGCGCGTGCGGATAGTCCATGATGTCCGCCAGCACCGCCGCCTCCGCATTCATCCAAGCGCTCTCCCTCGCTTTCGCGGGCAGGGTGAGATGGCCGCTCACGTGCAAGTCGCATTGGATGTTGTGCTGGGCGATGCGATCGAGCGTCAGCGTGCGTGCGCTGAGCGCGAGCTCGAACAGCGCCCTCGCCTTCTCCTTGCCGTAGCGCGCGATCAGCTCGGTTGCGCCCTTGCGCCAGCCGGGAATCATTTGTCCGCCATTGCGGCCCGATGCACCCCAACCGATGCGGTCCGCCTCCAGCAGGATGACGGAAAACCCGCGCTCAGCTGCGTTCAGCGCCGCATGCAGTCCGGTGTAGCCGCCGCCGATGACGATGACGTCGGCGCTCGCGTCGCCTTCGAGCTTCGGCGCGGGCGCAAACGGATTGGCGGTCGCTACATAGTACGACCGCTCCATGCCAAAGTTGGAGTTGAACGAGGCGTTCAAGCAAATGCGACCCTGCTCCCCCTCAATGGGGGAGCTGTCAGCGAGCACAGCGAGCCGACTGAGAGGGTGGAAACGCCAACGTCGCAAATCGGGCGATGTTGCGGCGCCACGCCCTCCGACCGCTTCGCGGCCACCTCCCCCATAGAGGGGGAGGAGAGTCGCGCGCTACGCACGTCCGCTAGACCTTGAGCAGCAGGTGGTCGCGTTCCCATGAGCTGATCACGCCCTCGAAATTGCTCAGCTCGTGCGCCTTGATCATTTGAAACGCGGTGCAAAAGTGCTCGCCAAGCAATTCGATCACCGGCTGACAGGTTTTGAACCGATCGAGCCCTTCGCTCAGCGTGCGTGGCAAGGTGCGCGCCCACCTATAAGCGCTGCCCTGCACCATTTCGTTGGGCGCGATCTTGTCGCGGATACCGATGAAGCCGCACACGAGAACAGCCGCGATGGCGAGATACGGGTTTGCGTCCGCGCCCGGCAGACGGTTCTCGATGCGCCTGTTGCTCTGGTGCGAAATCGGCACGCGCAGTCCGCAAGAGCGATTGTCGTACCCCCATTGCAGATTGATCGGCGCCGAAAAGTCGGGCCGCATGCGGCGGAACGAGTTGACGTTCGGCGCGAACAGTGGCGTCACGTCGCCCAGATATTTTTGCAGCCCGCCGACGAAATGGCGGAACATCTCGGTAAGGCCGTCGCCATCCTCGGCGCCGAACAGGTTCGTGCCCTTCTTCGCATCGACCAACGACACATGCAGGTGCATCGCCGAACCTGGCTGGTTCTCCATCGGTTTGGCCATGAACGTCGCGTAGACGCCGTGCTTCAACGCCACTTGCCGGACGATACGCTTGAACACCAGCACCTGGTCGGAGACGTGCACGGGGTCGCCGTGGTTGAAATTGATCTCAAGCTGCGCCGTGCCGCTCTCGTGGATCATCGTGTCGAGATGCAACGACGCGGCTTCCGCGTGCTCATAGATCGTCTCGATCAGGTCTTCGTATTCGGTGATCGCCTCGAGGCCGTAGGGCTGCGGTGACGTTTCGGAGCGCCCCGAGCGGCCGGCGGGCGGCAACAGCGGGAGGTCAGGGTCCGTGTTGACCTGGGTCAGATAGAATTCGAGTTCCGGCGCCACGACCGGTCGAAGGCCGGCCTCTTCGTAGAGTTTGATGACGCGGCGCAGCACATAACGCGGCGCAATATCGTAAGGTTCGCCGTCGGTGTTGTAAGTATCGGCGAAGACGAATGCGGTCGGGGTCTTGTATCCCGGCGCCGCACAGATCGTATCGATGTCGGGCCTCAGGACGACATCTGGATCCTGCGTAGACATCGCCTCATCGGCCTCATCGGCGTACTCACCGGTGACCGTGAGCAGATAGATGCTGGACGGAATCCGCAGCGAGCCGTCGCGCTCGCTCTGCAAGAACTTCTGCGCCGGAAACACCTTGCCGCGAATGACTCCGTTCAGATCCGGGATCAGACATTCGACTTCGCCGATGCCGCGCTCTTTAATCCAATTCGAGAAGCTCATGAAACACACATTCTTTCGCGCGGGCGCGCGCATGCGCCCGGCCGACCGGCGCGCGAGACCGCAACTGAAATTCTTTTCTCAATAGACGCGGCGCGTACCGACTGGTGGAGCTGCGAATAGCCGCCTGCGAACCGCGCCCATCCGCCTTCTTGCGAAGGCCGCGGGAGCGCATAAGTCACCTGATCGGGCCAATATCCGGGCTCGCCCAGGGGCAAGTCAAGGCGCCACAGGCCGCCAGCGAATGCCGTTCGCCTGTTGATTCCGCGTGATTTCCCGGCCGCCTTGAGGTTAAGAGCGGCGTCATGATCCTGAACTTCAAGGGCCCGGACGAGGGCCTCAACGCAAGCGTCTATGCGGAACTGCGCCAACGCATCGTCACCGGCCATATCTCGCCTTCCCACGAATTGTCGACACGCGGCCTCGCCTCTGAGTTGGGCGTGAGCCAGACGCCGGTGCGCGATGCGCTTTCGCGGTTGTCGGCGGAGGGCGCGGTGTCGATCCGTTCCAAACGGCGCGTACGCGTGCCCGAAATGACGAAAGAGCGGTTCGAAGATTTGCTCCGCTGCCGCTTGCTGCTCGAACCAGAAGCTGCGGCGCTCGCGTTGCCGGACTTGAAGACAGCGCAAGTGAAGCGGCTGCGCGAGATCGATGCGGCGCTGGATGCAGCAATCGCGGGAGACGACGCGCTACATGCAGGCCAACTACGATTTTCACTTCACGCTTTATCGCGCCCAGCCGCAGAAGACGCTGACGCAGTTGATCGAGACGCTTTGGCTGCAGTTCGGGCCGTATATGCGCGTGGTTTATGGCCGCGTTTCCAGCGCCAAGCTCAATGACAGCCATCAAGCGGCGATCCGGGCGATCGAAGCGGGGGATGCGGCGGCGCTGCGCGAAGCAATCGCGCGCGACATTTCCGACGGTATGGGCCTGCTCGGTCGCACCGGACTTGCGGCCAGTGCTGAGTTCAAGGCGGCGGTCTAACCGAGACCGCCTTTGTCTTCCGCTTTCAACACACGCAGCGCGGGCTCTGCCTCGCGCAGCGAACGCGCGATGATATCGACCATGCGGTCGATCTCGGCGTGGCTGACGATCAGCGGCGGACACATGACGATGGAATCGCGAATGCCCCGCACCATCAGACCGTTGTTGATGCAAGTGTCGCGAACAATCGGACCGGCTTTGCCCTCCTTGCCGGTGAAGCGCTCGTTCGTGCCGGGACGCGAGACGATCTCGACCGCGCCGATCAAACCGAGCGAGCGCACTTCGCCGACCAGCGGATCGCCTTCGAGACGCTTTAGCGCCTCGGCGAAATACGGGCCAGCATCGTTCTTCGCGCGCTGGACCAGGCCTTCGCGTTCGATGATTTCGAGGTTCTTGAGTGCAACGGCGGCGGCGACAGGATGTCCCGAGTAAGTGTAGCCGTGCACGAAGTCGCCCCCCTTCTCGCGCAGAACCTCCACAATCTTATGCGACACGCCAACCGCTGAAATCGGCAGGTAGCCCGACGACAAGCCCTTCGCCATCGGTACCAGATCGGGCGTCACACCATAGTGCTGGAAGCCGAACCACGAACCCAAGCGACCGAAGCCGCAGATCACTTCGTCAGAGACGAGCAGAATGCCGTATTTCTTGCAGATCGCCTCAACGCGCTTCCAATAGCCTTTCGGCGGGATGATCACGCCGCCGGCCCCCTGCAGCGGCTCGCCAATGAAAGCTGCAACGTTTTCTGGGCCAACCTTCAGGATGCGCTCCTCAATTTCCTGGGCCACGCGTGCGCCGAACGCTTCTTCATCCTCGTGGAAGCCTTCATTGAACTTGTACGGCTGCGCTACGTGCTCGACGCCGGGAATCGGCAGGCCGCCAATCGGATGCATGTGCTTCATGCCGCCCAAGCTCGCGCCGGCCATCGTCGAGCCGTGATAAGCGTTCCAACGGCTGATGAAGATGGTGCGCTTCGGCTGACCGCTGACGTTCCAATAATGGCGCACCATGCGCATCACGGTGTCGTTGGCCTCCGAGCCGGAGGAATTGAAGAACACGTGCTGCAGATCGCCGCCGAGCAGGCTCGCGAGTTTGGCCGCTAGCATCACAGTCGGCGGCGTCGCCGTCTTGAAGAACGTGTTGTAGAACGGCAGCTCCTGCATCTGCTCGGTCGCTGCGCGTACGAGTTCGTCGCGGCCATAGCCGACATTCACGCACCAGAGGCCAGCCATGCCGTCCAAGATCGCGTTGCCGTCGCCGTCGTAAATCGTGCAGCCGTCGGCGCGGGTGATGATGCGGCTGCCGCCGAGGGCATGGATCTCACCATAGTTCGCTTGCGCGGGCAGATGATGCGCGACGTCGAGACGGCGCAGTTCTGGGATATCGTAATTGCGCGCAGGCATTGTCGTCCCCTTGTTCTTGTTGGTGCGGCGCACTTAGCCGGCGACGAGCGGCTCGCGGCGCAGAGCTCGGCCCAAAAGCTTAAAGAAGGTTTGGCTCTCAGGGTTCTCGTGCGCTTTCCATTCCGGATGCCACTGCACCGCCAGGATCGGCGCGCCGTTCACTTCAGCCGAGATCGCCTCGACCACGCCATCCGGCGCGGTGGCCTCTACGTTGAGCCCGCCGCCAATCTTATCGACGCCCTGATAATGGACGCTGACGACATCCAGCTCGTCGCGATGATATGCGCGCTTCAGCACGCCGCCATCCGTGAGATGCACCGGGTGCAAGTGCTCGAAGTATTCCGCGAAGCTCCTGTCGTCGGGCGCGTGGTGCGCGATGAGGTCGGGGTTTTCCGCCATGTCGCGCCGCAGTGTGCCGCCGAAGGCGACGTTCAGCTCCTGGAAGCCGCGGCAAATGCCGAACACCGGCTTGCCTAACTCCAGCATGCCTTCAATCAGATGCGCTGTCATCTCGTCGCGTGCGGGATCGAATGGGCCCGGCGCGTCATCAATGATGACGCCATAGCGTTTTGGATCGAGGTTCGACGGCGTGCCGGTCAGCAGCAAGCCATCGAGCCGCGGCGCGACTTCCTTCGCGTGCATCAAATCTGGCATTGCCGGCACCAGCAGAGCGGCGGCGTCAGCATAGGTGAGCGCCGAGACGAGATAGCGCGTCATCACCACCTGCGCCGACTGGTTCTCCACCGAACGGTTGCAGCTGATGACGCCGAGGACGGGACGCGGTGAGTTGGTCATTGGTCTCAAGATAGGAGCACTGCGGGCGAACAGGCGTGCCATGCGAGCCACACCGGCTCGTCCCAGGTGAAATCTTCCTGGTCGTAGCGCGTCAGGTTGGAACGGAACGTCTTTACGCGCCGCCCGCCTTGAAGCTCGACCTCATAATTGGTCTCGCTGCCGAGATAGACAATGTCGCGGATGACGCCTGGCACGACGTTCGTCCCTTCCGGCGCATCCTCCATCTTCATCGCCGCCGGGCCCTCGGCGCGCTTGTGCATCTCGATCTTCTCAGGGCGGAGTGCGACCCAAACGGTCGAGCCTTTGGCGCCCGTCACGCCGTGGTCGAGGTAAACCGGCGCGGAAAGTTCCGGGGCGCGCACAAGCGCGTGCCCGGGCTCATCTTCGGCCAGCACGCCTTCGAACATGTTCACGGAGCCCACGAAGTCTGCAACGAAGCGCGAATTCGGGAACTCATAGAGATCCCCGGGCGTCGCTACTTGCGCCAGCACGCCGCGGTTCATCACCGCGCAGCGCGTGGCGATGGCGAGCGCTTCGTCCTGGTCGTGCGTCACCATGATGAAGGTGATGCCGACCTTCTCCTGCAACGACGTCAGTTCGGAGCGCATCTGATCGCGCAGTTTCGCATCGAGCGCCGAGAGCGGTTCGTCCAGCAGCAGTACGCGCGGGCGTTTCACCAGCGCGCGCGCCAGCGCCACGCGCTGACGCTGGCCGCCGGAAAGCTGATCCGGCATGCGGTCGCCGAGGCCGCCAAGCTTCACCAGCTCCAGCGCCTCGTCGACGCGGCGCTTGATCTCTCCGCTCTCGACGCCGTCCATCCTCAGGCCGTAAGCGACATTGTCGGTCACCTTCATGTGCGGAAACACGGCGTAGCTCTGAAACACCATGTTCACCGGGCGTTTGTTCGGCGGCAGGTCGGCTATGTCCTTCCCGTCGATCAGGATGCGCCCTTCCGTCGGCGTCTCGAAGCCGGCGAGCATCCGCAGCAGTGTCGTCTTGCCGCAACCGGACGGCCCGAGCAACGCGAAGAACTCGCCTTCGCGCACGTCGAGGTTCACGTCGTCGACCGCGACCATCTTGCCGAAGCGCTTGGTCACGCCCTGGAACGAGATGATCGCGTTCTCCTTGACGTGCGGCGTCGGCTTCGCGGCCGGAGCGTTCGAGAGAGCTGCGTCGGTCATCGGCTCAGGCTTTCTTGTCCTTCGGCTCTTGGCTCTGCATCTGCAGGCCAATGGCCGTCAGGATCACGGTCACGACAATCAGGATGGTCGAGGCAGCGTTCACTTCGGGCGTCACCGAGAAACGCAGCATCGAATAGACTTTCACCGGGAAGGTGATCGTATCGGGCCCGGCGGTGAAGAAGGTGATGACGAAGTCATCCAGCGACAAGGTGAACGCCAGCAAGGCGCCGGCAATCAGCCCGGGCTGCATGTGCGGCACCAGCACATCCCAGAACGTGCGCCATTCGCTCGCGCCCAGATCCTTGGCCGCCTCCTCCAGCTCGCGATTAAACGAGGAGAGCCGCGCGCGCACCACGGTAGCGACGAACGGGAACGCAAAAGAAATGTGGGCAATCGTGATGGCGCCAAGGTTCAGCGGCCACGGCAGCCCCAACGGCCATGCCATCACGCGGGCGAAGAACACGAGCATCGCCACGCCCATGCAGATTTCCGGCACGACGATTGGCAACGCCATACCGCCTTCGACGAGTGTTTTTCCGGGAAACCGGAAGCGCCATAGCATCACGGCGGCGAGCGCGCCGAGGATCACAGATATGATCGTGCAGAAGAAAGCGATGGTGAGCGAGTTGACGAACGCCTGGATCAGCGACGAATTGCCCAGCGCTTTCTCGTAATAGTCGAACGTAAAGCCCTGCCAGACAATGTTGCGGCGGCTGTTGTTGAAACTGAACACCATCAACGTGATCAGCGGCAGGTAGAGAAACACCAACGTCGCGCCGACGATCACCCGGAGCGGCCATTGCCGCATGTATTCAAGCGGACCCGCCTTATCCTTCAGCTCGCGTACAGGCGCGCCGACAGGCGGGATCGTGGTGAGGGCTTCGTCCGCCATCAGCCCCTCCGCTCGCTGCGTCGCTGCACGAACGCCTGCGCGGCGATGGCGATGAACGTCAGATACATCAGCAGGAACGAAAGCGCCGCGCCGAACGGCCAATCGTTGGCGCGCTTGAACTGCCGTTCGATCACGTTGGCGATCATCTGACTGTCGGTGCCGCCGAGCAAATCAGGCGTGAGGTAGGCGCCGAGCGCCGGGATGAAAGTGATCAGCACGCCCGATGCAATCCCGGGCGCCGCCAGCGGCACGACCACGGACCAGATCGTGCGCAAGTGCCCTGCGCCCAGATCGAGGCTCGCCTCCATCAGCGAGTGGTCCATGCGGTCGAGCGCCGAATAGAGCGGCAGCACCATGAACGGCAGGTGGACGTACACAAGCCCGATCACGACCGCGGTGTTGTTGTAGAGCAAAGTCAACGGCTCGAACTCGCCGAGCGGCTGCAGGCCGATCAGCGTCATCAGCCCACTGGCGTTATTCCAAAGCCATTCCAACGCGAAGTTTACGTAGCCGTTCTCGCGCAAGACCGCGATCAGCGCGAAGGTGCGGATGAGCAGGTTCGTCCAGAACGGCAGCATGATCAGCAAGAGCAGCCATGCTTTGGCCTTTGGCGATGCAAACGCGATCGCCAGCGCTACGGGAAAGCCGACGATGAGACACAGCAGCGTCGTCAGCCCCGCGACGATGATGCTCTTCCAGAAGATTTGCAGGTAGAGCGGCTCGACCGCGCGCATGTAGTTGGCGAACGTGCCGGTGAGATCGATGGTGACGGGGCCGGTGTTTTCGCCGAACGAATAGGCCCAGATCACCGCCATCGGGATCAGGAAAAAGAGCAGGAGCCAAGCGATCGGCGGCGTAGCAATCGCCGCGAACGCCGCCTTCGCTTGGCGCCAGGTCTGCTCCATCTAAACCCCCTCCCCCTTGCGGGGAGGGGGCAGGGGGTGGGGGGCGGTCAGGAGAATTCGCAACGGCGCCGTTTGCGCCAATGCTTGCACGCCCCCCCTCCCTACCCTCCCCCACAAGGGGGGAGGGTCGCAAAGCTCGCGGGGCGTTATGTACGCCAACATCAAGCCGCGCTGATGCGCGTGAAAATTTCCTCGTAGAGTCGCGACCGCTCATCGCCCTCGAACGCGCCGTACTCGCTCTTGGCCATAACGTCGGCTGGCGGGAAGATGACTGGATTGTTCTTGTAGCTGTCCGGCATCAGATCGCGCACAGCGCGGTTGGGGGTCGGATACTGGATTTCCTCGGTGATCTTCCGGCCCGCCTCAGCGTCGAGCAGGTAATTTATGAACGCATGCGCGTCGTCGACGTGCGGCGCGCCCGTCGGAATGCACAAGCAATCCGAGTTGATCAGCGTGCCTTCGTTCGGCACGACGAAACCGAACGCGTCGCCGCCCTCGGCGCCCATCAGTTGCGCCATATCGCCATTGTACTCCAGCACGACATCGATCTCGCCTGCCGCCAGCAGATCCTGACCATCGTCCTCGTGGAAAGCTTTCACGTGCGGCTTCTGCCGGATGAGCATTTGCTCGATCGAGCTCAGGTTCGCATCGGGAATGCCGTTCAGCGAAATGCCCTGGTATTTCGCACACAGGCGAACGAGGTCCGCCGATTCCGAAAGCAACGCGATGCGCTGCGTGAATTGTGGCGAATCGAACAGATAGCGCCACGAGTTTGGCATGAACCCGCGCGGCATCGCGGCCTTGCGATAGCCGATGCCGAGCACCAGCCAGGTATACGGCATCGAATAGCGTCGCCCCGGATCGAACGCGACGCCCTCGCCTACGAATTCCGGCAGCAGGTTCGACATGTTCGGGATTTTGGAATGATCCAGTTCCTGAATCATCTGCGCCTGGCTCATGCGCGTGACGAACTCGTTCGACGGCACGATCACATCGAAGCCTGGATTGCCGGCGCGCAGGCGCGCAAACAATTCGTCGTTCGTCGCAAACAGACTCATCTGCACCGGCACGCCTGTGGCTGCCTGGAAGTCAGCGAGCGTGGTCGGGCCGATATAGGTGTCCCAGTTGTAGAAGTTGACGACGCGGCCGCCGCCGCGGCCGCACGCACTCAAACCGCCGGCAAAGCTCACGCCGATTGCGGCGGCGCCGAATTGTTGAAGCAGAGAGCGGCGCGATGCGCCTCTGAGATACTTGCCCTTCGCCATGGATGCGCCCTTCCCTTGCTCGGCCGCCCTGGGCGGCTCCCCGTTACTCAGCCACCGGGATCTGCCGTCTAACAAGCACGCAAATACCAGTCATAATCAATATCTGGGATCACACTTTGGAAGCGATCTTGCTCGACCCGCTTCACGGTGGCGTAGGTCCGCACCAACCGCTCGCCCAGATAATCCTTCATCACCGTGGATTCCGCGAACCGGTCGGTGGCCGCAAACCAATTGGTCGGGATTCTCTCGCCGCCTTCGGCCTGGGCATAGCCATCCCCCGTGATCGCGGGTCCCGGATCGATCTTGTTGGCGATCCCATGGTGCACCGCAGCAAGAAGCGCAGCCAACGCCAGCGCCGGATGTGCGTCCGCGCCAGAAACGCGGTGCTCGATGTGGCGCGTGGCTGGCGCGCCGGCCGGCACGCGGAAGGAAACGGTGCGGTTGTTGACGCCCCAGGTCGGCGCCACTGGCGCGTAGGAGTTCGCCTTGAACCGGCGGTACGAGTTCGCGTTGGGCGCAAAGATCGCCATCGAGTCAGCCAACAGCGCTTTCATGCCGCCGATCGCATGGGTAAGCGCTGGCGCGCCTTCCGGCTTGTCGGACGCGAAGATGTTCTTGCCCGCCTTGTCGTTGACGCTGACGTGCAAATGCATGCCGGAGCCGGCGAGGTCAGCGAAGGGCTTGGCCATGAACGTAACTTGGCAGCCGTGCTGCAGCGCCACGCCTTTGGCGGCGCGCTTGTAAAGCACCGCATCGTCAGCCGCGCGCAACGCGTCGGCGTGGTGTTTCAGGGTCAGTTCGAGTTGGCCGGGCGCGTACTCGCTGATCGCGCCTTGGAGCGGAACGCCCATCGCATCGGCGGCCGCCCACAGGTCACGCAGGAAGGGCGCTGCGTCCGCCATCTCCTCCAGGGAATACTGGTCGTGCTGGGTCGGCCGCCGCCCGGAAAGAGGCAGGCGCGCCGGCTGCACTTTTCCGCCCTCGCGGCGCGCATCGAGCAGGAAGAACTCCAGCTCGCACGCAACCACTGGCGTCAGCCCGTCGGTGGCGAAGCGATCGAGCACGCGCACAAGCACATGGCGCGGATCGAGATCGATCGGCTTGCCGTCGGTCTCGTAGATGGACACCGGAACTTGAGCCACGTCGTCACCGAGCCACGGCGCCATGGTGAGGCGACCGCGCACGGGCCATCCCACGCGATCGGCGTCGCCCTCCTGCCAGATGAAGCCCGTTTCCTCCACGTCGCGGCCGGTGATGTCGGTAACGAGAACGGATGAGGGCAGGAAGCGGCCGTTCTCGTAGAGCGGCATGAGTTCGTGGCGGCGCAAACGCTTGCCGCGCGGCACGCCGGAAAGGCCGGTATAGACGATCTCGAAGAATTGCAGCTCGGGATGCGCGTCGAGGAACGCATTGGCTTCCTTCGGGTCGGCGAGACTCATACGGCGCTTTCTCTAACGGAACGGCGCGATGGCCGCCGCACAAGGCATAGCGGTTACATTGCCAGCGGTGAAGGGCTCACGGCTTGTAGGTGATCGAGATGCCCTTGAGCTCGGTGTATTTCTCAAGCGCATGCAGCGAGCGGTCGCGGCCGAAGCCGGATTGCTTGGCACCGCCAAACGGCACGGTGATGTCGCACGCATCCCAACCGTTGATCCACACCAACCCCGTCCGGAGCTTGCGCGCCACGCGATGCGCGCGGCTGACGTTCGAAGTCCACAAGCCCGAGGCCAGACCATACACGGTGTCATTGGCGATGCGCACTGCATCGTCTTCGTTGGTGAACGCCATGACGCCGAGCACCGGCCCGAACACTTCCTCGCGCGCCAGCGTGTGCGTGTTGTCCAAGCGATGGAAAACCGTCGGCTCGATATAGTAGCCCCCGCTGTCTGCACGCACGCGTTGGCCGCCTAGCGCCAAAGTCGCTCCCTCCTTGCGGGCCGTTTCGATGTAGCCGAGCACCCGCTTCATCTGCGCATCGCTGACGATCGCGCCGGCCACGCTCGCGGGATCGAGCGGATCGCCCGGTGCGTATTGCTTCGACTTGGCGATGACGCGATCCAGGAATTCATCCTTGATCGGCGCTTCGACCAGGAGCCGCGAAGCGGCGTTGCAGATTTCGCCCTGATTGAAGAAAATTCCCCAGGCCGCCGCTTCCGCCGCCGCGTCGAGGTCCTCCGCATCGGCAAACACGATTTGCGGGCTCTTGCCGCCGAGCTCCAACGCCACGCGCTTCAGATTGCTCTCGCCGGCGTAGGCCATCAGCTTGCGGCCGACTTCGCCGGAGCCGGTGAACGCGATGAGATCGACGTCCATATGCCGCGCCAGCGCCTGCCCTGCGGTTTCGCCGAAACCCGGCACGACGTTCAGCACGCCCGGCGGCACGCCAGCTTCAAGGGCGAGTTGGCCCAGCTTCAGCGCCGTCGACGGCGATTGCTCGGCCGGCTTCAGCACAATGGAGTTGCCCGTCGCCAAAGCTGGCGCGACTTTCCAGCACGCCATGTGCAGCGGGAAATTCCACGGCACGATCGCGCCGACGACGCCGAGCGGTTCGCGTACGATGAAGCTCAAACGCTCAGCCGGCGTCGTCGCTACTTCGCCGTACACTTTGTCCAGCGCTTCGGCGTACCAGCGGACCGAATTGATCGCCGTCGGGATATCGATCGAGAGCGTGTCGCGGATCGGCTTGCCCATATCCAGCGTCTCGAGCAAGGCGAACTCTTCCAGATCACGCTCCATCAGCTCAGCGAGCTTGAACATGATCCTCTTTTTTTCGCGCGGATGCTTGTTGCGCCAACGTCCATCCTCGAACGCGGCGCGTGCGGCGGTCACAGCCGCGTCCACATCCGCCGCATCACATGACGCGGCCTTGCTCACGACTTTGCCGTCGCGCGGGCCAACATTGTCGAAGGTCTTGCCGCTCGCAGCGCCGGCCAGCTTGCCGTCAATCACTGCGTGTGTGGGAAACTTGATGCCGCGCGCGCGGTCGAGATTCTTCTGTAGTGTCATGGGCGTCCTTTTCCTTCCGCTGCGACGAAATTGCTAGCCTGGCCCCTTGTCTAGAGCGCCCCTCGCCGAAGATTTCTCGATGGATCCGCCTATTGCAGCGCGGTGTAGCGGGCGACAGCGTGATATGGACTCCCACCGGCATGCGGCGGCGCTGGCCGGCGGGACGCCGGCGGTCCATAAATGCCCCCATGCCGCAAGCCAATTCGCTCGACGCCTTCTGGATGCCGTTTACGCCCAACCGGGCGTTCAAGGCCGATCCGCGCATGGTCGTGCGCGCCGAAGGCATGCACTATTACACGCCCGACGGACGGGCGATCCTCGACGGCACGGCTGGCCTCTGGTGCTGCGCCGCCGGCCACGGCCGCAAGCGCATCGTCGAGGCGATCCAGCGCGGCGCCGCCGAACTCGACTACGCGACGAACTTCAATCTCGGTCACCCCGCTGCGTTCGAGTTCGCCAACCGGCTTGGCGAAATCCTGCCCGATTACCTTGACCGCATTTTTTTCACCAATAGCGGCTCTGAATCAGCCGACACCGCGCTCAAGATCGCGCTTGCGTACCAGATAGCGCGCGGCAAGCCGGGCAAATTTCGACTTGTCGGCCGCGAGCGCGGCTATCACGGCACCAATTTCGGCGGCATCAGCGTTGGCGGCATCAAGCGCAATCGCATGACCTACGGCCCGATGGTTGCCGGCGTCGATCACCTGCCGCACACGCTCGACATCGCCCGCAACGCATTTTCGCGGGGAGAACCGCCGCACGGCGCCGAATTCGCCGACGCGCTTGAACGCCTGGTGCAATTGCACGACGCCAGCACCATCGCCGCCATCATCGTCGAACCCGTCGCGGGCTCAACCGGCGTGATCATGCCGCCGAAGGGCTATCTGAAGCGCCTGCGCGACCTCTGCACCAAGCATGACATCCTGCTGATCTTCGACGAGGTCATCACCGGCTTCGGCCGCCTCGGCGCGCCATTCGCAGCGGATTTCTTCGACGTAAAGCCCGACATTCTCACCATGGCGAAGGCCATCACCAACGCTGCCGTGCCGATGGGCGCTGTCGCGTGTTTGCGCCAAATCTACGACACGATCCTCGCGAATAGCGATACGCCGATCGAACTCTTCCACGGCTACACCACTAGCGGCCATCCCCTCGCCTGCGCCGCCGGTCTCGCCATGCTGGAAACGATGCGTGAGGAGCGCCTGTTCGAACGCGCCGCCGAACTCGCGCCCTATTGGGAAGACGCGATGCATTCTCTGCGCGACGCCCCGCACGTCATCGACATCCGCAACTTGGGCCTCATAGGCGGCATCGAACTCGAGCCCAGACCTGGCGCGCCGACCGAACGCGCTCTCGAAGCTTTTCGCAAATGCTTCGACGCGGGCGTCCTCATCCGCGTGACCGGCGACATCCTCGCCTTCTCACCGCCGCTGATCATCGAGAAAGCGCAGATCGATCAGATTGCGGATACGGTGCGAGGCGCGCTGAAACAGATCGCATAGCGATGCCGCATCGCGAGTCGGAAGCGATCGAAGATATCTCCTACGACGAAACGCGCCAACGCATGCGCATAACGTTCACAACCGGCCGCATTTACGATTATCTCGACGTGCCGATCGACGAATACGAAGCATTCTACGCTGCGGAATCCTCGGGCCGATACTTCAACGCCCAAATCCGCGATCGCTACGAGCATCGCGAAGCGCGCTGACAAAACACGGATGCGTTCAGCCAAACCTTCCCCGCGCCTTGGCGGCGAGATCGATTTTCGGCAGCGGCCCGCTCACGCCCGCGCCGCCTAGCGCCGCTTCCGGCGACCAGGCTGTCTGCTCGAACTTCGCCGCGACATATTCCGGAATGAAGCGCGAGCGGATGGCGTAGACGTGCTTGTCGCCGCCTTTACTCTGCTGCGTGTGATAGAAACGCTGCGGCGCGATCACGTGCAGCTCGTCCTTTGCGCGCGTCATCGCCACGTAGAGCAGCCGCCGCTCCTCCTCCAACTCCGCCGTCGAGCCCGCGCCGAGGTCGGACGGCATGCAGCCGTCGACCGCGTTCAGTACAAACACGTTCCGCCACTCCTGCCCCTTGGCCGAGTGGATAGTCGAAAGGACTAGATAGTCGTCATCCTTGAACGCCGGGCCTGACTCATCGCTCGTTGAATTGGGCGGATCGAGCGTGAGATCGGTGAGGAAGCTGGTGCGCGAGCCGAACGTCGCGCCAATCCGCTGCAACTGATCGATGTCGCTCGCACGGACGCGCGCATCGTCGTAGCGCTCGTTCATCACCGGCCCGTACCAGCGCGTCACCAGATCGAGATCGGCGGGCCAGCTTGCCTTCGCCATCCCCGCGAGCATATCCTTCAGCGCCTCCCACGCTTCACCCGCACCCGCTGGCGGCGCCGTGTTGCGCACGACGCCATAGGCGCCGTTTTCATCCACTGCATCCAAGATCCGCGACGCCTTCGCCGGCCCAACGCCCGGAATGAGTTGCAACGTGCGGAAGGCCGCAATGCGATCGCCGCCATTCTGCGCCCAGCGCAGGATCGCCAGAAAATCCTTCACGTGCGACGCTTCGAGAAACTTGAGCCCACCGAATTTCACGAACGGAATGTCCCGCTTCGCAAGTTCCAGCTCCACCGGCGCCGAAAAATCAGCAGCGCGGAAGAGCACTGCCTGCTGCGTCAACGACATCCCCCGCTCGCGCGCCTCAAGCACGCTCTCGGCCACGTAACACGCCTGCGCCGCCTCATCGCGCACGCTCACCAGCTTCGGCGCCGTGCCGCCGCTGCGCGTCGTGCGCAAATTCTTGGTGTAGCGCTCCTTCGCCAGATCGATCACCGCGTTTGACGCCTCCAGGATCGGCGACGTCGAGCGATAATTCTGCTCCAAAGTCACCAGCCGCGCCTCCGGCGTGAACGCCTTCGGAAACTCCAGGATGTTGCGCACATCCGCCGCGCGGAACGAATAGATCGACTGCGCGTCGTCGCCCACCACAGTGAGCCCGCGCCCATCCGGCTTCATCGCCAGCAGAATGCGCGCCTGCAATTTGTTCGTGTCCTGATACTCCTCCACCAGAACTGAATCGAACCGCGCGCCGACCTCGTGCGCCAACGCCGGCTCATTCATCGCCTCAGCCCACAGCCAAAGCAGGTCGTCGTAATCCAAAACGTTCTGCTTCTGCTTCGCCTCAACATACGCCGCGAACAGCCGCTTCAGCTCCGCTTCCCACTCGCGGCACCACGGAAACGCCGCTGCCAGCGCGTCAGTCACGCTCTCATCCGCATTCACGACGCGCGAATAGACGGCGAGGCACGTCCCCTTCATCGGAAACCTTTTCGCGCCCGTCGCCACGCCAAGCTCCTGTCGCACCATCCCTATCAGATCGGCGCTATCGCTGCGATCGTGGATGGTGAATTCCGGATCGATGCCGATCACCGGCGCCAATTCGCGCAACAGCCGCGCGCCGATGGCGTGAAACGTCCCCGCCCACG
>JBQTJK010000024.1:0-23700 GCA_052387215.1 Caulobacteraceae bacterium
CACCTTCGGCGACGCGCACCTCTATACGAACCACTTCGACCAGGCGCGCCTTCAGCTTTCGCGCACGCCATACCCCGCGCCGCAAATGCTGCTGAACCCTGAGCGCAAGGACATCTTCGCCTTCGAGTACGAGGATTTCGAGCTGATAGGCTACCAGGCGCACCCCGCCATCAAAGCGCCGATCGCGGTTTGATGAGGCCAGGCTCGCTATGTTCATAACCGCGCTCCTGGCCTTGATTGCTCTTCTCTTGCTGCTTCCCGCCGCGCTTCTCCTATACGTCATGGCAGGCGGAACTCTTGAGGCGCATCCGTGGATGTTGCCTTTGATGGACGCGGCTTCCTCACCACTGGCTCTTGGCGTTTGCACCGTTGGAAGCGCGCTTCTTTGGGTTTGGGTGATTGCCCGGCTTATCCAGCAGTTTCACACGTGACTCCGAAACTCACCCTCGTCGTCGCCGTTGCCAAGAACGGAATCATCGGCCGCGAGCAGCCGCGCCGTTGTTCGTTTGGAAACTCCCCGCCCCCTTGCGGGGCGGGGCCGGGGGTGGGGGTGACGGCGGAGTGCTCTCCGGCGAATGCGCTGCCCGCACCCCCCATCCCATCCTTCCCCCGCAAGGGGGGAAGGAGTCGTGTCAAACAGCGACGCGGCGCATGCGCGCGATGACTCCGAAACTCTCCCTCGTCGTCGCCGTCGCGCGTAACGGCGTGATCGGCCGTGACGGCAAGCTGCCGTGGCGGCTCAGCTCCGACATGAAGCGCTTCAAGGCCGCCACAATGGGCAAACCGGTGCTGATGGGGCGCAAGACCTGGGTTGGGCTGCAGAAGAAGCCGCTGCCCGGGCGACAGAACCTCATCCTCACGCGCAACGCCGATTTCGCGGCGGATGGCGCCTGGGTCTACACCGATCTTAACGCCATGCTCGCCGCCGCGCGCACGATGGCTGAAGCTGCTGGCGTGGAAGAGGCGTGCGTCATCGGCGGTGCGCAACTTTACAACGCCGTGCTCCCCCAAGCCGACCGCATCATCCTCACCGAAGTGAACCTCACGCCCGCAGGCGACGCGCGCCTCGACCTCGATCTTTCAAAATGGAGCGAGATCAGCAGCGAACATGTCGAGCGCGGGCCGAATGATGATGCCGACTTCACCGTGCGCGTGCTGGAACGGAAATAGGTTGGAGCGCGCGCCTCCTGGCGCGCAATTTCTTCGAAGTGGCGCAAATGCGGGCCTGGAGGCCCGCGGTCCAACCTACTACTGTCGCGCCATGCCAGACTTCGAAATCATCGCTGCCGGCCTTCAGTTTCCCGAAGGGCCGATCGTCATGCCGGACGGCAGCGTCATCGTCGTCGAAATCAAACGCCAGACGCTGACGCGCGTGTGGAAGGGCAGACAGGAAGTGATCGCCAATATCGGCGGCGGCCCGAACGGCGCAGCCTTCGGTCCGGACGGGGCGATCTACATCACCAACAATGGCGGCTTCGAGTGGGGCGAGATGGGCGGTCTCACCATCCCAGGCGGCGCCGCTGAGGACTACGACACCGGCCGCATCGAGCGCGTCGATCTGGCCACCGGCAAAGTCGAACGGCTTTACGACAAGGTCGGCGAACACAAGCTTTCCGGTCCTAACGATCTCGTCTTCGACAAAGCCGGAAACATCTGGTTCACCGATCTCGGCAAGCGCCGCGCGCGCGTCAAAGAGATGGGCGGGCTCTACTACGCCCGCCCGGACGGCTCGCTGATCAAGGAAGTCATGCATGGCTCGGCGAGCGGGCTGAACGGCGTCGGGCTCTCGCCAGACGAGCAGGTCGTCTACGCCGCCGAGACCGACACGGCGCGCCTCTGGGCGTTCGATATTACCGGGCCGGGCGAGGTTGCGCCGCGCGCGCCGGGCTTCATGGCGCGTTTCGTCGCCGGCATGTCGGAACACTGCTATTTCGACAGCCTCGCCGTGCAGGCCAATGGCGACGTCTGCGTCGCCACCATTGTCAATGGCGGGATCACCACGATCACGCCCGCAGGGGCAGCCACGCACACGCCATTCCCCGATCCGATCGTCACCAACATCGCCTTCGGCGGCGCCGATATGCGCGACGCCTACATCACCTTGTCGGGAACTGGTCAGCTGATCAAAGCCCGCTGGCCCGAGCCGGGGCTGAAGTTGAATTTCAATCCGTATTGATTTCTTCCCTCGCTTGCGGGCGAAGTGTCAGCGCGCGAAGCGTGCTGACGATGGGGGCGCCGCGCCCCTCCGTCGCCTACGGCGACACCCCGTAAACGGGGGAGGATAAGGAGTGAAGCATGACCATCATCGTCCACCACCTCGAAGAAAGCCGCTCGCAGCGCGTGCTGTGGCTCCTGGAAGAACTCGGCCTCGACTACGAAGTGAGGCGCTACCCGCGCAATCCGCAAACCCGCCTCGCGCCGCCGGAGCTGAAGGAGATCCATCCGCTCGGCAAGTCGCCCATCGTCGAACGCGACGGCAAGATCTTCGCTGAGTCCGGCGCTATCTGCGAGTATTTCGCCGAGCGCGAAGGCGGCGGCAAACTCGCTGTCGCGCCGAACGATCCCGCCCGCTTCGATTATCTCTACTGGCTGCAGTTTGCCGAAAGCTCCGCCATGCTGCCGCTGCTCTTGAAGCTCTACGTCGGCATGCTTGGCGAGGCCGGCGACATGCTGATGAAAATGCGCATCGAGCCGGAGATCGACAATCATCTCTCCCACGCCAACGCCGCGCTCGAAGGCCGCGACTATTTCGCCGCCAACCGTTTCACCGCCGCTGACATCCAGATGAGTTTCGTGCTCGATGCGGCGCGCGGCCGCGGCGGATTGGATCGCTACCCAAATCTGATGCGCGCTCGGGCCGCCAACCACGCGCGCCCCGCCTATCAGCGCGCCCTGGAACGCGGCGGTCCATAGAGAAGAGCATGCGCGCACGCGATTGTAAGATCGTCGCCACCATGGGCCCGGCCAGCGACGCGCCGGAACGGCTCGCCATGCTGATCCAGGCCGGCGTCGATTGCTTCCGCCTCAATTTCAGTCATGGCGCGCGCGAGGATCATGCGCGCCGCATGGCGGCGATCCGGGCCGCCGAGGAGAAAGCCGGAACGCCGGTGGGCGTCTTCGCCGACCTGCAGGGTCCGAAAATTCGCGTTGGTTCGTTTGAGGGCGGCGAGATCAAGCTCCGCTTCAACGACATCGTCACCATCGAAGCCTCCGACAAGCCGGGCGCCGCCGGTCTCATCCGCATGCCGCACCCGGAATTGGTCAACGTCCTGGAGGAGGGCGACATCCTCAAACTCGACGATGGCAAGCTCCAACTCACCATTACCGAAAGGGGACGGACGCAGCTGAAGGCGCGCGTCGATTTTGGCGGCACACTGAAGAACCAGAAGGGCGTCAACGTCCCGACGCGGCGCATTCCGATTTCCGCGCTGACCGAGAAGGACCGGGAAGACCTCGCCTACGCGCTCGAACTCGGCGTCGACTACATCGCGCTGTCGTTCGTGCAGCATCCCGAGGACGTGCACGAAGCCAGAGCGCTGATCGGCGATCGCGCGGGCGTCATCGCCAAGATCGAAAAGCCCTCGGCGCTGGCCGAGATCGAAGCGATCGTCGAAGCCGCCGACGCCGTCATGGTGGCGCGCGGCGACTTGGGCGTCGAGCTGCCGCCTGAGCAGGTGCCGATCGCGCAGCGAAAGATCATCCGCACCGCCCGCGCCGCCGGCAAACCGGTGATCGTCGCCACGCACATGCTCGAAAGCATGGTCGAAGCCGCGACGCCCACGCGCGCGGAAGCCTCGGATGTCGCCACCGCGGTCTATCAAGGCGCCGATGCGGTGATGCTCAGCGCCGAAAGCGCGGTCGGCCGCCATCCGCAATCCGCGGTCGCCATCATGGATCGCATCATCCGCGCGGTGGAGCACGACGGCGAATACTGGGCCTCGCTGCCGCGCGACATGACGCCCCCGCAAGCCACCACCGCCGACGCAATCGCACTCTCCGCCCGCCACATCGCCGACGTCATCGGCTGCGCCGCGCTCGTCGCCTACACCGCGACCGGCTCCACCGCTTTCCGCATCGCCCGCGAACGCCCGCGCTGCGGGATCATCGGGTTGACGCCCTTCCTCAACACCGCGCGCAAGCTCACTTTGGTCTGGGGCGTGCGGGCGATGGTCACCGAGGACGCCCGTAACGTCGAAGACATGGTCGAGAAGGCCGACGCCGCCGTACGCAAGCTCGGCGTCGCCGAAGCCGGCGATCGCGTCGCCATCATCGCCGGCATTCCCTTCGGCCGCGCCGGCAAGACCAACACCATCCGCGTGCTGAGGCTGGAGTAAGCTAGCGGAACCGCACTCTTGCGCGAAGTCCCGCTCCGCCAAGAAGGCGCTGCGACCCGTAAACGTCGCGCCGGCGACGCGCGCAAGTCGACACGGAGATCTGTGCGCAAGAGCGCTAGAGCACTTCGCGCGCCTGCACCGTGCCCTTGCTGGCGAGCGAGAAGCGCGGATCGGGCGTTGTGCCGCTCGCGACCAGCTCCGCCATCATGCGCCCGACTTCAGGGCCGTGTTTGAAGCCGTGCCCTGATCCGCCACCGAGCAGATAAGCGCCGTCGAGCGTCGGATGCCGGTCGATCAAAAAATCGCCGTTCGAACTGTTTTCGTACTGACAAACGCGAAATTCCGTGAACGGCCGTCCCGCCAGCGCCGGAAACCGGCGCTCCGCGAACGCGCGCAACAGCGCCATGCCTTCTTCGCTCATGCGCCGATCCCCGGTGTCCGGATCGAAATGCTCGCCATGCGTGTCGCGCGCGATCTTGAAGCCGCGGCCTTCGAGGTTGGGGAAGCCATAATAGAGATCGCCGCCGTTGAAGTCAGCCCAGCCTGGCAGGTGGCCAACCTCAAATGAATTATCCCCATCCGGCGGCGCGATGAACGCGATTTCCTGGCGCGTTACGAAGATGCGGTCGCCGAGCAGATCGGGAAACAGCTTGGGCAGCCACGGTCCGCACGCCCATACAATTGCATCAGCGCGGTGCGTCTCGCCGTCCAGCAAAACGCTTCGTCCATCCTCGCCCGGCGCAGCATGCGCGAGCATATATTCGCCGCCCTGCGCTACGAACCGCGCCACCGTTTCTTCAACGCCGCGCCGCGCCATCAGCGCGCCGAACTCCGGCTCCAACAGGCCAAACGCAATGCCGTCGAAATTCATCTGCGGCCAACGCTGGCGCAGCGCCGCATTGTCGATTTGCTCCAGCGGCAGCCCGAGCCGCTCATGCACAGCGATCGAGTCACGCGCGTAGTCGATCATCTCCTGGAAACAGAACAGCACGCCCGCCTGATGAAATAGCGGCAACGCCGAACGCCGCGACAGGCGCTTCCATTCCTCCAGCGAATCCAGCGCCATGCGCGTGTAGATTTCGTCGCGCCCGTATGTGCCGCGCGTCATCCGGCTTTCGCCGCCGCTCGACGCTCGTGCATTCGCCGGTCCCATCTGGTCGACCAGCAGCACGTCCCAGCCGGCGCGCCGCAAATGCTCCGCCGTCCACGCGCCAAACACGCCGGCGCCGACAACGATGATTGGTGCGCCCCGCGAGCACGACATCAGCGGCAGGGCCGCTGCTGCAGCCGCCACGTTGCGTCGCGTTAATCCCATCGTTTCCTCCGCGCTCTTTATGGACCGCCGGCGGCTCGCCGGCATGCGCGGCGTTGGCCGGCGAGACGCCGGCGGTCCATATCACTTCACCCGTATCGCCGGCGCGGGCTTGCTCATGCGCGCCACGTTCGCCAGGGCCGCCGCGGCGATCTCGCGGAAGCGTTCCGACACAGGATGATTCGCCTGCGTCGCCACCAATGGCGCGCCCGCGTCGCAGCTTTCGCGCAAGCTCACGTCGATTGGTATCTCACCCAGAAACGGCGCGCCTGCCTCTTCCGCCACGCGCCGCGCGCCGCCTTGGCCGAAAATGTGCGTGCGGTTGCCGTCGCTCGTTTCGAAATAGGCCATGTTCTCGATCACGCCGAGCACTGGCGCGTGCGTCTTCTCGAACATGGCGAGCCCGCGCCGCACATCCGCTAGCGCCAACTCTTGCGGCGTCGAAACGATCACGGCTCCCGCAAGCGGCACGCGCTGCACCAACGTGACTTGCACATCGCCCGTGCCGGGCGGCAGATCGAGCAGCAGCACGTCGAGGTCGCCCCAGACGACCTCGTCGATCATCTGCCGCACGGCGCTAGTCGCCATCGCGCCGCGCCAGATCATAGGCGATGCGGGATCGACCAGATAGCCGATCGACATGGTCTTCAGTCCGTGCGTTTCCAGCGGTTCGAGCAGCTTGTCTTCACGCATGCGCGGCTTTCTCGCGCCAGTGCCCAGCAGCGTTGGCGCCGAAGGCCCATAGACGTCGAGGTCCAGCAGTCCCGTCTTCATCCCCAACGAAGCGAACGCGCAGGCTAGATTCACTGCGACAGTCGACTTCCCAACGCCGCCCTTGGCGCTTGCCACCGCGATGATCTGCTTCACGCGCCCGACGCCGCCAGCGGTTTTCGCAGGCGCCGCTTCGGCCGTCAGCACCGCAATCACGCTCTTCACGCCGGCAACCGCGCGCGCCTCAGCCTCGGCGCGATCACGCACGGGCGCGTACAATTCCGCGACACCGGCCGGCGCTTCAATCGTGAACGAGACCTTGCCGTCTTCGCGCGCTTCTAGCCCCGCAACGCGGCCGGACGTGAACAAACCCTTGCCGGTAATCGGGTCATTGATCGCATCGAGGCGCTCTTTGACGCGTTCTGCAAGCACCGCGAACCGGTTGTTCATGCTTGATCCTTTAGCACAGGGGTCACATATCGGCGCGCACGGGAGCGCTGCAAGCTCCTGTCTCGGCGGCCAAGAAGTGGCGCGCGTGTCCTCCAGAAGGGCGGGGAAGAACGATCGATGCCTTGGAATGACCAATCGGGCGGCCCGCAGGGCGGCGGCCAAGGTCCATGGGGCGGCGGTCCGCGCCGTCCATGGGGCCAACCTCCACGCCAACCGCAGCCGTCAGAAGGCCCCGATCTCGAAGAGATGTGGCGCCAGTTCCGCGACCGAATACTCGGCGGCGGAGGCGGAGGACGTGGCGCCGGCGGCGGGCGCCGAGCTTTTCAATGGCCATTGATTGTCGGCGTGCTGGTCGTCGGCTGGTTTCTGAGCGGCGTTTACACGGTCGACGAAGGCGAGCGCGGCGTAATTGTACGTCTCGGCGACTTCAATCGCGTCACCGGCCCGGGCATCCATTGGCACCTGCCTGCTCCGTTCGAAGGGCTGCAGAAGGAAAATGTCACCGGCCAGCGCACCGCCGAGATCGGCTTCACCACGCCGCGGACCAACGTGATCACCGACAATCCAGACGAAAGCCTGATGATCACCGGCGATCGCAACATCGTCGAGGTTCACTTCCGCATCTATTACAACATCAAAGACGTCGTCGATTTCGTCTTCAACGTTCGTGACCCCGACGAGGCCGTCCGTCAGATCGCCGAGAGCGCGATGCGCGAAGTGATCGGCCGCCGCCAGCTAGAACCGATCATCACCACCGAGCGCGGCGCTGTCGAAGAAGACGTCGAAGCGCTGATGCAGTCGACGCTGGATGATTACCAGGCCGGCGTGCAAGTGCTGCAGGTGCAATTGCTTCGCGCCGCTGCGCCAAGCGCGGTGATCGAAGCGTTCAACGACGTCGTCAACGCTGGCCAAGACGCCGAGACGCTGGTCAATAACGCCAATCGCGACACCGCCCGCATCATCAACGAAGCGCAAGCCTACCGCGAACGCGTCGTCCGCGAAGCAACGGGTGAAGCCGACCGCTTCATCGCCGTGCACGCCGAATATCGCGCCGCGCCGCAAGTGACGCGTGATCGCCTCTATATTGAGACGATGGAGCGCGTCTATCAGCGGGGCAATCTCATCATCCTCGATCAGCGCGGCGGCGCGGTGCCGTATCTGCCGCTTGACGGAATGGTGCGCCGCAACGCGCCCGCCGCCGCGCCGGGAGGCGGTCAATGACACGCAATATGCCTTTCCTCATCGGCGGGGCCATTCTGCTGCTGATCGTCGTGCTCAATTCGATCTTCATTGTCCGCCAGGACCGCCAGGCCATCGTGCTGCGTTTCGGTGAATACACCCGCGTCATCAACGCACCCGGCACCGATCAGCCCGGTCTCTACTTCAAAGTGCCGTTCGTCGAGACGGTGGTCATCTACGATCGTCGCAACATCGGTCTCCAGCTTGAAGGTCAACCGATCGTCGCATCGGATCAAGAGCGCCTGATCGTCGACGCTATCGTGCGTTGGCAGATTCAGGACCCGCGCCGCTTCTACCAGAGCGCGCTGACTGAAGACGGCGGCGCATCGCGTTTGGAGACTTTCACTGAAGCCGCCATGCGCCGCGCTCTTGGCGGCGCCGGTTCGGACGACATCATCTCCGGCCGCCGCGCCGTTTTGATGCAGCAAATCGAAAACGACCTGAACGCCGCCGCCGCCACCGAACTCGGCGTGCGCGTCGTCGACGTGCGCATCCGTCAAGCCGATCTGCCGCCGGAAACCCAGGAGCGCGTCTACGAGCGCATGCGCTCGGAGCGCCAGCAGGTCGCCGGCCGCATCCGCGCCGAGGGTGAACGCGACGCCGCGATCATCCGCGCCACTGCGCAGGAAGAGTCGGAACGCACCCGTGGCCAGGGCGACGCCGAACGCGCGCGCATCTTCGCCCGCGCCTATGGCCGCGATCCGGAATTCGCCGCGTTCTATCGCTCGATGCGGGCCTACGACACCGCGCTCGACCAGGGCACGCCGATCATCGTGCCGCCCAACAGCGACTTCTTCCGCTACATGCAGCGCCGGAGAGGCGGGGGCTAAGTTCAGCGGAAATAAGGCAGTAGGGATCGCAAAGTCAGGGTTTATTCCTGGCTCGAACCGGCGTGCCGCCAATAAGGGTGGGGATCGTCCCAGTCGGGATTGTCGCGTTCGATCAGGTTTGTCTTCCAATCGCGCCGCCACTTCTTCATCTCGTACTCACGATCACGCGCCTCGGAAACGAGCATGAAGGGCTGATACCAGACCAAGCGTGTCACGCGGTATCTCGCGGTGAAGGCCGAGCCGTGGCCTTCTCGGTGTTCCGACATCCGGGCAATCAGGTCGAGCGCTGAACCGAGGTACAGTGTGCCGTGCTTGCGGCTCGCAAGCATGTAAGTCGCGGTGAGTCGGTTTTCATCAACGCGCATCTTCCACCACCCATTCCCGGGGCGATGCGTAGCATCGAGCCCGGGACCCATAAACACGACGATGGCCAATTGATCGAAAAAACGACAACTCGTGGCGTTTATGGGTCCCGGAATGGCGGCTTTCGCCGCCATCCGGGAATGGGTGTGATGTGGGATTGCGCTCGTACAAGCTGCTAGTACCTTCCGACTCATGCGCGCCTTAATCTCCGCCGCCATTCTCCTCGCCGTCGCCGTCGCCGTCGCCGCCCCGGCGCTGGCGCAATCGCGCTTTCCTACCGAAGGCTTCGCCGATCTCAACGAGCGGCTGTCACCGGCGGTCGTGAACATCGCCACCTCTCAGCGCGTCGAGGGCGTCGACGATCTCCCGCGGTTCCCGCCTGGCTCGCCGATGGAGCGCTTGAACGAAGGGCTAGGCGAGGGCGGCGCGCAGATCACCTCGCTCGGCTCGGGCTTCGTCGTTTCCCCCGATGGCGTCGTCATCACCAACAACCATGTCATCGAATCCGCCGACGCAATCGAGGTGATCCTGCAGAGCGGCCGCCATTACGAAGCGACTGTCGTCGGCCGCGATCCGGCAACGGACATCGCCGTGCTGCGCGTCCACGCCGGCACTCCGCTGCCCTACGTGAACATGGGCGACAGCGACACCGCGCGCGTTGGCGATATCGTCTTGGCCATCGGCAATCCGTTCGGGCTCGGCGGCTCGCTCAGCGTCGGCGTTGTCAGCGCCCGCAACCGCAACATCGACGCGGGCCGCTATGACGATTTCATCCAAACCGATGCCGCGATCAATCGCGGCAATTCCGGCGGGCCGCTGTTCAACACCGACGGCGAAGTCATCGGCGTCAACACCGCCATTGTCTCGCCGACGGGCGCGAGCGTCGGCGTCGGCTTTGCGACGCCAACCTCGATCGTACGTCCAGTCGTTGAGCAGCTGGTGCGCTATGGCGAGACCCGCCGTGGCTGGCTGGGCGTGCGCCTCGCCAACATGAGCCGCGCCGCCGCGGAGCGCGCCGGATATGACGGCTCAACCGGCGCTGTCGTCACTCGCATCACGCCGAACGGCCCTGCAGCGGCTGCGGGTCTGCGGCCCGGCGACGTCGTGTTACGGTTCAACGGTCGCGACATTCCCGACAGTCGCGCGCTGACGCGCATGGTCGGCGAAGCGCAAGTCGGCTCCACGGCGATGATTGAAGTCATCCGCGACGGCCGGCGCATGACGCTCACCGCCATGATCGAGCGTCTCGAAGAAACCGAAGGCGGCGGCGCACGCATCGCCGGCGGCGAGAGCGGTTCGGCGCCGCGCCGCGACGGCGGCCCGCGCGGCGGGCGCATCTTTGGCGTCGCGCTCAGCGAACTCGACGCCAGCCTGCGCGAGGAATTCCAGATCGAACCCGAGGTGCAGGGGCTCGTCGTGCTCGCCGTTGATGTCGGGGCCGAGAACGAAGGCGTGGTGCGCCCGGGCGACGTGATCGAAGCCATCGGCCCGGAAGCCACCGACACCATCGTCGCCGCCCGCGCCATCGCCGGCCGCGCCGCCATCGGCGAACACGCCGTCGTCGTCCGCATCAACCGCAATGGCGGCGTCACATATCGCCGGCTGCAGGCGCGGAGCTAGTCTCGGCCGCAAAACTAGCGCTACGAAGGCCGCGCTGGCATGTTCTGCCTCTGAAAGAGGGAGCGCGGCTTAACTACCGCGTAGCTTTGTTGGAACTTTTCATTCTGATTGTGCTGGTGCTGCTCAACGGCGTGTTCGCCATGTCCGAGTTGGCGATCGTTTCGTCGAAGCAGCCGCGTCTGAAAGCTCGCGCCGACCGCGGGGATAGAGGCGCGCGCGCCGCGTTGAAGCTAATGGACGACCCGTCGCGGATGTTGTCGACGGTGCAGATCGGCATAACGCTGATCGGTATCGTCGCGGGCGCCTATAGCGCGACCGCGATCGCCGACGATCTTGCGCCCATGATCGCCGCCAACGCCCCGCAGTTCTCCGAATTCGCCGATGACATGGCGTTTGGCTTTGTCATTGTCACAACGACGTATCTGTCACTCGTTCTCGGCGAACTCGTGCCGAAGCGCGTGGCGCTGTTGGCGCCGGAGGCGATTGCCGGTTTCGTCGCCCGCCCCATGGCCAGGGTGGCTCAGCTGGCGTCGCCAGTCGTATGGCTCCTGAAAGCGTCGACCGACGGACTGCTTCGTCTTGTCGGACTGCACGGCGCCCGCCAATCGGATGTCACCGAGGAAGAGATCCATTCTCTGATCGACGAGGGTCATTCCGCAGGTCTCATCGAACCGGAAGAGCGTGAGATGATCACCGGCATCATGCGCCTCGGCGACCGAACGGTGCGCGCGATCATGACGCCGCGCACGGACATCGTTTGGATTGACCCGTCGCGCCCGCGCGAGGAAATCCTGCGGGTTATGCGCGATAGCGGGCACTCACGCTTTCCCGTTGCCGATGGCGGCATCGATCACGTGCGCGGTGTCGTGCAAACGAAGGAATTGCTGACGGGGGACGGCGTCTTCGACGTAGGAGCGGCAATGCATCCGCTTGTCGTCGTGCCTGAATCGCTTTCGGTATTGCGTCTCCTGGAAGCGATGCGAGGCCATCCGGTGCGCATGGTGATCGTTGCCGACGAGTACGGCGCCGTCGAGGGCTTGGTCACGGCCGCCGATCTGCTGGAATCGATCGCGGGCGAGGGCGTACTTTCGGCCGATGAAGCCATCACGCCGCCCGTTCAGCGCGAAGACGGCGCCTGGCTGATCGACGGCATGACGCCGATTGATGAATTCGAGCGCCTTGTCAGCGTTCCAGGTCTCTCTGAGGACGGTCGCTTCGACACCGTCGCCGGCTTGATCATCCATCTGCTGGAGCGGTTGCCCCAGGCAGGCGACATCGCCGAACGCTGGCCGTTGCGTCTCGAAGTTGTCGATCTCGACGGCCGGCGCATCGACAAAGTAATCGTCAGCCGGATGCCGGACGCCTAGCGTAGCAGTGGCAGCACGTCGCCCAGCGACGCCACCACAAGCGCCTTCTCGCGCATCTCATCATCCGCCGCGAGCAGATCAGGGATCATCACAGTCATGCAGCCGGCGGCATGGGCGGATCGCACGCCGGCGTGTGAGTCCTCCAACGCGAGCACATTTCCGGGCGCCGCGCCGAGCAGACGCGACACGTTGAAATAAGGTTCGGGATGCGGCTTGCCTTCGATGCAATCCTGTCGTGTCACCACGGCGCGGAAGCGTGATGCGAGGCCGTGAGCGGCAAAGTGCTTATCCACCCACGGCCGGCGTGAGGAGGTAGCCAGCCCGAACGGCAGGGCCAACTCATCCAGCGAATCCATCAGCTCCACTGCGCCGGGCTTGAGCGGGGCAACGCGATCGCCGACGTGTGCGCGTGTTGCTGTGATGAAGTGCTCCAGGGGAAAGTCCTCCCCGTAGTAGCCCATCAGCTGCACGTCGTTCGCTTCACGATGCAGCCCGACCAGTGCCAGGAACTGCGCATCCGTCATCGTGACGCCGAGTTCGGCGCAGGCGGCGAAATGCGCGTCTTTCACTAGCGCCTCGGAATCGATCAGCGTGCCGTCGAGGTCGAACACCACAGCCAGCGGCTTGCGCGGCAGTTTCACTCAGGGCTCCAGATAGTCCGCGCACGCAGGCAGCGGCTGGTCCGGCGCATATAAGCCGTCCGCCCCGCGCGTATAAGTGCGGCGATATGAACAGGTCTCGTCACGCCACCACACGAGGTCGGCCGGCTGAAGCGCCGACGCTTCGAGCGAATCCGCGTTGCGCGTCACGCGCCCGGGATAGGAGCCCGCAGCCGTCTCCAGCAGGATGCGAGGTGGTCCTTCGGCGACGCCTTCATCCAAACCGATCCGCGTCACGAATGCGTACTCATCGTGGCAGGCGCCTGCGCGCTGCGCTTCGTCGTCTTCGCCAAAGCAAGCGCGCGTCGTCGCCGAGGCGCTGAGCGGCATGCGCACGACTTCATTCGCCGCGCCGCCAGTGACGCTATGAAGCGCCAGCTGGCTCGCTTCGCCGCCGCCGCCTGAATACATCTGCCGCGTCGAACGCGTGACGCCGACAAGCACGCTATCGTCGCTGCGGCCCACACGGATGATCTGTGGCCACAGCTCCCAGCTATCGCCTTCCGCCACATCGGTGACTGTTATAGTCGTGGCGCTTCCGTCGCGGTGGACAATGGAAAGAGCGGAATCGTCGAGTGTCGTAGCGCACCAGGCGCTATCGGCCGTACACCAGCGTTCGCCGCTTTGCGTCAGCAGCTCCATGCGATTGCCGGCCCGGTCCGCCACCGGCAACGTCACCGGCGGCAGCGAAGGCTCGGCCGTGTCTTGCGCATTTTCCGCTGCAGGCGGCGTACATGCGCACGCCAAAAAAGCCGCCGCGATCACAAAGCGATTCATGTCACAAACTCCGCCCGCCGATAGCCTTGGAAGAACAGGGCCGCTTCCAAGCTTGCGTGGTCGATCTTCGCATCCGCCTCCGCCGCTACGATCGGCTTGGCCCGATACGCGATTCCCAGGCCCGCCGCTTTGATCATATCCAGATCGTTCGCGCCATCGCCGATCGCCAATGCGTCGCTCGCGGCGAGGCCTATTGCCTTGGCTTCGCCCGACAACGCTTCGAGTTTCGCCGCGCGTCCGAGGACGGGCTCCTGCACCGCGCCGGTCAGTACGGCGCCGTCATCCAGCAGCACATTAGACTGGTGCGTATGAAAGCCCGCTGCGTCCGCGACACGCGAGGTGAAGAACGTGAACCCCCCAGACACCAGCACGCAGCGCGCGCCATGCGCCGCCATCGTCTTCACCAAAGTCGCCGCACCCACACTGAGCCGCACACGCTCGTCATAGGTCTTCTGCAACGCGCCGATCGCCAAGCCTTTGAGTCTTGCCACCCGCTCGCGCAACGCCGGCTCAAATTCCAACTCACCGCGCATCGCGCGTTCCGTGATCGCGGCGATCTCCGCCTTGATGCCAGCGAAGTCCGCCAGCTCGTCGAGGCACTCTACGTTGACGATGGTCGAATCCATGTCGGCGACGAGGAGTTTCTTGCGCCGTCCCTCGACCGGCACGAGCGCCCAATCCACCGGCAGCTCCGCCACCGCCGCCGCCGCTTCCTGCCGCAACTCGCCGTCCACCGCGCCATAGATCCACTGCGCGCTCTCCCAGCCGCTCAGAACGTCCGGCGGCGGCAGCTTCCGCGACAGCGCTACCCGCCCAAGCATCAGCAGCGCCTCGCGATACGCAGGCTTATCCTCAGGCGAGGCGACGAAGACGAGGGCGTGCTGGGTCATAGAACCCCGGCGCAGGTAAACACGTCTCCCCTCTAGGGCAGGGGCCCCGCATGCGCTACTGCACCGCACATGACCCGCGCGCTGCTCATCATGGGCCCGACCGCCAGCGGCAAATCTGCCCTGGCGCTCGCTCTCGCTGAGCGTATCGGCGGCGAAATCGTCAACGCCGACTCGATGCAGGTCTATTGCGATTTCCGCATTCTCACCGCGCGCCCGACGCCGGAAGAAGAAGTCCGCGTCCCGCATCACCTCTATGGCCATGTCGACGCCGCCGAACGCTATTCCACAGGCCGCTGGCTCACCGGCGCGATGGCCGCCATCGCGCAGATCAACGCTTGTGGCAAGACCGCCATCCTGGTCGGTGGCACGGGCCTCTATTTCAAGTCGCTGACGCAAGGTCTGGCCGAAATGCCCAGCGCCGATCCCGAAACGCGCGCAGCGCTCACCGAGCGCGCCGCGAAGGAAGGCGCGCCCGTGCTACACGCCGAACTCATGCGCCTCGATCCGCAAACCGCCGAGCGCCTCGAACCGAACGACGCGCTGCGCATCATCCGCGCGCTCGAACTGCTCGAAACGACAGGCGAGAGCATCAGCGCGTTGCAGGCCAACACAACACCGGCGCTTGCTGCGGACGACTGGCGCGGCCTAGCGCTCACGCCGGATCGTGAGGCGCTCTACGCTGACATCAATGCGCGCTTCGAAAAAATGCTTGCGGCCGGAGCGTTGGAGGAGGTTCGCGCCTTTGCTGCGCGCAAGCTCGATGCGACGCTCCCCGCAGTCAAAGCCCATGGCGCGCCGGCGCTCAGCGCCTACCTGCGCGGCGAGCTTACGCTCGACCAAGCCAAAGAGATCGGCCAGCGCGACACCCGCCGCTACGCCAAGCGTCAGTTCACTTGGATCGCCAATCAAATGCCGGATTGGCCGCGCGCTTCAGCAGCGGATATCGAAGCGCGTATCGCCGCGGCGCTAGCGCTCTAACGCGCGCGCCAACGTCCGTTCATTGAAATACGTTTGCCGCTCGCGCCGCGCGATGCGCGTCACCGTCGCGTCGAACCGCGCGCGCCAACCCGGCAGAGCGATCTGCATCGCAGCGCTCACATCCGCGGTGGTGCGCATCGCCCCAAGTTCTCTTGACAGCGCTTCTAGATCAGAGCGGTCCCTGACAAAGCGCCGCGTTGGCAGGCGCTCGACGATCCGTCCCATTGCGTCCTGCGCGGCGAGCAACACCAAACGCGCTGTCTCCGCATCGGCGTCCTCGGCGGCGCTCAGCGCCCGCCGCACGTCGCTAGCCGCGCTCGCCAGCGTCACCTCTGCCGCCGGCGCATCGCAGATCGTGATGTCGCGCAAGTAGGCGATCAGACCATCGAACGCCTGCGCCGGCGGCTCTGCGCCCTGGAACTCTTCCACGATCACTCCGTGCACGAAGCGCTCCAATGAAGGATTGCGCGCGTGTCCGAATGCTTCGCGCTGCGCGACGCCCGCGAGATCGGGGATATCCCTCGGGTTCGCCACGCCATCGCCGCGCGTCCTGCTCGACCACTCGCTCGTCACATCCGCCGCGCCGGCGCGGTTCGTCAGCTCCGGCAGCATGAAGCGCGCGTTCGCGCGTCCGTTGGAGTGGCACGCATTGCACGAAAGCCCCGCGCGCGCCGCCGGTCCGCCCAGCAGGTTTGGGCTGCGGAACAGTGCCCGGCCGATCTCCGTCGCTTCCGTCGGCGTCGCCAGACATTCGCCTGGCGCATGGGTCATGTCGTAGGGGAGCGTAAGGCTGGCCGCCGTCCACGCTTGCTCGCGCAGCAGGAGGGGAGTTGACGGAGCGGCGGCGCCCAGAGCAAGCGCCGCCATCAACGCAAGCTTCACTCAGCGCTCGCGATCCAGCGCGCCAGCTCTTCGCGCTGTGCACACCCATAGGCGCAGAGCTGATCCAGCCGCGCCAATTGTGTGCGGGCGCGGTCGAGTTGACCCATCTGGATGTAGAGCTCGCCCAGATATTCCGTGGCGCCGAGATGGTTCGGATCGAGCCTGAGCGCTTCGCGATAATAGCCGAGCGCCGCGTCGAGCCGTCCCAGCTTGCGGGACGCAAAGCCCATATAGTTGAGCACGTCGGCGTGCGGTCCCACCGCAGCCTGCGCCCGCTCTAGCGACGCAAATGCCTCGATATAGCGTTCCTGATTGATCAGGCCGACGGCGTCGGCATAGGCGGCGCGTCCTTCTTCGACGCTCGGGAAGTTCCAGCCTGTCGTCGCCGGATCGGCGGCGGGCGCGGCAGGCGTATCCAGCGCTTGGGTGAGCTGCGCGTGGGCGGCGGTCAGCTGCGCGCGCCGCGCGTCACCGCATGCCGCATCGCAAGCGCTGACCAGACTCGTCAGTGCAGTCTGCTGCGCGACAGCCTCGTCACGCCGTCCAGCCTGCAGGTGCAGCAATCCGAGCTGCAGCCAAGCGCCGGGCGGTGCATTGTCAGCAGCGATGGAACGCTCGTAATAGCGTTGCGCCTCGTCCAGATCGTCGGCGCCATGGTAGGCGCGGGCAAGCGCATAATTGAGGGTGGCGTTGTTCGGAGCGGCGCGCCGCGCTGTCCGAAACTGGCGAATGGCCTCGCGGTAATTTTGCGCGTTGAGGGCAGCCACGCCGGCCTGATAGGCCGCTTGGGGGTCATCCCGCGAGGAGGGCATGTCGGCGCCGCCCCCGCCTCCGCCCATACCGCCGCCGCTTGGCGCGGCCAGAGCAAAGGGGACAAAAGCACCCGCCAGCGCTGCGCTTACGATGGCGAGCTTGAGGATCGCTTTCATGGAACATCCTCCCCGGGTTTGGACGCAGTTTAGCGCGGCCCGCACGCATTCGCGCGCACGATTTCGTGACGGACAGCGCCATGTTAACACGCCAGCCGGACGACGCATATGACCTGAGATGCGTAGGCTGCCGCGAGGTCGGTCGAACGGATGACACAAAGTCGACCCTTGATGGGTCCCCGAGTTGGGAGACGTTTGACTGCGCTATCCCGGGCATTGGAGCAAAGGCATGAGGGTCGCTCGCAAGTTCATTATTGCACTCGGCGCGTTCGCGCTCCTCGCCTGTGCGCCGGTTGCAACGCCAGCGGAGCCCCCGCCCATGAATGATGTTCAGATCACGCTCACTCGCGGCGTCTGCTTTGGCTTCTGTCCCGACTACACCGTTACCATCAGCGGAGATGGCGAGGTCCGCTACGAAGGTCGGCGCTTCGTCAACGTTGTGGGCCAACGCACCGCGACCATCCCGCGCGAGGACGTCGCGCGCCTCGTCGCCCGCTTCGATGAAATCGGCTTTGACCGCCTGCGCGACGCCTATCGCGCGCAAGTGACCGATCTGCCCACATATGCGGTCTCGATCACCCGCAACGGCCACATCAAGGCGGTTATTGACTATGGCGGCGTGAGCGCCGGCATGCCGCGTACGGTGCGCGATCTGCAGGATGAGATCGATCGCGTTGCAGGAACCGCACAATGGGTGCTGCGCGACGGCCAGCCCGTGCGCGACCGGCCGCAGCCCTGAGGCTTCCGAAGCAGATCGCGGCGCCCTAAGCTCCGCTTAACCGGGAATTTCGAGGGTGGGGACAATGACGATGCTTCGCGCCGCGGCGGCTTGCGGTCTGGCGCTTACGCTGGCCGCACCGGCGCTTGGTCAGAATCTCTCGTTGCGCGCCCCGCCATGGGCGACGCCGCTGATCATCAGCGACATCACCCCGACCAATGGCGGGCGCGCCGCCATTTCCGCGCCGGGCATCGACATGGCCGTGCGGGTTACCATTGCTCCATCGCGCAGCGGCGGCGTGGCGCGCGTCATCCGCTACGATCTTCGGGGCGAGCAGGGGACGCTCGCCGTGCATCGCCTCACCAAGCCCAACGGCGCTTGGCTGCTCTGGGGCGCCGACACGCCGCGGCTCACCAACGTCACCGCTGCGCAGCGCACCGAGATTGCCACTCTGACGCGCGCGGTTATGGGCGCCGCCGGCGGGGTTGGCGGCGCCGAGGAAGTCTGCGAAGGCGGATCGCAGGCGTATTTCGAAGTGGCGTTCGAAGGCCGCTCGACAAGCTTCTCGCGCCCATGTCTGGCCAACACCGACGCCGTAGGCCGCCTGGGGTTGCGTCTGTCCGATCTTGCGGGCTCACGCAACGAGGAAGAACTTGCCGCCGCCGCGGTCGCCGAACTGCTCGAGGCTGATCGCGCTTTTGCAGCCAAGGCTGCCGCGGACGGCGTGCCCGCTGCCTTCAACGAGTACGCGGACGCCGATGCGCTGATCGTTACCGGCGAGTCCGTGGCCACGGGGCGGGCCGGCATCGCCGCGCGCTATCAGAACTGGCCGCAGGGCGCGCGGCTCGAATGGGCGCCGGAAACCGCACGCGTTTCCCAGCGTGGCGACATGGGCTGGACCTGGGGCAATTCCACTTACATCGCGCCCGATGGGACGCGCACGCCTGGCCGCTACGTTTCGGTGTGGACGCGCGGCGGCGATGGCAACTGGCGCTTCGCCTTCGACGCGCCGATCCGGTGAATTGTATCCCTCCCCGCAAGGGGAGGTTGTCGCGCGTAGCGCGACGGGTGGGGCGGCAGCGCCCACCCTCCCTTGGCAGGGAGGGAGGCTTATCCGGCGAACCCGCCGTCCGCCAGGAACGCCGCCTCCTCGGGCGTCGACTTGCGCCCGAGGATCGCGTTGCGGTGCGGGAAGCGGCCGAAGCGGGCGATGATGTCGCGATGCAGGACGGCGTATTTCATGAAGTCTGCGTCGCGCATCGCTTCCACCATCACGCACGCGCGTTCTTGCAGCGCCAAATCCTCGGCGTGTTCGAGCGGCATATAGAGGAAGATCCGGAGCGCCGAATCCGTCGCCGCATCGAAGCGCTTCTCGATCGCCCGCGCCGCAACACCTTGCGCCAGGCCATCGGTCGCGAACGCGTGCGGGCTGCCGCGGAAGATGTTGCGCGGGATCTGGTCCAGCAACAGGCTCAGCGCCAGCGCGCTTTCGGCGTCCAGCTCCCAGGCCGCCAGCTCACCGCGCGCGGCGGCGTGATGCTCGTTCTCGAAGGCGCGGCATCGACCGTCGAAGGTCTCGTCCTTGACGAACCAGAACTTCGGCCCTGCGTCACGCCAGAACCGGACGATCTCGCCTGCGCCTGCCATGACGGCCTCCTCTTTGCCTAAGTGAGGCGCGCGGGCTAGAGACGCAAGCAGAACAAAGGAAAATCGCATGCGCGTGCTGTACGAACGCGACGCCGATCTCTCGCTCATTCGCGCCAAGCGCGTCGCCGTCATCGGCTACGGCGCCCAGGGCTACGCCCACGCGCTGAACCTGCGCGACGCGGGCGCTGATGTGAGCGTTGCGCTCCACGCCGCCGCACGCCGCGCGGAGCAGGCGCGGGCTGATGGCTTCGCGCTAATCACCGTCGCGGAAGCGGCGCGGAATTGCGACGTCCTCGTCATGTGCGCGCCCGACGAAGTGATGCCCGATCTCTACGCCGCCGAAATCGGGCCGCATCTGCGCGCCGGGCAGACTTTGATGTTCGTCCACGGTTTTGCGCTCCACTACGGCTTCATCAAACCGCCGGCCGACGTGAACGTCGTCATGGTCGCGCCCAAAGGCCCAGGCAAAGCGCTCCGCGAAGCCTTCACCCGTGGCGGCGGCCTGCCGTGCATCGTCGCCATCGCGCAAGATAACGGCGGCGCCGAAGCGCTGGCCTATTCATATGCCGCCGTGATAGGCTGCGGCCGCGCCGGCATGATCGCCTCCACGTTCAAAATCGAAACCGAAGGCGATCTCTACGGCGAGCAAGTCGTGCTCTGCGGCGGCCTCACCCATCTCATCCGCACCGCCTGGGAAGTCCAAGTCGAAGCGGGCGCGCCGCCGGAGCTCGCCTACTTCGATTGCCTGCACGAAGTGAAACTGCTCTCCGACTTGATCCACGAACGCGGCATCGCCGGCATTTGCCTCGCCATCTCCAACACGGCGGAGTGGGGCGAATACGTCACCGGCCCCCGCATCATCGACGCCCGCGTCAAAGACGCCATGCGCGCCGTCATGGCCGACGTGCAGAGCGGCAAGTTCGCACAACAATGGATGGCCGAACACCGCAACGGCGCGCCGAACTTGGCGAAGCTCCGCGAAGCGGCGGCGGCGCATCCGATCGAAGAGGCCGGTCGAACCGTTCGGGCCATGCTAGATGCGAATGCGGAATCGAAGTAACAGAGCGTCACCGGGGCGGTTCTGCTTCGGGTGTCGGAATGATTGACCTTCACCTGACTGGCGCGTTGCCAGATTCCGAGCCGCTATGGGCGAAACTGACGAATTCGAATGGGACGATGACAAGGACGCCGTCAATCAGCGGAAGCACGGCGTTGAGCTGATCGTTGCCGCCGCCATGTTTGGCGATCCCGATCGCCTTGAGCAGGTTTCAGGGCGTTCCACGACTACGGAGACAAGGCTTATCACGGTGGGCCGGGCGTTTGGCGTTCTTTGGACGTGCGTATATACTTGGCGCGGCCAGAAGCGCCGCCTTATCTCGCTGCGCCGCGCCCATCGGACTGAACGCCGTGCCTACGAAAAAAGACCTTGAAGCGGCTAGGAAGGCCTTCGAACGTGCAGACAAAGCGCGTCTCGATGCTATGACCGATGAACAAATCGACGCCGCCGCTGAGGCCGATCCCGATAGTCCGCCCGCAACGGACGAAGAACTTGCGAGCGCTTGGCGGGTGAAGCCCGTCACTAAGACCGCCGCCGAATAGTTCCGGTGGCGATGGCCCGTTCGCGTGGCTAGAACGCGCCCATGACCAGCACCCGCATCGGCACGCCGCTTTCTCACTCTGCGCTTCGCGTCATGTTTCTCGGCGGCGGCGAGCTGGGCAAGGAAGTCGTGATCGAACTGCAGCGCCTCGGCGTCGAGACCATCGTCGTCGACCGCTACGCTAACGCGCCGGCGAGCCAAGTCGCGCACCGCGCCCACGTCATCGACATGACCGACGCCAAAGCCCTCCGCGCGCTGGTGGAACAAGAGCGGCCGCATCTCATTGTCCCCGAGATCGAAGCCATCGCGACCGACGAACTCGTCCGCATCGAAGCCGACAAGCTCGCGACCGTGATCCCCACGGCGAGCGCCGCGCACACCACCATGAACCGCGAGCGCATCCGCGTGCTCGCCGCCGAACAATTAAAGCTCCCGACCTCGCCCTACGCCTTCGCTTCATCACTGGAAGAACTGCAGGCGGGCATCGATCGCATAGGCTTCCCCAATTTCGTAAAGCCGGTGATGTCATCCTCCGGCAAAGGCCAGAGCCGCCTCAAATCCCAAGCCGACGTCGCGCCCGCCTGGGACTACGCCATGTCCGCCGGCCGCGTGAAGGAGCCGCGCGTGATCGTGGAGGGGCAGGTGATGTTCGATTTCGAAATCACGCTGCTCACCGTCCGCGCCGCCAGCGGCACGCATTTCTGCGAACCGATTGGCCATGTCCAAATCGATGGCGACTACGTCGAAAGCTGGCAGCCGCAAGCGATGAGCGCGAAAGCGCTCGCCACCGCGCGCGACATCGCCGGAAAAGTTACCGCCGCCCTCGGCGGTTACGGCATCTTCGGCGTCGAGCTCTTCGTCAAAGGCGACGACGTGTGGTTCAGTGAAGTTAGCCCACGCCCGCACGACACCGGCCTTGTCACGCTCGTCAGCCAGAACCAAAGCGAATTCGCGCTGCATGCGCGCGCCATCCTTGGCCTGCCGGTGGACACGTCACTTCGCGCCGCTGGCGCCAGCGCCGTCATCTATGGCGGCATGGAAGCCAAGGGCATCGCATTCGACGGCATTGCCGAAGCGCTGTCTGTCCCTGAAACCGAGCTCCGCCTCTTCGGCAAACCCGAGAGCTTCAAGAAGCGCCGCATGGGCGTGGCCCTCGCGCGCGGCGCTGACACCGGCGAAGCGCGGCGGCGCGCGAAGCAAGCGGCGTCACTGGTCAAATCGATCGCGCCATAACCTCCCACCCATTCCCGGGGCTTGGCGAAGCCAAGAGTCCGGGACCCATAACCCCAATTGTCCAACGGTGAATCTCATCGCCCAACCAAACGTGTTTATGGGTCCCGGACCTGCGCTGCGCGCAATCCGGGAATGGGTGGTGGTGGCGGTGGTGGTGGTGAGAGTGAGCGCAATGTTCTAGCGTCCACGAAAAGGGGGCCAAATGCCGACGCCGCAAGCACCCATCAATTCCGGCTACGGCATGCGGACCGAAGCGCGCGACGCTATTGGTGGCCGCGACCTCAAAGGCAAAGTCGCCATCGTTACTGGCGGTTACTCCGGTCTCGGTCTGGAAACCACGCGCGCGCTGGCGGAAGCTGGCGCGATCGTGATCGTGCCTGCACGCACGCCCGAGAAAGCGCAAGAGGCGCTCGCTGGCATCGCCAATGTCGAGCAAGCCGCACTCGATCTCGCCGACCCCGCCAGCATCGACGCCTTCGCGGGCGGCTTTCTGTCACGAACGAAAAAGCTTGACATCCTGATCAACAACGCCGCCATCATGGCCTCGCCCCTGATGCGCGACGCACGCGGCTACGAAGCGCAATTCGCCACCAACCATCTCGGTCACTTCCAGCTCACCGCACGGCTCTGGCCCGCGCTCAAAGCCGCAAATGGCGCGCGCGTGGTTTCGCTCTCGTCCGTCGGTCACCGCATCTGCCCGCCCGATCTCGAAGACCCGAACTTCGAGCGCACGGAGTACAACAAGTGGGTGGCCTATGGCCGGGCCAAGTCAGCGAACGCGCTGTTCGCCATCGGCCTCGACAAGCGCGGCGAGCCGCACAAGGTCCGCGCCTTCGCCGTCCACCCGGGCGGCATCATGACCGACCTCCAGCGCCACATGCCGGTAGGCGAGAAGCGGGCGATGGGCTGGATCGATGAGCACGGCAACGTCGATGCGCGGTTCAAGACGCCAAGCCAGGGTGCGGCCACCAGCATCTGGTGCGCAACCAATGCGCAGCTCGACGGCAAAGGCGGCGTCTATTGCGAAGATTGCGACATCGCCAAGCTTGTGCCTGCCGACTTCAAGGACTTCGCCGGCGTGCGCACATGGGCGATCGATCCTGTGCTGGCCGACAAACTCTGGACGCTGAGCGAGCGCATGACCGGCGTGACCTTCGCGGCGA
>JBQTJK010000025.1:0-11259 GCA_052387215.1 Caulobacteraceae bacterium
ATCCCACCCCTCCAAAGCTGAGCGATACTGCGCCGTCCTTCGCACGGGAGGTTCATCTGGCTAGCCGAGCCGAGCGGACGCGAGGGATGCGATCGAGCGTGATTGCCAGCGCAGTAGGGCGAAAGCCAAACGTAAAACGCTGGGTCCGGGACCTTGGCAGGCCCGCACGTCGTCGGGGACCTTGCCGCGTGTGTGAAATACCGCACCACCGCAGGCCCGCCGAGCACAGATCGCAACGGGGCGCGTGCGACGCGCGGCGTTGATCAGCGATGGTCAGCGCACATTAGGAACTAAACCGGCGCATCCCACGCGCCCCGCCTCCCATGGGAGGACCTATGATTATCCAGCGTTTCGACGAGGGAGACGCAAAGCGGTGACGCACGCCTACAGCATCGCACGAGCAAGCACACCGTCATTCCGGGGCGGCCGGAGGCCGAACCCGGAACCCAGGGGCAAACGCGCTGCCCTATGATCCCTTGGGTTCCGGATCGCGCCGCGCGCGTCCGGAATGACGAACTCAAATATCTACGCGCTCTGTCGCAGCCGCTGCGCCTTCCTCCACGTCCAGCAAATCGCCCGGCTTGCACTCCAGCGCGTCGCAAATCTTCGCCAGCGTCTCGAAGCGCACGCCCTTCACCTTGCCGGTACGCAGCAGCGAAAGATTCGCTTCGGTAATGCCGATGCGCTCGGCAAGATCCTTGGCCTTCATCTTTCGGCGCGCCAGCATCACGTCGAGAATGACGACGATGCGCATCACACGATTTCGTCGTTCTCTTGCTTGATGCGCGCGGCGGCTTCGAGCACGCGTCCTAGCACGGCGACGAACGCAGCGAAGGCGATCAGGCCGAGATCGAAGGGTTCCAGATGCCAGATGAAGCCGCGCCCTTCATGGGTGATCCAGCTGAAGATGGTCGGCGAGATCAGAACCTTGAACGCCAGCGCCCACAGCGCCGACTCCGCAGCCTTGCGCACGCCGGCGCTAGCCTTGAGCGTGAAGAAGCGGCCCTTGCCGTACTCGTCGAGCACGCTACTCAGATCGAGGAGCGCCCCGGCGAGGAGGAAGCTTGGCACGGCCAAAACGACAAAGGCGCCCACCGCCCTGACCAGGTTCAGCGCGCCGCGCCAGTCGAGCGTCACCTCCTGGCTGCGCAGCGCCTCGGCGGCGGGCGCGACAACGTTGCTGGCGACAGCGCCGATCGCGATCAGGATGGCGCTGACGACGGCAACCGTGGCGGCGACACCGGCGAGTTTCTGGGCGCGCACCAGGGGCGCGACGGCGGCTTCAGTCATGGCAGCTAGCACCTCAAGTAAGACGAAAAGATATTATCGTATGACAATAATTCTGTCAAGAGGGCGCGTAGCTTGGTTAAGTCTCCGGCAACCGCGGCGCGGGTCCCATGGATCACTTGAGATTCGGGACGGCAAATAATGCCCATCATCACGCACATTCTGCTCTACGCGGCTTACGCGATGGTCTCGCTGACGGTGGGGCTGGCGTTGAACCAAGTCGGCGGCGAAGGACTGGGGGCTTCGATCCTCGGCGGCATCGCGCTCTTCTCAGCGTGCGCAGTGACGCACGCAGGCATTTCCGCAACCGCGGCGGCCGGGCGGATCGGGCAAGCGGAAAAGAAGATCAAGGGCGACATGGACCGCCTGCGCAGCGCGCATCGCGAAGTCGCGGCGGACATCGATGCCGTGCAGACGCGTCTTGATCAGATCGAAACCCAGATTGCGTTTGCACCACCGGCCGCGCCGCAACAGATCGAGGCGCCGCCAGCGCATATCGAACTGAAGCTGATCGATCAGATCGTCGATAAGCTGGGCGCCGCCATGGACGCGCGCCTGCAGACGATCCAGGGCGCAGGCAACATCACGGCGATAAACCCGACGGCCGCGCGCGGGCCCATGGACCTCGTGCGCGAAGCTTTGATGGAGAATCGCGTCGAGTTGCACTTGCAGCCGATCGTGCAACTGCCGCAACGCAAGACGGCGTTTTACGAAGGCTTCACCCGCCTCAAGGACGCCAACGGCCGTCTGATCTTGCCGCAGGAGTTCATTCCCGCCGCCGAGCAAGCCGGGCTGATGGGCACGATCGACAACGTGCTGCTGTTCCGCTGCGTGCAGATTGTGCGCAAGCTGATGAAGCAAGACCGCCGCATCGGCATCTTCTGCAACCTCTCGCCCAGCGCGCTAGCGGATGAGCACTTTTTCCCGCAATTCCTCGACTTTATGCGCGAGAACCGCGACTTGGCCGGCAGCGTGATCTTCGAGATCCCGCAGGACGCCTACGAGAACCGCACCTCGATTGAGGCGCGGGCGATGGGCAAGCTCGTCGACCTCGGTTTCCGCTTCTCCATCGACCGCGTGACCAACACCGAAATCGATCTGCCCGATCTCGAGCGCTCTGGCGTGCGCTATGTGAAGATCGGCGCGGGCACGCTGGTGGAGCAGATCGTCCGCCGCGGCCTGCGCCCGCGCTCGGCGATCACGCGCGAGATCGCAGCGGCGGACATCGCCGCGGTGTACCAGCGCTACGGCGTGGATCTCATCGCCGAGCGGATCGAGGCGGAGGACACCGTGCTCGAAGTGCTCGACTTCGATGTGCCGTATGCTCAGGGCCACCTCTTCGGCGCACCCCGCGCGATCAAGGAAAGTCTGATGGAAGAAACCGCGCCGCCGCGCGAATTCTATCTGAAGCAGACCGGGCGCGTCTCCTAGCCGGATTGGCGCCGCTGCGCGCCATCGTCTATGTCATGGCTCATGACGTGGGATGAGTTCGTCGCAATTGCCCGCGAGTTGCCGGAGGTGGAGGCGTCCTCCTCCTATGGTCGGCCCGCGATCAAGGTGCGCGGGAAGTTCATGGCCGGACACAACACCAAGGAGAAGGCGTTCGCCTTGCGCCTCGCGTCAGTCGAGGAGCAGGATTTCCTGATCGAGATGGCGCGAGCGATCTACTACATCACGCCGCACTACAAGGGATATCCAGCGGTGCTGGCGCGTCCGGCAAAGCTCGGCAAGAAGGAAGCGCGGGGTCGGCTTGAGAAGGCTTGGCGCGTGCAGGCGCCCAAGACCCTGGTCAAGAAATACGACGCCGCCAAGTCGCACGCATGACAAAGATCATCGCCATCACGGGCGGCTCTGGCGCAGGCAAGACCACTGTCGCGCGTGCACTCGCGCGGCGGCTCGGCGCGGGCGCTGTGGTGATTGCCGAGGACGACTATTATCGCTGCGCCTCGACGATCCCGAACTTCGACGCCGCGACCTACAACTTCGATGCGCCGAGCGCCAAAGAGCACGCGCTGCTGCGCGAGCACTTAGCGCTCGCAAAGAGCGGCGAAGCGTTCGACAAGCCGGTCTACGATCTCGTCACGCACCGGCGGAAGCCCGAGGTGGAGCGGATCGTTCATGCGGAGTGGGTCATCGTCGAAGGGATCCATCTGTTGGCGGAGCCGGATCTTCGCGAGCTTTTCGACTTGAGCGTCTTCATGCATGCGGACGAGGCGTTGCGGCTGGGGCGGCGCATGATCCGCGACGTGGAATCGCGCGGGCGCACGCCGCGTTCGGTGATGGCGCAGTTCTTCGCCAATGTGCGGCCGATGCACGAAGCGCATGTCGAACCGCAGCGGGCGCTGGCGGACATGGTAATCGTGTGTCCCTACGAAGCGGGGCCGGAACACGCGGACGCCAGCGCCGCCCAAATTGCGGAACGCTTCAAGTGAGCAGGCTCATCGCCAGCTTTGGCGAGATCGCCCACCGCTACGACGCTGTGTTCTGCGATGTCTGGGGCGTTCTGCACAACGGCCGTGCGCCTTACGCCCCTGCTTACACAGCGCTGGAGGGGTTTCGCAAAGCGGGAAAGGCAGTCATCCTGCTGACCAACGTGCCGAAGCCGCGTGGACCGATCCCCGCGCAGCTTGAACGCGTCGGCGTGCCGCGCGACGCCTGGGATGCGATCGTCACTTCGGGAGATGCGATTCGCGTCGAGCTCGCGGCGCGCGCCCCTGGGCCGATGTTCAGGATCGGGCCACGCGACTACGACCGGCCGTTGTGGGAAGGACTTGGGCTGATCGAGGCGCCGCTGAACAAGGCGCGCTTTATCGGCATTTCGGGATTGAACCGAGACAACGAAACGCCGGCGGACTACGCAGATGTGCTGCGTGAGGCGAAGGCGCGCGATCTCGAGCTGATTTGCGCCAATCCGGACATCGTCGTGCAGTTCGGTGATCGCATGATCTGGTGTGCGGGCGCAGTGGCGCGGGAGTACGAGAACATAGGCGGGCGCGTGGTGATGGCCGGCAAGCCGTACGCGCCGATCTATCAGCTGGCGCGTCGCGAGCTGGAAATCATTGCTGGCGACGCCGTGCAACGCTCGCGCATTCTCTGCATCGGCGATGGGGCGCCGACCGACATCGCCGGCGCCAACGCGCAAGGGATCGACTCGCTGTTCGTCGCCTCGGGCATGCACGGTGAGTCGCTATGGACAAACGGCGCACTCGATCCGGCCAAGGTGGATGCAGCGCTCGCGGCGGAGAACGTGCGCGCGACGTATGTAATGGGTGCGCTCGCCTAGTACGTCTCCACGCCCAGATCGTCGAACTGCTCGCCGATATGGCGGTCGAAGTCGCGGGCAAGGTTCAAGTCTTCGGCGCCGTCATTGTCGCCGCTTCGGCGGCGGGCGACACCGCGGCCGAACAGAGCGATTGGATTTCCGGACTCGATGGCGAGCACGGCCTCGAACGATGTGCGCGCATCGGCCCATTGGCCTTCGCGCAACTGCAGCACGCCGCGGCAGAGCTGGCCTTCAATGTAGCTTGGATCGGCAGCGACGGCTGCCTCGGCGTCGCTGCGCGCGCGGGCGAGTTCGCGATTCTGGTTCAAATCGAGCCAGCATCGTCCAGCTCGGGCGTCGGCCAGATTGCCGTCGAGCTGGATGGCGCGATCAAAGTCCTGAGTCGCACCTTCTAGGTCGCCAGAGCGCTGCTTGGCGCGAGCACGCGCGGCTAGCGCTGCTGCCGAGCGCGGCTCATGCTCCAACGCCGCGTTGAAGTAGTTGATCGCCTCCGCGAATTGCCCACGGCGAAGGGAGATCTGACCCATCATTTCGTTGGCCGAGCTCGATTGGTCGATGTTGAGCGCACGCTGCAGCAGCGGCTGCGCGGCATCGAGTTGACCGCTATTGATCAGAATGCGCGAACGGCCGAGCAAGGCGCTCGCGTTGGTTTGATCCAGCTCAAGAGCCGCTCCATAATCCCTGAGCGCCGCCGTGACGTCGCCGGCTACGTCGTAGGCCCCGGCGCGCGCGCTAAGCGCCTGTGAGCGCAGCTCGGCGCTCAACGCGTCGTTCTCCGTAGCGGTCGTGCAGAAGGCGATGCGGGCTTCGACCTCCTCGGCCTCCAGACACGCCGCCGCCTGATCGACCGGTTGCTCAGAGCGGTCGCACGCCGCGAGCGCCAGAACCAAGCCGGCGATCGGAACCCAGAATTCGCGCATGCCCCTCCTCCAACGTCAGCCTAGACCGGCCGGCTGGCGCGCGCCTAGACTGCGGCTCAAATAGCAGGGAGCGCGGCGATGGCCAATTTGTTCGACCTTGCCGGCAAGAGCGCCATCATCACCGGTTCGTCGCGCGGCATCGGCAAAGCCATCGCCCACCGCATGGCCGAGCACGGCGCGAATGTCGTCGTCTCGTCGCGCAAAGCCGATGCGTGCGAAGCGGCGGCGGCGGAGATCAACGACAAGGTGGGCCGCAGGGCGGCGATCGCGGTGCCAGCCAACATCGCCGTGAAGGAAGCGTTGAAGAACCTGGTCGACGAAACCAATCGTGCATTCGGCAAAATCGACATCTGCGTCTGCAACGCCGCGTCGAACCCCTATTTCGGACCAATGGGCGGGATCAGCGACGATCAGTTCATGAAGATTCTGCAGAACAACGTCATCTCCAATCACTGGCTGATCAACATGTGCGCGCCGCAGATGCGCGACCGCAAGGACGGCGCGGTGATCATCATCTCCTCGATCGGCGGCCTGAAAGGCTCGCCTGTAATCGGCGCCTACGACATCTCCAAGGCGGCCGATATGCAGCTCGCGCGCAATCTCGCCACCGAGTTCGGCCTCGACAACGTCCGCGTGAACACGATCGCGCCTGGACTGGTGCAGACGGACTTCGCCCGCGCCTTATGGGAAAACCCGACGATATTGAAAGCGTCGACGGAGCGTTCGGCGCTAAAACGTATCGGCCAGCCGGACGAGATCGCCAGCATGGCCGTGTTCCTCGCCTCGAAGGCGGGCGGCTTCACGACGGGGCAAACCTTCGTGATCGATGGCGGCGTGATGTCGTCCTGAAGTCGATCTAGAATGCGCCAATGACAGGCACGAGCGTGGATTTCAGCGCCTGAGCGCTAAACGGCTTCACGATGTAGGTCGACGCGCCCCGGGCCTCCTCGCCCTCGGCATTGTCGTTCGCGACCATGACAAACGGCGTTTGCGCTGTGCGCTCGTCGGCCCGCACGCGCTGGAGGAATTCCATCCCCGTCATCGGCCGCATGTGCGAGTCTGAGATGACGAGCGCGTAGTCCTTCATGCGCATCTTGGCGAGGGCGGCGGCGCCGTCATTGGCTTCGTCAATATTGGTGAAACCAAGCTGGCGGAGCAGGTTTCGCATGATGCGGATCATGGTGTTGTAGTCATCCACGATCAGGATCGGCATCGTCATCGAAACAGACATGCGCCAGTCTCTTCCCACCGACCGGCGCTTGTTGTTCCGAGGGAGGCATCACGCCACCGGACCGGGGTGCGACGGCCCGGCGGCGAGACGTTTCCAGTTCTTAAGTGCGCCTTGTCGTATGATCACGGATAGCAAAGACCTGAGAATTTTCGGTAAAACAGCACTTAAGTATGAATGAACGCGCGCCCCTTTCGCTCACCTCTGGTCACGCTTTGGCAACTTCCGAGCGCGTCAAGCAGGCTTGCGGCAAAACTTTGTGAACCGATGCCGACGCTAGGCCCCTCTTCAACAATTCCTCATGATGCGCGGGGCGCGGCGATCGCGCTTGGGAATTTCGACGGCGTGCATGCGGGACACCAAGCGGTGATCGCAAGCGCTCACAGCGTCGCAGAAGCACGGGGCGTCCCGTTGGGAGTTGCCGTGTTTGAGCCGCACCCGCGGCGCTACTTCCAGCCGGACGCGCCGCCATTCCGTCTGCAAAGCCAGCGGCAGCGCGCGCGGTCGCTGAGCGAGTTGGGCGTCGCGGAGGTATTCGAAATCGGGTTCGATGATGCACTCGCAAACTCGACAGACCGCGAGTTCGCAGAACGCGTCTTGCGCCATCTGCTGGGCGCAACGCATGTCAGCGTGGGGGCCGATTTCCGATTCGGCAAGAACCGTAGCGGCGATGCGACTAGCTTGGCAGCTCTCGGCGCAGAGTTGGGTTTCAGCGTCGATGCGGTCGCGCCCGTCGGAGGAGTGAGCAAGGTCTCTTCCACGGCGATCCGCGAAGCGATCGCCTGCGGCGACATGACGATGGCGAGACAATCGCTGACGCGCCCCTGGGCGATCGAAGGCGAAGTACTGCGCGGATTTGAACGTGGGCGAACGCTAGGAATTCCAACGGCGAATGTGGCGCTCGGCGAGTATGTGCGGCCGCGGTTGGGGGTTTATGCTGTGCGCGTAGATGTCGGCGATGGCGTGCTGCTTCCGGGCGCAGCCAGCGTTGGCTTGAACCCAACCGTCGGCGCACTGCCGGCGCCTCTGCTTGAAGTCCATCTGTTCGATTTCAGCGGCGACCTCTACGGGCATGCGATCGAAGTCGAGCTGATCGCGTTCCTACGCGACGAAGCAAGGTTTGACAGCTTGAGCGCTCTAAGGCGGCAAATGACGCAGGATGTCATAGATGCGCGCCGGGCGCTGATTGAAACCTAAGCGCCCTCAATCGGCCGCGCAGGAATCTTCACTTCCGCCTCGCCCTCGAGCACCACTATCGCGCCCACCTTGCATTCGCACCGCAACTTGCCGCGGCGGCCCTTCTCGGTGAGTTCGACGATCTCGACGCTGGCCTCGACGGTATCGCCGATCCGCACCGGCGCGAGAAAACGCAGGGTTTGCGAGATGTAGATGGCGCCGGGACCTGGCAGCCGCGTGCCGATTACGGCGGAGATCAGGCTTGCGGTGTAGAGCCCATGCGCGATGCGACCACCGAACGGTGTCTTGGCAGCGAAGTGTTCGGAGAGATGGATCGGATTGCGGTCGCCACTGATCTCAGCGAAGCCGACGACGTCGGATGATTTAACCTGCTTCGAATAGGTCTCGCGCATGCCGACGCTGAGGTCTTCAAAGTAGAGGGTTTGGGTTGCAGGGAGAGTCATGCGTCGGTTCTAACGGCGCGCCTTGAAGAAATCCTTGAGCAATGTCGCCGCGGCTTCCGTCTCAACGCCTTTGGTCACGCTTGGCTTCCAATGGCTTTGCGGATGATCCCAGACGCGGGCGCCATGTTCGACGCCGCCGCTCTTGGGATCACCCGCGCCGTAAACGACGCGGTCGATGCGGGCATGGCTGATGGCGCCGGCGCACATGGCGCATGGCTCCAATGTGACGTAGAGCGTGAGATTGGGCCGGAGGCGATAATTACCGGTAATCTCGGCCGCGTGGCGGAGCGCGAGGATCTCGGCGTGGGCGGTTGGATCGTTCATGCCAATCGGGGCGTTCGCGGCGCCGGCCAAGACCTCGCCTGTCGCTTCATCGACGATCACGCATCCGACCGGAGTTTCGCCAAGCTCGGCCGCCGTCTTCGCCAGCGACAGCGCCATGGCCATATAGTTCGCATCGCTCATGCGCGGCGCAGCTCAAGGAGATCGGCGACGACTTCGCCCGATGCGAGGGTCTCGAACGTGCCGGGGACGATGGCGTCGCGGTACATCTTGCGGGCTTGATCGTCGCTATGATGCATGCGGCGTTCCATCGCCTGTTTCCAGGTCGCTTCATCAGGCCATTGGGCGTAGGCGATGTAGACGCCTTCACCCGCCTTATGCAGCCGCGAGCCCCAGCCGCCAAACTCGGCGGCGATGCGCTCGGTGCCGCGACGCCAGCCCGCCTCGAATTGCGCTTCGAGCCCTGGTACCACCTCCCAACGGTAAATCACGGCGAACATGGCCAATTCCTCTCCGCCCTCTTCTAGCCCGGAAGCCGAGCGCATCGCCAAGTTCCTCGCTCGCGCCGGCGTGTGCTCGCGCCGCGACGCCGAGAAGCTGATCGCCGAGGGCCGCGTGAAACTCAACGGCCTGGTGCTCGATACGCCGGCGGTGAAGGTGACGGCGAAGGACAAGGTGCAGGTCGATGGCCGACCCGTCGGCGCTGCCGAACCGACGCGGTTATGGCGCTATCACAAGCCGTCGGGGCTTGTGACGACGCACCGCGATCCGGCCGGCCGGCCGACCGTGTTTCAGCACCTGCCGCACAGTATGCCGCGGGTCATCTCGGTCGGGCGGCTCGATCTCACCTCGGAAGGGCTGCTGCTGCTTACCAATGATGGCGAGCTGGCGCGGAGACTTGAGCTGCCATCGAACGGCTTGGTGCGTCGATATCGTGCACGAGCGTTCGGACGCATAACCCAGGAAGAGCTCGACGGGCTGAAAGAGGGCATCACTGTCGACGGCGCTCGCTACGGCTCGATCGAGGCGAAGCTTGAACGCAGCGGCGCTTCAAATACGTGGATCACGCTGTCGCTTGCCGAGGGCAAGAACCGCGAAGTGCGGCGCGTGCTGGATGGGCTGGGGCTCAAAGTGAACCGGCTCATCCGGACTTCCTATGGCCCCTTCCAACTCGGCACGTTGCCCGCCGGCGCCGTCGAGGAAATCCCCCGCCGAATATTGAAAGAGCAGCTTGGTAAGGACGCGTTCTAGTGCTGCACGCCGCCGAGATAAGTCGGCAGGGGCGGGATGTATTCCGGGAAGTCGCGATAGCCGCCTTCCCAGACCATGCGGAACGCGGCGAAAATGATAATGAGAATGCCGACGATCGCGATCCAGCGGAAGCGCTGGATGAAACGGGCGATGATCGAAGCGGCGACGCCCATCAGGATCACCGATAGCACGAGGCCGAACGCCATGATCGCCGGGTGCTCCATCGCGACGGCCGCCACGGCGAGCACGTTGTCGAGTGACATAGAGACGTCGGCGAGCACGATAGTGAGCAGCGCGCGGCCGAACGTAGTCGGATGCTTGCCGCCGGCGGTGACGCCTTCGATGGCGTGCTCGACCTGTTCGGGCGCCCCGACCGTGACCGGCTCGTGCGCGCGAATATCCTGCCACATGCGCCAAGCGACCCAGAACAAGAGCAGGCCGCCGATCAGCATCAAGTATGGAATGTTCTGGAAGCCGACAATCACCAGCAGCGAAAAGAAAATGCGCAGAACGAGCGCAAGCACGATGCCCCATATAATCGCTGTGCGCTGCTGGGTCTTCGGCAAGGCCGAAGCGGCAAGCCCCACGGCAATAGCGTTGTCGCCGGCGAGAGCCAGATCGATGAGAATGACTTGAGCGAGTGCGGCGATCTCGGAAATGTTGAAATCCACGGCAGCTCAACTCCTGGTCCGCCCCGGCTAGCCAGGGGCCGCCCTTGTTCACGAAGGCTGACGGCAAGGTCAAGCGCTTGGCGACAGGGGCCGAGCGCGACATATCGTGTCGTGCCCCGCTCCGTTCCAGATCAGCGAAACTCCTGACAGCCGCGCTCGACCTGCTGCCGCACGGCTTCAACGCGATGTCTGACCGAATCGCTAGCCTCGACGGCCGCGCCGGTGAAAGCTGCCGTGGCGACCGCAAGTTCGCTCGGCGGCAGCGCTTGCGCTACTCCGCCGGTCATACACTCGCAATAGCCGTCCGAGCGGCTTTGCTGGCAGGCGGCGCGATAGGCCCGGCGTGCGTCGCGGACTTCAGCGTCGCTCGCGGTGCTGCGGGCATCTTCCGTGTAACTCGGTTGCGAAGCGCCTTGCTGAGGCGTGGCTGGCTCGGCGCCGGCGCAGGCGGCGGCCAAGATCGCGGCGAATATCCAGGTTCTCATCGGCGCTCCTCCTCCGACGAGCATCTTAACGCAAAATCGGCGCTGTTGGATTGATTGTCTTTCGCTCTCGTCGCATCAGGGGTGCATGCGGATTGTCAAAGGCCAATTCAAGGGACGCGAAATCATCGCGCCGAAAGGACGCGATACGCGGCCGACCAGCGACCGCGCGCGAGAGAGCATTTTCAACGTGCTGGCGCATGCGGATTGGTCGC
>JBQTJK010000026.1:0-2100 GCA_052387215.1 Caulobacteraceae bacterium
GCGCGTATTCGCGACGTAAGATTTATCGCCGGCGATTTCATGACGCTTGATTTTGGCGGCAAGCAATTCGACGTCATCGTCACGCTCGAAGTGTTGTCGCACTTGGCCGACCAGCAGGCCTTTGTGGCGAGAATTGCAGGGTTGTTGCGTCCGGGCGGCCTGCTGATTTTGGCGACTCAGAACCGGCCGGTGCTTGAGCGCTACAACAGTGTTCCTCCAGCGCCGCCAGTTCAGGTGCGCCAGTGGGTGGATCGTGACGAACTCGTGTCCTTGCTAGTTCCGCACTTCGAAATACAGCATCTGCGGACCATTTCGGCGACAGCGAACAAAGGAGTCTATCGGTTCATCCTAAGCCGCAAATCGAAGCGGGTGCTTCGAGCGCTGTTCGGCCGAATAATCGAGGACGCATTCGCGCGGGCCGGTCTGGGCTGGACGTTGATCACGTTGGCCAGGAAGCGCTAGTCGCCGAGTGGAGCGTTCCGTGATCAAACCTTCCGTGCAACACCTTGACGGCAGGCGCGAAGAGCCCGCCGGCTTGGAGCGGACGCCGCGCATCCTCATCTTCGGCAGCTTTGGCATCGGCAATTTTGGCAACGACGCATGCTTGGATGCCGCCCTGCTCTGGGTGCGCGCGACGTTCGCAGGGGCCTGCGTGTCGGCCATATGTGCCAATCCAAGCGACGTCACCCGGCGGTTCGGGATTGCCGCGCATCCCATCAGCTTGACTCCCCAAGGCCCACTGCGCTGGCTCGACACTCTATTCTTGCGTCAACCCAGCCTGTGGGTGAATTGGTGGATCTGTCTGCGCGCATTGCGGCGCTGCGATCTCCTGTTGGTCGCGGGCACGGGCGTGTTCCACGATTATCGTAACGGTCCCTGGGGCTGGCCCAGTAGGTTTTTGCGCTGGATGTTGGCGGCGCGGCTTCGCGGCGCGCCGGTCTTCATGGCATGCGTTGGGGCTGGTCCGGTACTTAATCCGATCAGCAGAGCGATGATGAGATGGGCGGCGAAGCTCGCAGCGCGGCGCTGCTATCGCGATGAGAAATCGCGCGCATTCATGAGTTCGTTGGGCGTTGATGAAAGCAGCAGCGCGGTAACGGCTGACTTGGCGTTTCTTCTTCCTGCCGCCCAAGCGGTCACGCGCGCGAACGCAGGCATAACGGTGGGACTCGGCGTGATGAACTATAGGGGCTGGCGCCGAAGCGAAGGAATCTATCGAACGTACATTCAGAACATGGCGGATTTCGTGGAGTGGCTCACGTCTAGAGGGCACACAGTCCGCGCTCTGATCGGGCAGACGCCGACCGATTTGGTCGCCGTGAGCGATCTGGAGGATCGCCTTGGCTACCCGCTGATGACTGCCGAAGAAAGGCAAGTCAGATCTTTCCGGGACGTGATGAGCGCTATCGCGGGCGCCGATATCGTCGTGGCCTCGCGTTACCACGTGCAGATAGCGGCGCTGAAGATGCGCCGGCCAGTCATTTCAATAAGCTACGGTCCGATGAACGATTCGCTGATGGGCGCTGTTGGCCTCTCCGAGTTCGTTCATCCTATCGAAAGCATAGACTTGCGCCGCCTCGTCGCCCAATGCGACAGGTTCATCAATATGCGCGAGCACTACGCAAGAATTGTTGACTCGAAAGTCACCTCCGTGGAAGCGGCGCTGCCGGATCAATTGCGCGCCTTCATTTCCTCGTTTGTGCTTAGGCGCGCCTAGCCTTGGCTTCCGCGTTCAGGAAACTGGCTTTGTTCGGCAGATCGACCGGCGCTCGATCCTTTGACATCGGTCCTCGCCAACGCCGTCGCCGGGCAATTAACCTTTTGGCGCCGCAACGGCTTGCATCTCGATAGCCGCGCGTCAAAACAGCTGCAGCTCGTGGCCGCCGCCGTCCGACATAGGGACGGAAGCAACAATCACGGCTGCTGCCCCAGGCAAGGGGATTGCATGGTGCGGGGCCGGCCCAATTGGAGTGAAGCGGTGTCGCTTAGACGAACAGCATTCGGCGTGGCGACCCTTTCGGCTGCGCGGGTGTTCCAGCTCGCATCGAGCTTCATCGCCATTCCGTTCCTGGCGCGCATGCTGACGCCGCCCGACTTCGG
>JBQTJK010000027.1:0-10838 GCA_052387215.1 Caulobacteraceae bacterium
GGCGCCAAGCGCCCAATTCTGGGGCGCGTGTCTATGGACCTGATCATCATAGACGTCACCGGCTGCGCCGAGGCGCGGCCCGGCGCGATGGTTGAATTCCTCGGCCCCAATGCGCCGCTTGACGACATCGCCCAGCTTGCCGGCACATTGCCGTACGAAATTCTCACCACCTTCGCCGGCATGGTTCGGAAAACGGGTGTGCGAAGCGCATGATCACGCAGACGTCCCTGCTCGCCCTCGATGGGCGAGCTGTCCGCGCGCGACTTGTCCGCCGAAGCCCGCAGGGCGTAGGCGGAAGCGGGCTGACTGAGTGGGTGGAAACACCACGAGTTCGAGATTGCCTCATGAGGCATTTCTTCGATCGCTGCGCGTCCACCCACTCCGTCCGCGAGCGTACGCACGCGGCCACCTCGCCCATCGAGGGCGAGGAGAATTCACGTCCATGATCAACCCCTTCGCCCCGATCGGACGCGGACTACTGGCGGTGCTGGCCGAGATCGGCCGCTTCTCGGCGTTCGTCTGGCGGGCCGTTACCGCCAGCGTGTCGGCGCCGCTGTTCATTGGCCAGTTCCTTCGCCAGTGCGCGCAGATTGGCTACTTCTCGCTGCCGGTCGTCGGCGTCACCGCGGTGTTTATTGGCGCCGCGCTCGCGCTCAACATCTATGTCGGCGGCGCCCGCTTCAATGCGGAGCAGTTTGTCCCCAACATCGTCGTGCTCGGCATCACGCGCGAGCTCGGCCCGGTGCTCGCGGGCCTGATGCTTGCGGGCCGCGTCAGCGCCGGCATCGCCGCCGAGATCGGCACCATGCGCGTCACTGAGCAGATCGACGCGATGACGACGCTGTCAACCGATCCGTTCCGCTACCTGATCGCCCCGCGCGTGCTCGCCGCGACGTTAACGCTGCCGATCCTCGTCATTGTCGCCGATATCATTGGCGTAATGGGCGGCTATCTCGTCGCCGTGAATAGCCTCGATTTCAACGGCGCGGCGTACCTCCGCAACACCTTCGACTTCATGGAGCCGCAGGACGTCATCCTGGGCTTAGTGAAGGCCGCCGTGTTCGGCTTCATCATCGCCACCGTCGGCTCCTACCAGGGCTTCACGTCAAGCGGCGGCGCTCTCGGCGTCGGCCGCGCGACCACCAATGCTGTTGTCGTCGCCATCGTGCTGATCCTGGCGGTGAACTATCTCATCACGGCGTTCTTCGTGGAATGAGCATGACCGCGAAACTCCAACTGGTCGCCATCAAGAAGAAGCTGCGCGGACGCCAGGTGCTCGACGGCGTCGATGTCGATGTGGCGCAAGGCCGTTCGCTTGTGATCATCGGCGGCTCGGGCCAGGGCAAATCGGTGACGCTGAAATGCGCGCTCGGCATCATGCGCCCTGACAGCGGCCAGGTGCTCGTGGATGGCGCTGACGTCACGCGCATGCCGCCGGAAATCCGGGCGCGAGTGATGCGCAAGTTCGGCATGCTGTTTCAAGGCGGTGCGCTGTTCGATTCACTAACCGTTTGGGAGAATATCGCCTTCCGCCTGATCAATGCCGACAAGGTGAAACGCGCGGAAGCGCGCGAGCGCGCGATCGAAGCGATGCGCAAGGTGCGGCTCTCGCCCGACTTCGCCGACGTGCGTCCGATCGAATTGTCCGGCGGCATGCAGAAGCGGGCCGGCCTCGCCCGCGCTATCATCTCCAAGCCCGACATCCTCTTCTTCGACGAGCCCACCACCGGCCTCGATCCGATCACCGCCGACGCGATCAACGATCTCATCGTCGAGATGGTGAAAGAATTGGGCTGCGCCGCTGTCTCGATCACCCACGACATGACGAGCGCGCGTAAGATCGCCGACGAAATCGCCATGCTGCAAGACGGCAAAATCGTCTGGCGCGGCCCCGCCGCCAGCATCGACGCCAGCGGCAACGCAATGGTCGATCAATTCGTCGCTGGACGCGCGGATGGACCTATCCAAGCGGTGGTGTGACGCTAGAGGCAGTCACTGACTTGGACACCGCCGCGCATTGATCGCACGCGGTTCGCTGCCGTCTTCGCGCGCAAGTTGACCGACGAGATCCCCCGTCACCGGCGCAGTTACATCGAGATGATAGGTGACTTGCTCACCCGTCGGGCCAACGCCGGGCTCGTGCCGTTCGAGTGAGACGATGACGCGATTGCCCGCGGCAGTCGCCCACGTACCTTGGCCCCATTCGTCATAGCCCGCGCTGTTGTCGGCGTTGAGCGTCATGCCGTCACCGGATGCGCAGGTGCGGTCGAACGACCACGTTCCCACCAGCGCCTCCCGCGGCATGTCGAAGCCTTCGGCAGCGATCTCGCCCACGCCGGTCGAGCCTGCATCTGCATCCTCGGTGGTGGCGGGCGGGCTGCAAGCCAAGAGCGTGCCGGCCAGAACTACAGCGATGGCGAGACGCATGACAAACCTCCGTGCGCAGCCGCGCTAAGCGGCCGGCCGCTGCTTCGGCGTTGGCGCAAGGATGACGCCGCCGATGAAAATAAGCGGACCAATCATGCAATAGATAAAACCTGACAGCGTGGCCCATTGCCCGGGCAAAGTGAGCGCGCAGGCGGCGACCGCCGAGCCCACCAGCACGTGCACCCCTTGCTGCCAGCACGCAAAGCGCGTGAGTTGACGCTCGCGCTCGTTGAGTTCGAGTCGGTCCGATTTCGCCAAGGCGTGCGCATAAAGCGCGAAGAACATCACGAACACGGCGGCGTAGCCGATCGACATCATCGCCAGACTGGCTTCCGCCTCCTGGAATGTGAACGGCGATTCCGGTCGTCCTTCCGCCAGCGAACGCACGAACAGCGACAGCATCGTCGCCAAATATTTGAGTGGGTAGACGAAGAAGAGAATGAGAAAGAGCAAGCCCGCGTTGAGCGTCGTCGTCCAGCCGTCTTCCAAAGCGTAGCGGCGGAAAAAGATGTAGTGCGAATGCCAGATCAGCAGCAGGATCGCGAACGCCGCGGCAAATCCTGGAAAACCCCAGAGTTGGCTGTACAAATCCGAGAACGAGCCAGGCGGCGCATTCGACACCACCAACAGCGTCAGCGCAAAGGCGAACACCATGTCGGTCAGCGCTTCGACGCGCGTGGGGCTGGCGCCACGCCAGCGGAATTCTCTTTCGCCCTTAAGCGGGTGCAGCTCCCGGATCGCCATGGACATGCGTTAGCAATATGCACTCGCAGGGTCCATGGACTTGTCCCCACGCACGAATGAGCGCATTTTGTTCCGATGACCATTACGCTTCCGGAAGACCTCGAACAGCTGCTCGAAGCCGAAGTAGCGGCAGGCCGCGCCAAGAGCGTCGAGGCGGCTGTCGTTCGTGCCGTCAAAGCGCATCTGGCGTCGCTGGCCGATCTGCGCGCTTCGTTGGATGATGCCGAAGCCGAATACGACGAAAAGGGTGGAATTCCCTGGGCGGAAGTTCGCGCGCACATCGATGCCCGGCTAGCGGCCGATGACTGAGATCGAGTTCGCGCCGAGAGCGCGAGCCGACGTCGACGACATCGAACGCTACCTAAGGGGCGAAGTTGGTCAGAGGCGCACAAAGACCGTGCTCCGACGCATCAGGGACCGTATCTCGATCTTGATGGACCATCCGCGCGTCGGCCGCGTGCGCGAGGAATACGGGGGCCGGCGCCTGCTGACGTGTTGGCCGTACGTCGCGCTCTATACGATCAAAACCCGCGCAGACCGCGAGATTGTCGTCGTGCTGCGGATCGTGCATGGAGCGCGCGACATTCCGACGTTGCTGGCGGATGAATAGATGGCCAAGCCCGACCACATTTATACTTGCCAAGCCTGCGGCGCGATTTGGCCCAAGTGGACCGGCAAGTGCGATGCGTGCGGGGAATGGAATACGCTGGTGGAGGAAGCCGCGCGGCCCGTGGTCCCCGGCGCGTTCGCGGCGCCCGTCGGCGGCGGCAAGAAGGGCAAGGGCCTGACGTTCGTCGAGCTTGCCGGCGACGCCGATCCGCTGTCGCGCATCGCCACCGGCATCTCCGAGCTCGACCGCGTTTGCGGCGGCGGACTGGTGCCGGCCTCGGCGATCCTGATCGGCGGCGATCCGGGCGTCGGCAAATCGACGCTGCTGTTGCAAGCAGCGGCCTCGCTCGCGCGGGGCGGCGCATCCGTCGCGTACGTCACAGGCGAAGAGGCGGAAGCACAAGTGCAAGAGCGTGCGCGACGGCTCAAAGCGACAGACACAAGAGTCAATCTCGCCGCCGAAACTGACCTGCGTCGAATCCTCGAAGGTCTCAAGACACTGAAGCCCGATGTCGTGGTCGTCGATTCTATCCAGACGCTGTGGGCAGACGGCGTCGAGGCCGCACCGGGCACGGTGGCGCAAGTACGCGCCTGCGCCCATGAATTGGTTCGCTTCGCCAAGAAGAGCGGCGCGGTGGTCATCCTCGTCGGCCACGTGACCAAGGACGGCCAGATCGCCGGTCCGCGCGTGGTCGAACATCTTGTCGACGCTGTGATCTATTTCGAAGGCGAGCGCGGCCTGCCGTTCCGCATCCTTCGCGCGGTTAAGAACCGCTTCGGTCCGACTGACGAAATCGGCGTGTTCGAAATGGTGGACCAAGGCTTGGTCGAAACGCCAAACCCCTCCGCGCTCTTCCTCGGTGGCGCCGGCGAGCGCCCATCGGGCGCCGCCGTGTTCGCCGGCGTTGAAGGTTCGCGCCCGGTGCTAGTGGAGATCCAAGCGCTCGCCGCGCCGACCGCATACGGCACGCCGCGCCGCGCCATCGTCGGCTGGGACTCCGCGCGGCTGGCGATGATCCTCGCCGTGCTGGAAACGCGCTGCGGCCTCTCGTTCTCCGGGCGAGACGTCTATCTTTCGGTCGCAGGCGGCCTGCGCATCACGGAGCCAGCGGCCGATCTCGCCGTCGCCGCCGCGCTCATCTCCGCCCTGGCGGGCCGCGCTCTGCCGAAGCAGTGCGTCGTGTTCGGCGAGGTGGCGTTGTCCGGCGAGGTGCGCCCTGCAGGGCGCAGCGATCTGCGCTTAAAGGAAGCCGCCAAGCTCGGCTTCACCAACGCCTTCGCGCCGCCGCAGAAGAAAAATGGCGGGTCATCGGGCGTGAAGGTGCATCAGATCGCCCACATTGCCGACCTCACGGCGACGATCGGCGCCGACGGGATCGACTAGGTCATCAAACAGTCCGGGCTCTTGCGTTGGCCGAGCTCATCGTTCCGTCGCCGCAACGCTTCCGGTTCGACCAGCCGCCCAAAGCCTGCGACTGCCATGCGCCTGCCAGCCCAAGCGCCCTTCCCAAGCCCCGGTCCGCCGTCTAATCCAGTTCCGAGGGACGCGCCCAGAAACGGGCAGCATGGGAGTGGCGGATGGATCTCGGCTTCACCTGGTTCGATTTCGCCGCGCTTGTCGTTCTTGGCCTTTCCGGCGTCATGGCGTTCGCCCGGGGGCTGATCCGCGAAGTGTTCTCCATCATCGCCTTCATCGGCGCGGCCATCGCGGCGGTGTTTTTCGCCGGGTTGCTTCGTCCGCTGGTGGAAAGTTTCACGCCCCTTTCCGGACCCCTGGCATCCGTCGCCGCAGGGCTCCTTATCTTCCTCGTGGTGTTCATCGTCATCACCGTGGTCACGTCTACGGTCGCGAAAACCGCCCACCAATCCACGGAAATAGGCTCTTTTGACCGTGCCGCCGGCCTCGCGTTCGGCATCTTGCGCGGTGTTCTGGTGGTCTCGCTGTTCGTGCTGCTGATGCGCCAGACGACGATAGAGGACACAACGCAACCTGCAGATCCCATGCAGGATGCTATACGGGGCGCGCGCACCTACCCTATTTATAGCGGTGTCGCCTCAGCGCTGGAGGCGGTGCTGCCACAGGCCCGGGACCGGGCCCGTGATATAATTGATCGTCGAGACAGCGAGTCGGCGCCCATCCCGCCGGCTGAGCCCGAAACCCAGGCCCCGCCCACCTGAGGATTAAATGACCGCCGAGCGCCCCTCCCTCCACTTCCAGACGGCGCCCGGTGACCCCGCCGACAGATGGGAACTCGATGACAAGCCGCGCGAGGAATGCGGCGTCTTCGGCGTGTTCGGCTCGGAGGACGCCGCGGTCCTAACCGCGCTCGGCCTGCATGGCCTCCAGCACCGCGGCCAGGAAGGCTGCGGCATCGTCACCTTCGATGGCGAGCGCTTCCACCACGAGCGCCACCTTGGCCTCGTCGGCGAACACTTCTCGGACGAGGACGTGCCGCGGCGCCTGCCGGGCAACATGGCGATCGGCCACACCCGCTACGCCACCGCCGGCGGCACCATTCTCCGCAACGTCCAGCCCCTGTTCGCCGATCTTGCGCTCGGCGGCTTCGCTGTGGCGCACAATGGCAACCTCACCAACGCCCGCGATCTCCGCGACAAGCTGGTTCAGAACGGCTCGATCTTCCAATCGACTTCCGACACCGAGTGCATCCTCCAGCTCATCGCCAAGTCGAGGAAGCCGCGTGTGGTCGAGCGCTTTGTCGAAGCACTGCACGACATCCAGGGCGCCTATGCGTTAGTGGCGCTCACCGAGAACATGCTGATCGGCGCGCGCGATCCGATCGGCATCCGCCCGCTGGTGCTGGGTGAGACCGCCGGCGCGATCGTCCTCGCTTCCGAAACCTGCGCGCTCGACATGATCGGCGCGCGCTTCGTGCGCAGTGTCGAGCCGGGCGAAGTGGTGGTCGTCACACGCGCGAAAGACGGCACGGTCTCCATCGACAGCCACTTCCCGTTCCCGCGCCGCAAAGCGCGCCCGTGCATCTTCGAGTTCGTCTACTTCTCGCGCCCGGACTCCGTCATCGACGGCCGTTCCGTGTACGACATCCGCAAGCGCATGGGCCGCCGCCTGGCCAAGGAAACCGGCGTCGAGGCCGACGTCATCGTGCCGGTGCCTGATTCCGGCGTGCCCGCGGCGATGGGCTTCGCCGCCGAGAGCGGCATCCCCTACGAACTCGGCATCATCCGCAACCACTATGTCGGCCGCACCTTCATCCAGCCGAAGCAGGAAATTCGCGCGCTCGGCGTGCGCCTCAAGCACTCCGCCAACCGCGACGTGCTTCAAGGCAAGCGCGTGGTGCTGGTTGATGACTCCATCGTGCGCGGCACCACGTCGCGCAAGATCGTGCAGATGGTGCGCGAAGCGGGCGCTAAGGAGGTGCATTTCCGCAGCGCCTCGCCGCCGATCAAGCACCCGGATTTTTACGGCATCGACATGCCGGCCCTGTCCGAGCTGATGGCGGCACAGATGATGCCTGAAGAAATGCGAAAGCAGCTCGAAGTCGACACGTTGGGCTTCCTCTCCATCGAAGGCCTCTACTGGGCGATGGGCGAAAAGAAACGCGACGCGGCGAACCCGCAATTCACAGACCACGCCTTCACCGGCGCCTACCCAACGCCGCTGCTCGACCACGAGGCTGGGCGCGCCGGCCGCGAAACGCAGCTGCCGCTGATCACCGAAAACGCCGCGGAATGAGCGGCGCATCAGCGAAACGCATCGCGCTCGTCACCGGCGCGTCGCGCGGCATTGGCCGCGCCGTAGCTTTGGAGCTGGCGCGGCGGAATTGGCGCGTGATTGCCGTGGCGCGCGCGCAGAAGGCGCTGGAAAAGCTCGACGACGAGATTCGCGCCATCGGCGGGGAAGCCACGCTCGTTCCGCTCGACCTGCGCGACGGGGTTGCGATCGATCAGCTCGCCGCGCCGCTATTGGAGCGCTTCGGCAAGCTCGACGGCCTCGCTGCCTGCGCCGGCGTGCTGGGCGGGCTGACCCCCGCGCACCAGGCGACGCCAGCGATCATGGATGAAACGGTGCAGGTGAACTATCTCGCCAACCAGCGCCTCATCCGAGCACTGCATCCGCTGCTCCGCGAATCCGACGCCGGCCGCGCCGTCTTTCTCACATCCGGCGCATCGAAGGACCCGCGCGCCTATTGGGCGCCATACGCAGCCTCGAAGGCCGCGCTCGATGCGCTGGTGATCTCCTACGCTGCGGAGCTGCAGAACGTCACCAAAGTCAGGGCCAACCTGTTCAACCCCGGCCCCACACGCACGGCGATGCGCGCCAAAGCCTTTCCTGGCGAAGATCCGATGACGCTGCCGACGCCGGAAGAAGTCGCGCCGGCCATCGTGCGCATGCTGCAGCCCGGCTACGCAGAGAATGGCGCTTGGGTGCAGTTCGAGCGCTGAGATCAAAGCTCCTTCTCGGCAAGGCTGCGAAACTCATCCGGCACGGAACGGCTGACAGAGAACGCCGACGCGTAGCTGACTGCGCCCCATCCGAACCTTTCGCGGATTGCGTCGACAGCGCGGTCAGCGCGTGTGCGCATGACGCCCTTTCGTGTTCCGGGCCGACGCCCTTCATCAGCCAATCCAAACGGAAGCTCCACTTGGAGTTCGTCGTCACCGAGATTGGAGGCGCTGATCGCGAGCAACGAAATCGTGCGCTCGCCCGGATGATCGGCAAGCGCGCCGCGTACGAGATCCACAGCGATCTCAGCAAGCGCATTGGTGGCCAGGATTGGCGCCGGCAGTGTGAGCGATCGCGTCACCGAGCGGAGATCGGCGAAGCGCACGCGCACCGTCACCGTGCGGCACGGACGATCCTTGGCGCGCAGGCGCCCCGCGATCCGCTCGGCGAGGTGATGCAGAATCGGCCTGAATACGCGCTCGGCCGCGGGCTTGCGCCCAAGCGCCGATTGCGCGCCGGCGGAGCGTGCGCGTCGATGCGTCTGTATTTCGCGCGAATCGCGGTTCCAGGCGAGCGCCGTCAGCTTTCGTCCGATGCCCCGCCCCAGCACGCGCTCCATTGATCTCGGAGACCTTTGGGCCAATTGCCCGATCGTCTCGATGCCCGCTTCAGCCAGCTTCGCCTTGGTCGCAGGACCAACGCCCCACATCAGATCGACAGGCAAGTTATGCAGGAAATCGAGTTCGATTTCCGGATCGACAATCACCAATCCGTCGGGCTTTGCGACTTGCGAAGCGATCTTCGCCAAATGCTTCGTGCGCGCGACGCCAATCGAAATCGGCAAACCGAGCTCGTCGCGCACGCGCGCGCGAACCGTCCGCGCGATCTCGCCGGGCGAGCCGAACAGCTGCGTTGAACCCGAGACGTCGGCGAACGCCTCGTCGATGGAAATGCGCTCGATCTCGGGCGTGTAGTCCGAGAGCACCACGATGGCGGCGTCGCCGAGCCGTTGGTACTCGCTGAAATGGCCGCCGACGAACTTGATGTCGCGACACAGCTCGCGCGCCCTGCGTCCCGGCATGCCGCTGCGCACGCCGAAGGCTCTTGCTTCATAGGATGCGGCGAGCACTACGCCGCCGCCGACCGCGATCGGCTTGCCGCGCAGCGACGGATCCAGCAGCTGCTCAACCGAGGCGTAGAAGGCGTCCAAATCCGCATGCAAAATGGCGGCGACGGCATCCATCTCGCGGCTCTCGGGCGAGAACATAAAGAGAACGTCGCGGAGAGTCAAACTCGATTGCGCGTCCTTTGCTGCAACTACACGCCGCGTGCGGAGCGCCTGACTTCCTGCCGGCGCCGTATGGCCGTGGCGGGCTGCGCGAGTCTGCTTTCGCCGGAAGCAGAGGTTGCGTCGTCGCTAGATTCTCTATCTCGACCGCGATCGCTCCGGCCAAACCTCCGAGACGCGAGGATCGTCGGACAGCATGAATTGCTTTGTCTGATCCACTGTCGTCATCAGCGACATCACCGTGGAAGGAAGCAAATTATCGGAAACGCCACCGTCAAAGGTGAGGTAGGTCTCAATAACAACGATCGGTGGGAACTCCTGCACCCATGCGTCAAACCCCAACGCACTGCGCTCTATGCTTCCTTCAATGATGCGAGCAAACCGAACCTCGCGCGCGGGAATTGGAGCCGTTAAACTCAGGCCGCGACACCGCTCAGGCTCACACGCGAAGAAGTGGCCTGGACCGTAAGGCCGTCCGCGCGCTGCGCGCCAATGGACGGATACCGAGGATCGGCCGTCATATCACGGATGTTGGTTAGGTCATTCCGCGCAAATGCGACGGCAACCGCTTCAGGTCGCACCCACCCGACAACTTCCTCTGCCGTTGCTGTGGGCGCCAAGATCAGCGTCGCCAATGCAACCAGGACCACGCTAGCGCGCATCGTGCGACTTCCAAAAAGCACGGATACCTGGATCGGCGGCCTCGAGAGCCTGGGTCATTGCAATGGCCATGTTGAAACTGAATTCAAGCTCCGCCACGAGATTTGCCATCGTATGACCCGGCGTCATCCATACGTCGCGGCCCGCATATACGGTTGTGCTGTCGGCATCCCCAACGATGGCGACAAAGGCGATTGGAACGGTGCGGTCATAATTTTGCGCGGCCGCCCTTGCAGCTTGCCGGTCGCCGATCAACCAAACGCCGCGGATGCGCAGGTGAGAACAAGACTCTTGACCTTCGCAGTGCAAGAGCCGCACCGAAATCTCTGGCCCCCCACTCGCGCGGGTGACAATAAATCCGCCGTCGTGTTCTCGGCTCGCGGTAAACCCGGCGGCTTGCAAGAGTTGAGAGAGGCCGGTTTGGTCAAGCCCGCGGAGTAGCTCCGGCCTGGTCTGTGCCGATGCGGCTGGCGTCGCAAGCATCAGGATCACCACTCCCACCAGAAGGAACGTGCGCATCGACCAACCCACTACCGAAGGCGCCAACTTAGGACACTCCGCCCGACCGTAGTAGGACCAACCCCACCTGTTCGCCTCTTCGGTGATGAGCGTCCGCTCCGGCCACAGTGACGGGCGCTACGAATCTATCCTCCCCCTCTGCGCCAAAAATCCCAACGCCATCAACGC
>JBQTJK010000028.1:0-11032 GCA_052387215.1 Caulobacteraceae bacterium
GGCTTTCGCCCTACTGCGCTGGCAATCACGCTCGATCGCATCCCTCGCGTCCGCTCGGCTCGGCTAGCCAGATGAACCTCCCGTGCGAAGGACGGCGCAGTATCGCTCAGCTTTGGAGGGGTGGGATAGATTTCTTGCGCGCACCTTTGTTTTCAAACACTTGGTTCGAAAAGTGGGGGATAGATGCGAAGTGCGATGCGGTTTCCAAAGTTGGGGCCGTTGAATGAATTCGCACGCGAACTACTGCGCAGCGAACAACACCGCGGCCTGGAGCAGATAGACCACGCCCAGCACCGTCACGATCCAGCGCGTGTACTTCAGGAAATTCACGTCGCTCATGCGGTCGAGCACCATGGCGCCGAGCCACGCGCCGATCATCGCCAGGGGCGCCGCGAGAACGAAAAACCAGACCGGCGGCAGCCCGGTCTCCACCGCCGTGATCAGCGGCACGCCGTAGAAGATCATCTTCACCGTATGGCTGAACGCCTGCGTCGCCGCTTTCGTCGCAACGATGGTGTGACGCGACAATCCCGTGCGCACGAAGAACACGTCGAGCAATGGCCCGGAAACACCGGCGATGACATTTAGCCCCGTCACGGTCAGCCCGCACGCCACGGCGTGCGTCGGTTTTGCCGCGTCGAGGTGGAATGTGTTTTTCGGCAGCCAGGCGAGGCCCGGCACGAGGCCGAGCATCAGATAGACCCAGGCCTTGGTCGGGTCGTACGTCACCGCCGCCAGCACGCCCGCGGCAATCGCTGAACCCACGCCGTACATGACGATGATGCGCCAATCGATGTGCGCCCGATGCAGAAACGCGCGCCAGCCGTTCGACACGAACTGCACCGCTCCGTGGGTCACCATGGCTGCCGACACCGGCATCACCAGCGCCAACCCGCCCATCAGCATCAGCCCTCCGGCCATGCCGAACACGCCGGACACGGTGGCGGTCGCCAAGACGACGACAAGCAAGACTACAGTGACAATTGCGTTCACGGCTTGCTGTCGGGCAGATAATCGCCAAGCAGCGCCCAGCCCATGCCGCTGCCCCAGCCGGCGCCGTGATCGCTGGTGAGATCGGCAACGTGGCGCGCCCCGATCTGATGGCCTCCGTGCTTCAATGCATGAAGGACGGCGCCAGGTCGTTGATGCCAACTCGCCCACGAAAGCGGTGTGTCGCCCTGCGCATCGCGGAGAGTGAGGTCGCCGCCGCCCTCGATCAGCGCTTGGATGATCACTGGATCGCAGAAGGCGGCCGCGCGATGCAGCGGCGTTTCGCCCTTGGTGCGTACATCGCGCATGAACGCGCAGGATTCCCGGCCGGGAACAGTTCGTGCGTTTGGGTCGGCGCCGTGCTCCAGCAGCAGCCTCACGACATAGACGTAGTCCGGCCGGCCAGCCCGGCTCACAGCGTTGTGGAGCGGCGTCTCGGCGGTCGAGACGGCGGCAAACCTCGAGTCGGCGCCAGCCGACAAAAGTAGATCGCAAACTTTCCAATGCCCCGCGAAGGCGGCGTTGCCGAGTTCCGCATTGAGATCGAGGCTCGACAAGCCGCCCCCGGCCGCGATCACCGCCCTCAGCGCGGTGGCGTCGCCGTAATACACGAACCATTGCAGTGCGTTTGTCAGGCCCTCCACAACCGCCGCGCGCCAATCGGGCAGGCGCAGGAGTTCGAACACCAGGTCGGTTCGGCCTTTGGCGATACGGTCGAGGATTTCGGCCTTGTCCATGTGCGTCCTCCTCAATCGAAAGCGGCCAGGCGAGCCTCGAGGCGTGCGCGTATGGCTGGCCATTCCTCACGGATGATCGCGAAGTACGCGCTGTCGCGCCAAGTGCCGTTATGGCGCTTCATGTGGCGGCGGTGCACGCCTTCAAACGTTGCGCCGAGCTTGGTTAGCGCGGCGCGCGATTGGTCGTTCAACGCGTCGGTCTTGAACTCCACACGCTCGGCCCCCTGGGCGAACGCATTCTCCAGCAAAGCATGCTTTGCCGCCGGATTGACCGCCGTGCCCTGTGCGGCGCGCACATACCAAGTGCCGCCGATCTCCACGCCGGCGTCGCGGGGACGTATAGTCAAATAGCAGGACTGACCGATCACCTCGCCGCTGGGACGCATGACGGCGTGCGGAATCCATCGGCCTGCCTCCCGCTCTTTAATCAGCCAGTCGAAGGAGGGCCCGAAGCCGTTTTCCGCCACCGGGTACGGCATGAGGCGGAAGATGGCGGGTTCGGCTTCCGCCATTGCGATGAGCGCGGCGCGGTGGCGCTCTTCGAGCGGCTCCACCCGTATGAAGCGGTTTTCAAGTATCCTTGCGGCAAGCTCCATCGCCTGCATTGCTCCCGTCCGCACTGGCCTTTAGCGTGGCGGCTGACACGCCGCTAGCCGAGCGGGAGGAAGCCCCCATGAATTTCGAGCACTCCGAAAAGGCCAAGGAATGGATCGGCCGCGTCCAGAAATTCATGGACGACCACATCATTCCCGCCGTGCCCACCTACGAGGCGCAGCAAGAGGAGGGCGGGCGCTGGAAAGTGATCGAGGTGGTCGAGGAGCTCAAGGCCAGGGCCAAAAAGCAAGGCCTGTGGAATATGTTCATGCCGCCCAGCGCCGGCGCACCGCATGTGGAGGACACGTTCGAGTTCGAAGGCCCGCGCCTCACCAATCTCGAATACGCGCCGCTGGCGGAGATCATGGGTCGCGTGGGCTTTGCCTCGGAGGTGTTCAACTGCTCGGCGCCCGACACCGGCAACATGGAAGTCTTTGAGCGCTACGGCACGCGCGAACAGAAAGAGCAATGGCTGCGCCCCCTGATGAACGGCGAGATCCGTTCGGCGTTTCTGATGACGGAGCCCGCAGTCGCGTCCTCAGACGCTACCAACATCCAGTGCGAGATCAGGCGCGACGGCAACGACTACGTGATCAACGGCCGCAAATGGTGGTCGTCCGGGGCCGGCGATCCGCGCTGCAAGGTGGCGATCCTGATGGGCAAGACCAATCCGGACAACCCGAAACACAGCCAGCAGAGCCAGGTCATCCTGCCGCTGGATGCTAAAGGCGTGAACATTCTGCGTCCGCTCACGGTGTTCGGCTATGACGACGCTCCTCACGGGCACATGGAAATCGAGCTGAAGAACGTTCGCGTGCCGCTGGAGAATTTGCTGTTGGGCGAAGGCCGCGGCTTCGAGATCGCGCAGGGGCGCCTCGGCCCCGGCCGCATCCACCATTGCATGCGCACGATTGGCGCCGCGGAGGCCGCGCTCGAAGCGCTGTGCAAGCGCATCACCACGCGCGTCGCTTTCGGCAAGACCATTGCCGAACACAGTGTCTGGGAGCAGCGCATCGCCGAAGCGCGCATCGATATCGAGTTGAACCGGCTCCTATGCCTCAAGGCCGCCTACATAATGGATGTCGCCGGCAATAAGGTGGCCAAGAACGAGATCGCCATGATCAAGGTCGCCGCCCCGCGCATGGCGCTGCGGATCATCGACGACGCCATCCAGGCTCACGGCGGCGCCGGCGTTTGCCAAGATTTCGGTCTCGCCAAGTCCTACGCCGGCATCCGCACGCTGCGTCTCGCCGATGGTCCGGACGAAGTGCACGCCCGGTCCATCGCGCTCAACGAGCTGGCCAAGTACGGCTGGACTGGTAAGCGCAGGAAGGACGAAGGCGAAAGCCTGCCCGGCATGCGCTGATGGGACATAAAGATGGCGAAGCTTACAGACGAGGAGGCGCGCGACCAGTTCGGCGCCGCCACTGATCATGAAAAGATGGCCAATGGCGAGGTCAGAATCCGGCTCACCTCCGATGACGGCGGCGCGTATGTAAAGACCATTCAACCGGGCGCTGGCGCTTGGCAAAGGAGCCACCTGCACCAGACCCTGGTCGAGACTTATGTCGTGCAGAAGGGCTGGATGGCGCTCGTCGAGTTGATCGACGACGAGCCCAAGACGACTCTGCAGCTGCCGGGCGATGTCACGTCGACGCAGCCGGGCATTGCGCACAACGTTTATCTCTCCGCCAACACGGTGATCCACACCGTCAAGCACGGCGGCAAAGCCGACTGGGCGCCTTGCGAGCGCCTCGACTCAATCGTCTCGGGCTGGAGCGAATCCGAGATTCGAGCGAACGCGGTGAAGCCGCCGCTCGCGTTAGCCGCAGAAGACAGATACGCCGCCTATGCCAGCATCTACAATCACTTGGACAATCTCATCTGGCTCGTGCCGGGCTTTGTGCTGACCGTGGGCCTCAGTGGTTTTGGTTTGGTCCTGGAGCTCGCCTCGCGAACCCCGCGTGAGTCGGCGCAGATGCTGGGCGGTTTGTTGCTGGCGCTGGCGGTTTTCTTTTTTCTGGGGGGCTACAGCGTGATGCGATTGCGCCACCACCATACGCTGATGGGCGATGAACTCCGGTTGATTGAGGGGGAAGGTTACTTCGTGCGACGATCAAAAACGCTTCGCTCGCGATATCTGCCAAGCGCGCCGCATCTCTTTATGACCATGTTCTTCGTCATGTCCGGTGCTCTTCTTCTGGTGTCTCTGTTGCTCTTCGGGGCATGGGCGCCTTTTCTCGACCTCTTCACGCCGCTTCCCCAGGCGTCGCAATGATCTTCGCCTGGGGCTTAAGCACGCTGGCGCTGATCTTCGGCGCGGCGCTCGGCGCGCGCGCGCTGATCGATCCGCACTGGGCGGCGAAATTCGTACGGCTGAAACCGGACGAGCAGGGCGGCGGCTTTGCCGAATTCCGCGCCATATATGGCGGCGTGTTTCTCTTTCTTCATCTCGTCGCACTGCTGTTTGTGCTGATCTATCTCTGGGGCGGGGAATATGTGATTGGCGTTTGCGCTACGGGCGCAACCGCGGCGATCGCCGCAGGTTGGGCGGGGTCCGCGTTCGGCCGCGGGATCGCCATCTGGCGCGACGGCGCCGACACCAAGTTCAACCGCTTAAGCGCTGGCGTCGAAACCGCCATGGCCTTCGCCATCGGCATGCCGTGGCTGGTGTGGTTTTTGGTTTGATCAGAAATCGTTGATGCTCATATCCGCGCGCCATGGCCACGCGCCTGCGCGCAGCCCGCACGCCGCAGAGTCAAACGTGTCGCGATTCACGACCACTGTGTTCGTCGGCGTTTCTTCGATGCGCACTTCGCGCACGGTGAAGGGGAGTTTGTCGCTGGCGACGAAGGCGGAAAGCTTCAGGAAGAAGCACGCCGCCAGCGCTTCGGTGGTGGGATCGCCCTGGAAGGTCATGATCTGTTTCAAGAGCGCCGGCTCATTCTGGCGGAAATAGCCGATCATTGGGTCGTTCTCGCCCAGATGCAGCGCATGATCGACGTGTTCGTCGATCCACTGATGCCAGCGCCGCTTCACCGTCTCGAACGGCGCCGCGGAGTTCGCAGCGGAAAACTTGAATGTCCCAGCCGGATCAAGCCGCACAGTGACGAACTCATTGTGCCCGTGTGGGATCGCGCATTTGGGGCTCTCGGTCGCCAACAGGCGATGCGCCATCGCGTAGCGACGGGTGAATTCCAACGCGGCCATTGTTCTTCCTCGGGCACTCCCGCAGCACAGACGGGCGCCTCCGTGTGTTGCATTAAGCGCGGCGGCGGCGCTGTGCAATCATTCGTGCTCGCTCCAGACCGGGTCGCCGAGATTGACCTGGTCCGGGGAGGTGAGACCGCCGACCGCCGCGCCGATCACCGCGCCCGGCAGCGCGCCTACGCCGCCGGCAACGGCGCCAGCGCCAGCGCCGATCGCTGCGCCCGAAGCCATCCGATCCCCCATCTGCGTGCCGCATCCCGCCGGCGCGGCCGCGGCCGTCGCCGCAACCGCCGCCGCAAGCACTACGTTTCTCATGCAAATTGCTCCTCAACACGACACGAGCGGCGTGTTATGCGCCGCCCGCGGCGTAGCGCACGACACGAGCGGCGTGTTATGCGCCGCCCGCGGCGTAGCGAGCGATGGGTATGCGCCACATTGGGCGCGAGTGAGGCAACCCGTTAACGCGCGGACTTATCTTGGATTGCCCTCGTCGTCGTATTCGTCGTCAGCGGCATCATCCCACACCGGCTCGCCGAGGTTCACATCCTCGGGCGGCGTCAAGGCGCCGACGCCGGCTCCGATGATCGCGCCTGGAATTGCGCCTACGCCGCCGGCGATTGCGCCAGCTCCGGCGCCGATCGCGGCGCCGGAGGCCATGCGATCGCCCATCTGCGTCCCGCACGCGCAAAGTAGCATTGTCGCGCCTGCGGCGAGGGCCGGTTTCAGCATGGTCTATCTCCTTAGTATTGTCGCACAACGCCACACGTGAATTGGAGGTTCCTCGTGTCGCTAGAACCAGCGCCGCCATTTGGCGATGGCGAATAGGGCGCCCGGCGCGGCGATCATGAGCGCGAACGCGACCCATGGCCCCCACCCCGTTTTGAACCATGTCATCGCGTCGAAGTTCATGCCGAAGATCGAGGCGATAAGCGTGGCCGGGATGAAGGCAATCGTCGCCAGCGACAGCGCTTTCAGCACATTGGTCTGGGCTGCATTGATCAGCCCGAGCAGAGCGTCTTGCAAGAGCGAGAGCCGCGGTTGCATCTGTTCGGCGATCCGCTCCAGTTCGCCGACATCGCGCGCCAGCGCCGAAATGCGCGCATTGTCCAGTCCGTACTTGCCCTTCGATGCGCGCGCGTAAACAAGCAGCCGTTGCATGCTGGTGAGCGAATCGTGCGCGATTGCCGCCAGCGCGCCGATGCGCCCCAACTCGCGCAGCGCGGCATGCAAGTCCGGTGCTTGCTTGTCGTCGAACACTTCCAGCGACAGCTTCTTCGCGTCGCGCGTCGCCTCCGCCAGCAGATCCGCCAGCCGTTCGGCGGCGCCTTCGATCAGCGCCATCATCACGTCCGCGCCTGTCCGCGCCGAGCCGATCCGCGCCGAAGCCCGGCCCTGGCCGATCTCGAATGCGCGCGGGCGCACCTGACGCACGGTGACGAGCTTGCCATTGGCCAGAATGAACGTCACGGCGCCTGAAACCAGCATCCCTTCGTCACGCCGTCCAAGCAACGTCGCCGTCAAATGCAGCGCGTCCTTCTCTTCGTAGTATCGCGCCGATTCCTCGAACGCGGCGCGCTCGGCCGGTGTCGGCACGTCGATGCCGAGCGTGGCTTCGACCCGGGCCTCCTCGGCCTCGTCGGGCGACTCTAGGTCGTACCAAAGTGCGGCGTTGTCTTCACACGCCGTCTCAACGCCGCCGAGGGCAATCACACGAAGCATGGGGAGGCCCTAGCGTTATTCGCGCCGGCTGAACACTCCCCCGACGTCTAGTCGTTTCGATGCGCCGTCCCGCGCGCCATAACGAAACGGACATTCATCAGCGTCGCCACGTCCTGAGTTGGGTCTCCATCGACGGCGATGATGTCGGCCGAATAGCCCGGCGCGATGCGGCCCGCGACGCGATTGAGCTGCAAGTGATCGGCGGCGTCGACAGTGGCCATGCGGATCGCCTGCGTCGGCGTGTAACCGCCTTCGACCAAGAACTGGAATTCCCGCGCGTTGCCGCCATGGCGCGAGACGCCAGTGTCAGTGCCGAAAGCGACCCGTACGCCGGCCCGACGTGCGTTCTGGATCGACTGGCGCATCCGCGTGCCGACTTCCCGCGCCTTCGCGGCCTGTGCGGGCGTGAGCGTGCCACCTTGCGCCGCCATTTCTTCAACGGTCACGCCGGCCAGAATGGTCGGCACAAGATAGGCGCGGCTGCGGCGAAAGAGGCGGAGCGATTCAGCGTCCGTGTAGGAGCCGTGCTCGATCGAATCCACGCCGGCTCGTAGCGCCGCATTGATGCCGCCTGCGCCGTGGGCATGCGCGGTCACTTGACGGCCCATCGCGTGCGCCGCTTCGACGATGGCGCGCAGTTCCTCATCACTGAACTGCTGCTCGACGCCCGCCGCCGTGTTCGAAAGTACGCCGCCTGTCGCCGTGATCTTGATGATATCGGCGCCCGCCTGGATTTGGCGCCGGACCGCGCGTCGGCACGCATCAGCGCCGGAGCAGGCCGACGGACTGCGCAGCACATTCACCACGTCGGGCGCGAAGCCGGCGGCGTCCCCATGGCCGCCGTCAGGCGTGATTGACGAGCCCGAGGCGATGATGCGCGGCCCGGCCAAGCGGCCTTCCGCAATCGCCCGGCGCAGCGCGAAGATGGCGTCATTCGCAGCGCCGAGGTCGGCGACGGTCGTGAAGCCAGCCATCAAGGTGATGCGCGCGTTCTGCACGCCGCGCATCGCCTGATCCGCAACACTGAGCTGCACTTCCTCCAGAAGCTGGTTCGGTCCGAGTTCGCTGGTCAGATGCACATGACTGTCGATCAGGCCCGGCAGCACGAAACGGTTGCGCTGATCGATGATAGTCGCGCCATCGCGCGTGACGTAGCCCGGCTCGATGCCGACGATCTTGCCGTCGGCGCCGATTAGGATGGATTGCTCGGTGAGCACGCGTCCGTTCGATGGGTCGGCAAGCAAACGCCCGGCGTGAATGACCGTCGCCACTCGCGGCGGCGCGTCTTGCGCAAAACTCGAACCGGCCAGCAAGGCTAGAGCGCCGAGCGCTCCCGCAAATGTCATTACGCGCTGCACCATGAGACTCCCCCGAACTAGCCATTGTGATCGGGCCGGGACGAGGGGCGCGTCAACCGTTTACGCCCCGCTTTGCGACGATCAGCGCAGCCCAGCCTGCTGCGCGTAGTGGAATGACGCCGCCGCCAGCGGGCGGATGCGCTGGATCATCTGCAGTGCATGTGGGCTTGCCGCGGTGCCGTCGCGCACGCGCCCGGCAATGCCTTGCAGGATGCAGGCGAGACGGAAAGCATTGTAGGAGAAGTACCAGTCGAGCTCTGGAATGGCGTCGCGGCCGGTCTGCACGCAATAGAGTCTTACGGTTTCTTCGAGCGTCGGAATGCCAAGCGGCGCTAGATCGAGTCCGCCCAACCCTGAACGGCCGTCATGCGGCATCACCCAGTTCATGAGGTAATAAGTGAAATCGCCCAGCGGATCGCCGAGCGTGGAAAGCTCCCAATCGAGCACTGCGATCACGCGCGGCTCGCGCTCGTGCATCACCATATTGTCGAGCCGATAGTCGCCGTGCACGATGCTGGTGCGCTCGCCCGGCGGAATCGTTTGCGGCAGCCAGTCGATCAGACGGTTCATCTCATCGACGTTTTCCGTCTCGCTCAATTTGTACTGCTTCGACCAGCGATCGATCTGGCGGCCGAAATAATTGCCCGGCTTGCCGTAGTCGCCGAGGCCGATCTGCGCGCAATCCGTATTGTGTAGCTTCGCGAGCGTGCCGATCTTGTCCGCATACGCAGCGCGCCGTTCTTCGCGCGTCATCTCCGGCAACGCGCCGTTCCACAAGACGCGACCCTCGACCATCTCCATCACGTAGAACATCGCGCCCAGCACGCCGTCGTTGGTGCACAGCGCGTACGGCCGCGCCACAGGAAATCCGGTCGGATACAGTGCCGAAATGACGCGAAACTCGCGGTCGACCGCATGTGCGGATGGCAAAAGCTTCCCGCCCGGCTTCTTGCGCAACACATATTTCCGCTGTGGCGTGACCAGTTGATAGGTCGGATTTGATTGACCGCCCTTGAACTGATCGATCGTCAGCGGTCCGGCATACCCTTCGACGTTTGTCTTCAGCCACGCATCCAGCGCCGCTTCATCCAACCGATGCCGCTCTTCAACCGGCTTCACGCCTTTGAATTGAGCATGCGGGTCTTCGGCCGGCTGCGTCATGGCGCGAACCTTAGAGACGGCGCGCCGCTGAGCGCAAGCGCTAGAGCGCCCGCCAGGCGATGTCGCGCCGGCAGAAGCCGCCTGGCCAGTCGATCCGGTTCACTGCCTCGTAGGCTCGCGCGACGGCGTCGTTCAGCGTATCGCCGACCGCCGTGATATTCAGCACACGACCGCCCGCCGCACGCAACGTGCCGTCCTCGTCTTGTTTCGTCCCGGCGTGGAAAATCTCGACGCCCTCGACTGCGCTGGCGCTTGCAAGTCCGCGGATCACTGAGCCCGTCAACGGCTCGTCCGGATAGCCCTGTGCGGCGTACACCACCGTCACTGCCGGGCGCGTGTCCCATTCGAGCGCCGGCGCCGACCCCAACTCGCCCTCGGCCGCCGCGATCAGCACTGGCGCCAGATCGCTCTTCAGCCGCCGCATCAAAGTCTGACATTCCGGGTCGCCGAAACGGACGTTGAACTCGATCAGCTTCGGCCCCTCTGGCGTGATCATCAGGCCCGCGAACAGCACGCCGACGAAGGCGCGACCCTCGGCCTTCATGCCCGTCAGCGTCGGCAGGATGATCTGCTCCATCGTCTGATCGCGCACTTTGTCGGTGAAGATCGGCGCCGGAGAGTAGGCGCCCATGCCGCCGGTGTTCGGACCCTTGTCGCCGTCATACGCGCGCTTGTGATCTTGCGCCGCGGCCAAGGGCACAGCCGTCTCGCCGTCGCATAGGGCAAAGAAGCTCGCTTCCTCGCCGGGCAGGAAGTCCTCGATGACGATGCGCTGACCCGCCGTTCCGAATTTGCGCAGGAACAGGCTCTCATCGATCGCCGCATCCGCTTCGCGCCGGGTTTCCGCAATCACCACACCTTTGCCTGCAGCCAGCCCGTCTGCCTTGATCACGAACGGCGGTTCGCGCTCGCCGAGATATGCCTTGGCGCGGATCGCATCATCGAACACTTTGTATTCGGCCGATGGTACGCCGTGCCGGACGCAGAATTCCTTCATGAAGGCTTTCGACGCTTCCAGCTCCGCCGCGGCCTTCGTCGGCCCAAAGCAGGGCACGCCGACTTGCTTCAGCGCGTCCGCCAGGCCGGCTGCTGCCGCCGCTTCGGGTCCGATCACCACGAGCCCGACCCGCTCGCGAAGCGCAAACGCCGCCAACTCTCGCGCGTCGTCCGCCCTGATCGCGACCGTGCGCCCAAGTTCTGCCAGCCCGGGATTGCCTGGCGCCGAAATCAGCTCCGAAACGAGCGGGCTCTGGCTGAGCTTCC
>JBQTJK010000029.1:0-34057 GCA_052387215.1 Caulobacteraceae bacterium
CGCCGCGCCGAGCGCGACGAGAAGATGTTCGATTACTGACTGGACGCTTCCCGGCCGAATGCCCCGCGAAAACGGGGCGAGAGCCGGGATCCATCGTTGTGGAAGGTGCTGCATTCGCCGCGCTTCACGCTCCATGGATCCCGGCTCGCGCGCCGGATCAAGTCCGGCGCTTGGCCGGGAAGCGTTTAGGCACGCTAAGCGAAGAGAGCATCTTGCATCGGCGGAATGAACGCCCCCGCGTTACGATCCCAGATTGCGAATGCTCCGGCAAAGTCCCAAACGCACCATCCCATTCCATTCTCCTCGCAGGCGTCGCGTACGACGCGTGTCCAGAGTTGTCGTTGTGAGAGCGGCACAGCGACATTCGCGCCAAACTCTCCAAGCTGCATGGGGTAGCCGTTACGCGTGCCCCAGTCTGCGGCCCGTTCGATGTGGGCCCGCACTTGAGCGATGTCCTCTGCATTTCCCCACGCGCGCGCGAAGACTGGCGCGTCCGCACCCAGCCACTCCGCGCCCTGGTGCGTGAAGGCGTGCGGTTCGTAGTAGTGGACACTGACTACGATGTTCTCGCCATCCGGGGGACGCCAGCTAGCGAGCGCGTCGATGTTCTGCCAATTGCCAGGCCCAAGCACGAGGAGGCGCGTGGGATTACTCTCGCGAATGGCGCCGAACACCTTGGCCTGGAGGTCGGTCAGGCGAGCATTGTTCCATTGCGGCCCATTCGGCTCGTTGAGAGGCTCGAATAGCAGCGTCGGCGGCGCATCGGCGAAGCGCTCTGCGATCTGGCGCCACAGCGACAGGAAGCGCCGCGTCTCGCGCCTCGGATTTTCGATCATCGCGGCATAGTGATGGACGTCGAGTTGAACCTGGAGACCGCGATCCAGCGCCCAGCCAACCACTTCGCCGACGCGCGTCATGTGCGCTTCCGCGACGCGGCCGGCGCGGTCCATCTGAGTGTCCCAGCGCACCGGCAAGCGCACGCCGTCGAATCCTGCATCGGCGATGGCGATCAGATGCTCAGGCTCGATCCGGTAGCCCCAATCGCCTTCGTTTGGCGCCTCGAGCGCGTTGCCCAGGTTCACGCCGCGGCGGATCGGGAAAGGCTGAACGGCCTGGCTTCGTGCGTCGTCCGAACACGCCGCCAGCGCCGCCGCACCAAAGAGCACATCTCTGCGATTCACGGCTTCACCATAGCAGATGACGAAGCGATGAAACCCCGCTAACAACCGCCCCCAATGTTCGACAAAATCCTGATCGCCAATCGCGGCGAGGTCGCCGTCCGCATTATACGAACGGCCCGCCGCCTCGGCATCAAGACGGCTATCGTCTATTCCGAGGCCGACGCCGACAGCCTTGCCGTCGACATGGCCGACGAAGCCGTCTTCATTGGCCCGCCACCGGCGGCTCAAAGCTACCTCGTCATCGACAAGATCGTCGCCGCCGCCAAGGAGACCGGCGCGGAGGCGATCCACCCAGGCTTCGGCTTCCTCTCCGAGAAAGCGGAGTTCGCTGACCGCCTCGAAGCCGAGGAGATCGTCTTCATCGGCCCTACCCCTCACGCCATCCGTGCGATGGGGGACAAGATCGAGTCGAAGAAGACCGCCGCGCAAGCCGGCGTCTCCTGCGTGCCGGGATTTATCGGCGAAATCTCCGGCGTCGATCACGCCATCGAGATCAGCGAAGGCATCGGCTATCCGGTCATGATTAAAGCCAGCGCCGGCGGCGGCGGCAAGGGCATCCGCGTTGCCGCCAATCGCCGCGACGTGGAGGAGGGATTCCCCGCTGTCCGCGCCGAGGCCAAGGGCGCCTTCGGCGACGACCGCATCTTCATCGAAAAATTTGTCACCGCACCCCGGCACATCGAAATCCAGGTGCTGGGCGACAAGCACGGCAATGTGGTTCACCTGTTCGAGCGCGAGTGCTCGATCCAGCGCCGCAACCAGAAGGTCATCGAAGAAGCGCCGTCGCCGCTGCTCGATGAAACGACCCGCACAGCGATGGGCGAGCAGGCCTGTGCGCTCGCGCGCGCCGTGAACTACGACAGCGCCGGCACAGTGGAGTTCGTCGCTTCAGGCGCGGACAAGAGCTTCTATTTTCTGGAAATGAACACGCGCCTCCAGGTTGAGCATCCAGTTTCAGAGATGATCACCGGCCTCGATCTGGTCGAGCAGATGATCCGCGTCGCCGCCGGCGAGAAGATCGCCTTCAAGCAGAAGGATCTGAAGATCAGAGGCTGGGCGATCGAGAGCCGCATCTACGCCGAAGACCCATACCGCAACTTCCTCCCTAGCATCGGCCGCCTCCGCGCCTACCAACCACCGGAGGAAGGCAAATCGGGCGACATCACGCTCCGCAACGAAACCGGGGTCCGCGAGGGCGACGAGATTTCGATGTTCTATGATCCGATGATCGCCAAGCTGATCACCCATGCGCCCACGCGCATCGCCGCCATCGACGCCCAGGCGGCTGCGCTCGACAATTTCCTCATCGACGGCATCGCCGACAACATTCCGTTCCTCGGCGCGGTGATGGAGGAAAAGGATTTCCGCACGGGCGAGTTCACCACCGCCTACATCAAGCAGAAATTCCCCGCCGGCTTTGAGGGCGTCCCGCCGACGCCGGAGCAGGAGAAGTTGCTCATCGCCACCGCCGCCGTCGCGCGCTCCTTCACCGCCCGCCGCGCCGCCCAAACCAGCGGACGCGTCAACGGCCCCGCGCAAAATTGGCAGCGCGAGTGGGTGGTGATCGTCGGCAAGCAGCATCATTTGACCCAAGTCGATCTCGACGACGGCGGCGCCGACGTCGCCATCAACGGCAAGAAGCATCGCTTCGAGACAACCACGCGCCCCGGTGCGCGCATCATCCCGGGCAAGTTCGACGGCACGCCGTTCTCGGTGAAGATCAAGACGGCGCCGGAAGGCGACACCATGCGGCTGCGCGGCGCCGCCGTACGGGCCCTGGTCGCCACCCCACGCGGCGCCGATCTCTACAAGAAGATTCCCGAAAAGCAGAAGGCCGACACTTCAAAGCTCATCGTCTCGCCCATGCCCGGCCTCGTCATCTCCATCGACGCCAAGCCCGGCCAGGAAGTGAAATCCGGCGAAGGCGTGGCCGTGGTCGAAGCGATGAAGATGCAGAACATCATCCGCGCCGAACGCGACGGCGTGGTGGCCAAGGTAAATATCGCCGCCGGCGCCAGCGTTGCGGCGGACGAGGTGATGATTGAGTTGGCTTAGTATGGACGCCCTCGCCCGCAAAGGAGTGCAGTGCCGAACGGACAATCCATCCTGCAGATCCAAGAGAGACATGCCGGCGAGGGCGCCGGCGGTCCCTATTGAAGTCCCGTCTCGTCGATTTCCTGCTAGCCCCGCGCGCCGCGTTCCGCCAATCTCCCGCCGAAGGGGACGCCTCATGCCAAAATTTCTTGCGCTCGCCGCTGCTGCGCTGTTGGTGCTCGCCGACTGCAATCAGAACTCCACCAACTGGACCGATTTCCAGAACCGCTTCATCGAGCGATCGTTCGAATTGGATCCCACCTTCGGCGCCTCCCAGGGCCGCCACGAGTTCGACGGCCGGCTGCCGGACTGGAGCGAGGAGGGGATCATCGCTGCGATCACCTTCTACAGAAACGCCATTGCGGAGGCTGAAGACATCCGCGGCCTGAGCGAGCAGCAGCAATTCGAGCGCGCCTATGTCATCGCCGTCGCCCGCCGCAACCTGTTCTGGCTGCAGACGGCCGACCAGCCGCACACCAACCCAGCCTTCTACATGGGCAGCTTGAGCCCTTCCATGTACGTGACGCGCCCCTACGCTCCGCTTGACCAGCGCCTGCGCGCCTACATCCGCTATCTGCAGGCGATCCCACAAGCCACGGAGCAAATCCGCGCCAACCTGCGCACGCCGCTGCCCGTCGCGTTCATCAATTACGGCCGCTCCGCCTTCGGCGGTCTGGCCGAATATTACCAAGGCGACGGCAAGGCCGCGTTCGCGTCCGTGGACGACGCCGACCTACAGCGTCAGCTGAGCGAAGCGTCCAACGCCGCCGCCGTGGCGATGACGGGCGTTTCCAACTGGCTCGAAACCCAGCGCCCCAACTCCACCAACGACTTCGCCCTGGGCGCCGAGCGCTTCGCGCAGATGCTGCGCGACACCGAAATGGTTGATACGCCCCTCGATGAACTCGAACGCATCGGCCGTGAAGACCTCGCCCGCAATCAAGAAGCGTTGCGTGGCGCATGCGCAACTTTCGCGCCTGGCGCAGCTCCATTGGAATGCGTCACGCGCGCGAATGCGCAAAAACCGCAAGGCGGCGCCGTCGCCGGCGCCCGTGCGCAACTCGCGGGCCTCAGGCAGTTCATTGTCGACAACAACCTTGTCACGATCCCGGGCACGGAGGAAGCGCAGGTCGAGGAAGCGCCGCCATTCGCGCGGCAGAACTTCGCCTATATCGACATCCCTGGGCCGTACGAAGAGAACCTGCCGTCGGTCTATTACATCGCGCCGCCGGATCCGAGCTGGCCGGCGCAAGTGCAGGCCGATTTCGTGCCGGGCGAGACGGAATTGCTGTTCGTCTCCGTGGACGAAGTCTGGCCCGGCCACTTCCTCAACTTCCTGCACGCCAATCGTTCGGAGAACCAGTTCGGCCGCGTCTTCGTCGGCTACGCCTACGCCGAAGGCTGGGCGCACTACACCGAGGAGATGATGTGGGACGCGGGACTGAGCAACGGCGACGCGCGCACGCACATCGGCCAAATCTCCAACGCGCTTCGCCGCGACTGCCGCTTCCTCTCCGCCATCCTCATGCACACCGGCCGCATGACCGTCGACCAATCGCGCGAGATGTTCGTCAACGAATGCTACCAGGACGAAGGCAATGCCCGCCAGCAAGCCGCGCGCGGCACCTACGATCCCGCCTACCTCAACTACACGATGGGCAAGCTGTTGATTCGCCGCCTGCGCGACGATTGGACGGCCTCACGCGGTGGGCGGGAAGGCTGGCATGACTTCCATGACGCGTTCCTGAGCTATGGCGGCCCGCCCATCCCCCTGGTGCGCCAGCAGATGATGGGCGGCGACGCCGAGGCGGTGTTCTAGTCAGCCCCTCGAGGGAAAATGACGACTCCCCGCCCCCTTGCGGGGCGGGGCGGGGGGGTGGGGGTGTCGACAGCGTGGTCGCAAGGTGCTGCGCTTTCTCACTGTCGCTGTTCTCGACGGCTAGCCAAATTCATCGCAGCGGAAGCGGAGTCGCGCTTCTGAGCCAAGCGCGCCGCCATCACCCCCGCCCCCTGGCCCCGCCCCGCAAGGGGGCGGGGAGCCGCTCCTTTCCACAACGATTCGGAGCAGTTTCGATGCGGTGTGCTGGCCGCACGCGGCAATAGCTCAGAATCGCGCCCTTAGCGTCAAGCGCGCCGCCGCCGGCGAGCCGGGCGTGATGTTATTGTCGTTGTGCGCCGTGCCCCAATACTCTTCGTCGAACAGATTTTCGACGTTGAGCTGAGCCTCGACCTGATCGGTCACGGCGAAGAACAAAGCTGCATCGACGCGCGTGAACTCCGGCAGCGTCACCGCATTGGAGATCGACGCGAACATCTCGCTCTGATGCGTCACGCCCAGGCCTGCGCCCCAGCGCGGCGAGAAGCGCACCATATTCCAAAGCGCGAACGTGTGCTCCGGCGTCAGCGGCACAGCGCGGCCCGCTGGCGCTGCCGTCGTCGTGCGCGTGATCTCTACATTCTGATGCGCATAGCCGCCGGCGACCTGCCAGAAATGAGTGACCGAACCGGCGATCCCCAGTTCGAAGCCCTCACTGCGCTGCGCGCCGGTCAGCACCGTGAGGCCGGAGCCTGGATCGATCGCGCGTGTGTTGCTGCGGTCGAGCCGATAGATCGCCGCAGTCAGCGCCAAGTCCTGCAATACGTCCCACTTCAGGCCAAGCTCGACATTCTCGAATTCTTCAGGCTCGAGCGCCGACGTCGTCGCATCCAGCGAGGAGAACTGATCGCCAGACTGCGGCAGGTACGAAACACCATAGCTCGCGTAGAATGAAAGCGGTTCGATCGGCCGATAGATCGCTCCAACGCGCGGCGAAAAGAGATTGTCCTCGCGCCGGAAATCCGCGTTGGCCGCACGATGGTCCTCGAAGTCGAGATCGAAGCGGTCGAAGCGCACGCCGGCGATGATCTGCCATTGATCCGAGAGCGCGATCTGGTCCTGAAGGTAGAGCGCGGCGACATTCGCCTCGACGTGATTGTCCGTCTGCAATGGCGAGGGGATCACGCCCGTCGCCGTGGTGGTGGGATTGGCGACGTTTACGGTCGGCAGGCCGGTGAAGTTCGGCACGCGTGTGTTATCGGTGTCCTGCCGTCCAACGTCGAGGCCGGCAAGCACAGAGTGGCCGATAGCGCCGGTCTGTGTGCGCCACGCGAGATCGGTCTGGTTGAAGACGTTCTGACGTTCTGTTGCACTGTTATAGCCCTGCAGCGCAACATTGCCGGCGCCGTCCACCGGCGAGTTGGCGTGGATGTTCTGGTAGAACTTGAAGTAATCGCCGAACAGCGTGTGATTGCGGATGCGCAGGGTGTCCGAGAACTCGTGATCCAACGACAGCGTCAGCGCATCGACTTGCGCTTCGGCGTAGCTGACGAACGGATTGCCGAAGAAGGCCGACCGGCTGCCGTCATAAGGCCGTCCGTTCTGTGAAGGTACGCCGCGATCGACGGTGCGGTCGTCGTCGAAGTGTTCGTAACCCAGCCGGAGGTCAGTGTTCTCCGAGAGCCGGAACGCGGCGGTCGGGTTCACGCCCCAGCGCTGCAGCGTGACGAAATCGCGGTACGATTCAGTATCCTCGTACATCGCGTTCAGCCGGAGCGCCGCCGTATCGTTCAGCGTGAAGCCCAGATCGGCGCTGCCGCGCAGCAGTTCATATGACCCCGCCGTCAGCGCAAGTTCGCGCTCCGGCGACCAGTCCGCCCACTCAGTCACCCGGTTGATGACACCGCCGCCGCCGCCGCGGCCGAATATCATCGCGTTAGGCCCTTTGAGCACCTCGATGCGCTCGGCGTTGTAGAGATCGCGGTAATACTGAACGTCGTCGCGCACACCATCGACGAAGAAGTCGGCCGTGGAGGCGTTGCCGCGCAGGGTAGGGGCGTCGCGGTGGCCTTCGCCTTGGCCCATCGAAACGCCGGGGACGTAGCGCATGACGTCCGCCATCGAGCGCATGCCGGAATCCTCGATCAGATCATTGGTGATGACCGAAACCGATTGCGGCACATCGCGAAGCGGCGTGTCGGTGCGCGTGGCCGTCGAGGTTCGATCCTCGGCATAGGACGGCCGTCGGCCCACCACCGTGATCGGCTCCTGCTCCGCGGCGTCGAGCGCAAAGGCCGGCGCGCCGCCAAGCCCCGTCAGCGCCGTCGTGGTCAGTACGATCGCCCGCCTGATCGTCATCCGCTTGGTCATGGTCCCCTCGTCGCTCGCTCTTGCGAGGCGAAAGCAGTAACCAATTGCGAATGACTTGCAAGTGCGGAAAAGCCGCACTCAGACCAAGATCAGTACGAGCACCGCGTCTGACGCGACCCTGAACCGTTGCGCCAATCACCCCTCTCGCGCGCTTCGCGCGCTGCCCTCCCCATCGAGGCGAGGGCAGGGTGGGTCACCCGCGACTAAGCCGCAGTCCGCCTCTTAGTCGCGTAGTCGACGATCGAGAGCAACAGGAAGGCGACGCCCACCGAGCCCAGGATCACGGCCGGGATCCACATAGCATGCATCGCGTCGCCATCGTGATCGAGACCGTTCAAAACGTAGCCCGCGCCTACGAAGCCGCCCGCCAGCGCCAGCAGCACGACGGCGTTGCCCAGGCTCTTGCGGGCGCGGTTGCCTTCATCGAGCATGTTCTGCGTAAGTTGCTGGATCAGTGTCGGATCCAGGTTCTGGCCGCGCGCCAACGCCTGCGAAACCAGGTCATGCGCCGAGCGCTTGGTGCGTTCCTTCGCCAGCACCGGCACGAGGATGATAGCCGCGAGAAATCCAAAAAACACAAACGGCACAAAGATATCGGCTTCCATTAAGGTCAGCTCCATGAGCGCGGGCCTCGCCCTATTGCCGACACAGATGCGGGCGCACGCGGCTTTGGACGCGCCTCCACAGAAAAAGTTCATGGCCCGTTACGCCATGCCTACAGATTCTGGTTGGTCAGCTTAATCCCCAGAAGCGGACATGCACTCGCCTTTCCGGTGTGTTATTCGAAAACGGACGTACGCGCAGATTCCCACCTGCTGTTCGCTACGTCGGGCCGCCATCGCAGACCGAAGTCTCGCGTCGCCCCTTTGGTGACTCAGCCGGACTTGGCGGCGATTAAATCGGTTCGTGTGTCATCCGCCCCTGGCTTGAAGCCACGCCTGCAGCATGAGAACCGACCACGCACGTTGGTCCTGCAGCGTTCCGCCGCGCTGGTAGCGCTGCCAGAATGCCGTGACCGCGCGCACATCGAGCAATCCCTGTCGCGCGATCCGGGCTGGCGAAAGCAGATCGTTGGCCCAATCACGCAAAGGGCCACGAAGCCATGCCTCGATCGGCGGCGTAAAGCCAGCCTTCGGCCGGTCGAACAAGTTCACCGGCACATGACGTCGCAGCACGTCACGCAGGATGCTTTTCTCGGTGCGAAACGCTGTCGGCAGGCTCCAAGCGAACTCGACAACACTCGGGTCAAGAAACGGCAAACGCGTTTCCAGGCCGACCGCCATCGAAGCGCGGTCGACCTTTGTCAGAATATCCCCCGGCAGATAGTTGTGCTGGTCATGCCAGCACATAGTGTCGAGCGCTTCGGAAACCGGGCAATTCCTGACGTCCCACGCTGTCGGATTCTGAAGAGATCGCACCGGCGACGCGTCTCTGTGCCACTTCTCCAGGCCGAACTCGTATAGATCCAGCAGCGACTGAGCCTGCATCCAAGGCGCCACGCGCTGCAGTGTTGAGCCGACCGACGCGCCCTTGCCGTACCTCGCGGAAAAGTCTTTTAGGAACTTCAATCCGACATCAAGCGTCGGACGCGGCGCGGCTTGGAGCGCAAGGCCGATTGCGCCGGGAAAGGGCAGTTTTCTGACTGCACGCCAAAGCGCCTGTGTTCCCCGATAGCGACGATAGCCTCCGAACAATTCGTCCCCGCCATCTCCGGACAAAGCGACCATCACATGCTTGCGAGCCATGGCGCTGACCAAATACGTCGGCACTTGGGAATCGTCGCACAACGGCTCGTCGTACAGCGCGCCCAATTTCGACACGACTGCCTGCGCCGAGACCGGCGTCACCGTCTCTTCGATGTGATTGGTCTTCAGATGCGCAGCTATCTCGCGTGCGTAGTTTGCTTCGTTCAATGCCGGATCCTCGAATCCGAGCGTAAACGTCGTAATAGGCTTGGTAGCCGCGCGCTGCATCGCTGCAGCGACCAATGATGAATCCAACCCGCCGGAAAGAAAGACGCCCAAGGGCACGTCGGCAATCATTCTTTCGGCGACGGCGTTTTGCAGGCGCCCGTCCAGTTCCTCCACCGCCGCCGCCGGTTCGAGTTGCCGCTGCCGATCGGCGGTTTGGTTGCGTATCACATCGTCAAGCCGCCAATACGACTTCACGCAAGGCACTTGCCCTTCGGACCAGGACAAATAGCTAGCGGGCGGGAGCTTCCGCACTTCCGAGTAAATACTGAGCGGCGCGGGAAAATACCCGCGCAGAAAATACTGAGCCAGCGCGTCATGATCGATGGTTCGCGCGAACCATCTGAACTGTTCAAGCGCCGTCAGTTCGGAAGCAAATGCAAACGACGCGCCGCGCGCGACATAGTAGAGAGGCTTTTCCCCGAAACGATCCCGCGCGAGCCACAGGCGACGCTCCTGGCGGTCCCAGAGTCCCAACGCGAACATCCCATTCGCTCGGCGCAGCGCCGCTTCAAGACCGTGCGCGGCGATGTATTCCAGTAGGACTTCCGTGTCGGAATGGCCACGCCAGGCTCTAGGATGCCTCTCATCCAGATCGCGGCGCATATCCCGAAAGTTATACATTTCGCCGTTGTACGTCAGGACGTAGCGGTCGTTGGCGGAGACCATCGGTTGGCGACCCGCTGGCGAAAGGTCAACAATCGACAGTCTGCGGTGACCGAGTTTGACACCGCCTTCGCACCAAATATCCCCATTATCGGGACCGCGGTGGCGCACTGCGTCCAGCGCGCGCTGCATTTGCGCGTCGGAGACGTTAAGCCTCTCGCTTCCCACTACGCCGACAATGCCGCACATTTTCCCGCCCCGGCTGACAAGAAGAACGCAGGCGGCTCCGCCGGGCAAAGGAATTGACCGGTATAATGAGGGCATAATGGATCTTTTCGCAGAAAGCAGATGTAGAATCCGGCGATGCGCGTGATCGAGTCGCTAAACGCTTCGTGGCGGGGCATGGCGCCTGCCCGACGGCGATGGATCACCGGACTCGCGGCCGGCGTCCTAATGCCGATCGCCAGCGCCGTCATAGCCGGGTCGCTGGATCACTATCTCGGCGTACGCGCGCCCTCGATGACATTCCTGTGCAGCGTCATTCTCGCTGCACTCTGGTTCGGTCGCGGCGTCGCGCTGGTGACGGCGCTGTTCGCGTTCTTCATCTACAATTTTTACCTTGTGGAGCCACGTAATACGTTCGGCTTCGCTGGCTTTGAGGACGCGCTTACATTGCTCGTCTTTGTTGGCACGGCGCTGTTGATCGGTGGCCTCGCCGGCACGCTGCACGACGAACGGGAACGCGCGCGCGATCAGGTGCGACTGCTATCTGGCTTGTTCGCCGCCAGCCGCAGCATGGCTGAATGCGACAGCGCCGACAGCGCGGGTCAAATGTTGACAGAAAGCGTTCGCTACCTAGCCGCCGACGAGGCGGCTCTGCTGCAAATGTCGGAGGATGCCGATTTCATCCTGATCCACGCCGCGCCAACCGACGTCGCACTGCCGCCGGCCGTCGCCGACGCTGCGCAGACGCTGGCGAGGAGTGGGGATACGGACGCGCACGTCTCCGGTTGGCGCCTGCGCCGCTTGGAAACGAACGGTCCGGCGGCCAGCGTGCTGGCTTGGAAGCCGCTGAAGGACTCAAACGAAGAGCACGCTATCGCCGTGCGGCTCCTTCTCGAGCTCACCCTTGTCGCTATTGCGCGGCAGCGCAACCTCGAACGGCAGGTGGAGCTGGATGCCTTCGAAGCAACCGAGCGGCTTCGTACGGCGCTGATGTCGTCGATTTCGCATGACTTCCGTACGCCGCTCTCGATCATCCTTGCATCTTCCTCGAGCTTGCTGGCGTATGGTGACCAGTTTTCCTCCGCTACGCGCGCCGATCTGCTGGCGAGCATCCAGGAAGAGGCGGAGCGACTCAATCGTTTCGTTGGCAACATCTTGAACATGACGCGGCTCGAAACGGGCGTCGTGCAACTCCGCAGCGAATGGATCGACCCGGTCGAGCTCCTCGACAACATCGAAGATCGAATTCAAAAGCGCTTGGCCAATCGCAAGTTTAGCATCATTTCTCCGGCTGCCGTCCCCGCGATCTTCGTCGACCCCATTCTACTGGAGCAGGCGTTGATCAACGTTGTCGAGAACGCCCTCGTTCATGCTCCGAACAATTGCCACATCCGGATTGGCGCCGATTACACCGTGAGGCACGTCCGGTTGTGGGTCGATGACGATGGGCCGGGCGTTCCCGCTGACGATTTGCCGTCGATCTTCGACAAGTTTCATCGCCTAGGGCAGTCGCGTCATTCGCAGGGCGCGGGCCTCGGTCTTGCGATCAGCAAGGGTTTCGTCGAAGCCATGCAGGGAACCGCGACGGCATCGAGGTCAGGCAGCGGCGGCCTCAGAATCGAATTCGTCTTCCCGCTTCAGATTGCCTTGTCCAACGCATGACCAGCGCCCGGTTGCTCATCGTCGACGACGAACCGCAAATCTTACGCGCGCTGAGTCCAGGGCTCAGCGCTGCGGGATACGACGTGGAGACAGCCTCCTGCGCGCAGGAGGCTCTGCAGGCCATTGCCTCGCGCGCCTTCGACCTTGTCATCGTCGATCTTGGTCTGCCGGACATGGACGGCAAAGCCCTCATCGCCCGCATGCGGCAATGGGTCGACACCCCCGTGATCGTGCTGTCCGCCCGCGGCGCCGAGGACGAGAAGATCTCCGCCCTCGACATCGGCGCAAATGATTTCGTCAACAAGCCGTTCAGCATAGGCGAACTGATGGCGCGCCTGCGCGTGATTCTGCGAACCAGCGCCACGCGCGCGTCTTCGAGCGACCAGTTGGCGCTTGGGCATCTGGAGGTCAATTTCGACAGCAAGCGGGCGCGCGTGTTGGGAAAAGAGGTTCGCCTGTCGCCACGCGAACTTAAGCTGCTGCAAGCGCTGGCGCAGCGATTGAACCAGGTACTGACGCACAAGCAAATTGCAGCGGCCGTCTGGGGCGTGGATGAAACTGTCGAAACCCAGTTCGTGCGCGTCCTGATCGGCAATCTGCGGCAAAAGATCGAACGCGACCCGACTCGGCCCACGCTTATCGTCACCGAGCCCGGCGTTGGCTATCGGCTCGCCGTCGGCGACGATGCGCCTTAGTCGCTCTCCCGTATCCGTCAATCAGTCATAGAGGCCAAGATTAACCGACAACGATTCAGCATGACGCCCCCTCGCAGCGTTCATGGCATGCCTTGTCATACCCGCTCGCGGCGATAAGCGGACTCTCCTCTCTCCTGCCGGTAAAGGTCTGCTTTCCGCGCTGCACGTTGGGCGACTGAAGTCGCAAAATGTTCCGAAGCAGTCAATCAAATGTCTGTTCGCCGGTTATACTAGTGTTTGCGCAAACCGCCGCAGCGGGTCTGGTGCTGCCAGACCCTTCCCAGTTGCATCCTGCCAAACATAAACGCGCGTCTTGCGAGGACGCGCCTTCAAGGCTTGCACACTAAAGGGGTAAAACCGGCGCGCTAGTGCGGCGGATTTGAAATTCGCCCCACATTCATGGCGGTCGCCGAGCGAATTTCAAATCCAAAGTGGCACTAGGAAACTTATTATTGCTAATGTCCCTGTGGACTTGAAATTCGATGATCGCGTGATCCCAGCGATGGATCGAATTTCAAGGCCGGGACATTAGCTCCGCAGCGCCGTGCGATCCGCCGGGGCGCGCATCACCGGCTGCGGACGCAGCAGCTGACGCTTCAAGAGATCGATCGCGTCATAGCGGGCGCACCACTCTTCAACGCTGATGCGCTTGGCGGTTTTGTCAGCAGGAGCTTTCATCTCTTGTCTCCGTCGTCTCTTGCACGAACGGATGTCTGCTGATGCGCGTTCGGATGCAATTACGTCAGGCGGCCTATGCCGGCGGCGATGCGAGTTCCGTCGCGCCGAACACGGTCTCGAACGACGTACGCAGGGCGGCGTCTGCGTCGGCCATCGTCACCGGAAGCCCGAGATCAACCAAACTCGTGACGCCGAGTTGCGGTCCGGAAATCCCGCACGGCGTGATGCCGGAGAAGTGATCCAGCTCCGGCTCCACGTTGAAAGCGATGCCGTGAAAGCTGACCCATTTGCGCAAACGCACGCCGATCGCGGCGATCTTGTCCTCGCGCGCCCAGCCCGGCCCTTTGCGTTCCACCCAAACGCCGATGCGCCCCTCGCGCATTTCGCCTTTGACGTTGAAGCGCTCCAACGCGCCGATAATCCACCGTTCGAGATCGGCAACGAACTTGGTTACATCGCGGCCACGTCGGCGCAGGTCGAGCATCACATACGCCACGCGCTGTCCGGGACCGTGGTACGTGAATTGCCCGCCGCGTCCGGTGCGAAATACCGGGAAGCGGTCGGGATCGAGCAAGTCGGCGTCCTTTGCGCTCACGCCGGCCGTATACAGGGGCGGATGTTCCAAGAGCCAAACGAGTTCGCTGGCCTCGCCCGCTGCTATGGAGGCCGCGCGCGCTTCCATGGCCGCGACAGCGGCTTCGTAGTTCGTCAGTCCCGGAGAAACCGCCCAGCCGATCATCCGTTCACGCGCCCGCAACCCTTTCAGGTTCGACTAGAGCAGAATCAGATGGGGTCGTCGCGTGTCCGGTAAAAGCCAAGTCCACCACGTCGATATCGAACTGTCGGTCGTCCTCGGCCGCTGCTCCATGCCGATGCAGCAGTTGCTGCGTATGGGCCGGGGGGCAGTCATCCCGCTCGACACCAAGGAGACGGATGAATTGTGGATTCTAGCCGCCGGCCATCCGATTGCCCGGGGCGAGATCACCATCCAGGGCGACCGCCTCTGCATCACGGTAACGGAGCCTGCCGACGTGCATGAATTTAATGCGGCCGCGTAGCCTGCCCGTTTTGGGGTAGACGGAATCTTGCCTTTTGGTTCATGTTAGCGTCAGGCGTGGGACGCCAACTTGCTGCGGTGCGCCGGAGCCCGGCGCGCACATGACACGGGGAAATAGATGATCATCAAAACGCGCATGGCCGCGCTTGCTGCGGCCGCCACCCTCCTGTTGGGCGCCGGCGGCGCGGCCGCGCAGAACTGGCAGGGTGCGCCGACATACGGCTCCGTCCAGCTCGCTTCAGGCTTCCAGCCCGATCCGTACGAGGTGCAACTCACGGCCGGCGGCCCAATCAATTCGCGCGATGCGCTGGGGGCTGCTTGCCCGGGCTTCATCGCCAACAACCCTGACTTCGACCTTTACTGGACCGCCGGCAGCGGCGCCCTGCCATTGGTGATCTCGGCCAACTCGCAGACCGACACTACGCTCGTGGTCCACACGCCGAGCGGCGAGTGGCTCTGCGAAGACGACGGCGGCTTCAACGCTCTCAACCCGGGCCTGCGCATCGATAACCCTCAGTCGGGCCTCTATGACATCTGGGTCGGCACCTATAGCGCCGGCAATGCGCCGGCCGTGCTGTCGATCTCCGAACTCAGCAGCAACTAGGCCTCGAAACACCTATGTGGCGGTGGCCGCGGCGAGCGCCGCGGCCCTTGTTCGTTCAATGTGGGTCTGGTAACCCCCCGCGCTCGGAAATGCGCTCGTGGCGGAATTGGTAGACGCACTGCCTTGAGGTGGCAGCGAGTAAAATCGTGGAGGTTCGAGTCCTCTCGAGCGCACCAACCTACGCTCGCTCCGCGAGCTTCGGTTGGCTTACGCCGTCGATAGTGGCGAGCGCAGGTTGCCCTCCGAAGCTTTAGCGAAGGAGGGCAGCCCTCGCGGCACGCAGATGTTGTACGTGGGCAGGCGTTCGCTAACAAGCGCCTTTGATAATCTAACCCGCCGCCACATCTTCCCGCGGTCCCGACAGCACAAGTTTCATTCGCTCTGCAGGAAACGGCCGCGCCAGCGCCGTCGCTTGCTCGACCGTGCCGTTCATCCAAACGTCCAAGTCATCACCCGTCAGCATCACCGGCATTGCCTCGGCATGGATCGGCTTGGTGAGCGCATTCGCTTCCGTGGTCAGAATGCCAAATAGCAGGTGCGTGCCATCTTCTTTCCCGCGCACGCCCGTCCATGGCCGCCACACGCCGGCGAAGCAGAACAGCGGCCGCTCATCGGACAGCGCAAACCAATGCGCGACCTTCGGCGCCGTGTCGGTGTATTCGGCGAAGCTCGTCGCGGGCACAAGGCAGCGGAAGCGCGGCTGCTCCAGCCAGCCGCGCCAATAGCCCGATGCCAGATTGCGAATGTTGGTCACTGGCCGCTTGCCGCCGCCGGCCGGCGGGAAGCCCCAGCGCATCGTCACCACTTCGCGGACGCCATCCTTGGCCGTGCGCACGACAGGCGCGACTTGATCGGGAAAGATTGCCGGCAGCGGCGGCTGATTTCCGGTACGGTCGCGCATGGCGCGAGTGTACGCGACCAGCGCCTCACGCGACTTCGTCATCGAATAGAGATTGCACACGCGGCCTTCTTAGCCGCGTGAACCCCTTCGCGCCTAGGCCGCGGGCTTGCGCCGCCATGGAAACACCGCCTGCAGCGCTGGGTCGCGCAGCCACAAACCGCCCCACATGAACAGCCCGAGGTAGATGCTGAACAGCACGTGGCTGAACAGCGGGCTTTCGGCGCGGATTTGCGTCGCCATCGCGCCGCCGAGGAGTCCCATGAACAGCACCGCGCCGAGCACGCTGGTGCGCGGGTAAAGGTAGAGCAGCACCAAGGTCAGCTCGAGAATGCCGATCGGCAGCACGTAGCCAGGCGGCCAACCAAGCTCGGTCATGATCTCGTCGGTGATGGGGATGCCCATCAGTTTCGGCGCAGCCGACGCGCCCGGGATGAAGAGGGCGAACAGCCCGCTCAGCACACGCCCAACCCAAACAGATGCGGTGGCCTTCATGGATCGTCTCCTTAGCTTGTGCACGAAGGACGATCCGGATCTGTGCAGTCCTACATCGGTCAGCCGATCTTCAGCCGAACGAACCCCATCGCGCCTACGGGATCGCCGTCATACGCCGCCTCCAACTCATCCGGGGCGAAGTGCTGCTGCACCAAAGCGCCGACCCCGAACACGGCGTGTTGATTGATCCGCCAGTCGCGAATGGCGCCCAGGCTTACGCGCGCGACGTCGCGGATCGGCCCATGCCCCGGCGGCTCCAGCTCATCGGTCTCGATTGCTTCACCGCGCGCAAACACGGTCCAGCGATCGTTCGGATGCCACGCCGCTTCCGCCAGCCACGCATCGAGCGACACGCCGTCGCTGCGTTCCTTGTTGGCGAACGCGACTGTCGCCGACCACCAGCCTTCATGGCCAATCGGCCGCGTGTATATGGCGCTCACGGACCAGCGCTCTTCATCTTCATCCGGCTCCAAAGCTTCCGGCGAAGTGATGTCCGCCCACGACGCCTGCAGGGACCAGTTCTCGCCGGGATTCCAGCTCAGCCGCAGCGCGGTCGAATCGAGCTCGCCGGTCTCGATGTCATAGCGATCTTCATCAGGCTCGCGCCCGCGAAAGCGCGAGCCCTCGAATTTCCAGTCACCGTGCGTAACGCCGGCCGTCAGCACGCCGAACGTGATGTGCGTGGAGTCGAACCAATGGTGCGTGATCGGCGCCTCAGGCGAATCCATCGCCGAGAGCCGGTGCATGAACGCGGGCGGCCCAAATGCCGGCTCGCCCGGCAAGCCGCCGTAGACGAACATAGATGAGGTCTCGCCGATCCGATGCGCATAGGACGCCGACAGCTCCATAAACAGATCATGCGGATGTTGACGATCCACCAGACCCGTCACGCCGTCGGCGCTTTCGCCTGCCGCGAACAGCAGCGGATAGCCGCTCGCGCCCATCAACGGATCGGGCGACAGCATCGCCCGGAAATTCAGCGTCCCGCGCTCGCCCACGTCGCGCCGCGCCGCGCCCATCACCATGCCGGCCAGAAACGCCTTCTCGTCGCCGCGTGGCCCATCGGACCAGGCATACACGCCGTTGAGCATTGCGTGGCCCATCAGCATCCAGTCGCCGCTATGGACATGAACGCCGCCGTGGCTCGATGCATCCGGCTGCCACGACGTGCCAGACGCATCGCGGCCCATCGCGTACGGCCCGTAGAGTCCGCGCATGTTCGCCATCATCGTCGCGTGATCGTCCTGTGCCGCGCCGGCATCATGCTGCGTCTGGCCGTGATCTAGCGCTTGCTCCGCGGCCGGCGGATCAGGCTGGTGTTCGTGCTCCGGCGCCTGCTGCGTTGGAGGCGTTTCGTGCTGATGTTCAGCAGGCTCTAGCTGCTGTGCCGCTGGCGGCTCGTGCTGGTGGCCGGAATGATCCTGCGCCCAGGCAGGCGCGGTGAGCATCAGCCAAGCGGCGGGCGCCGCGATCCAGAGCTTCATGGCGTCCTCGTTCTGAGTGCGTATCGTCATAAAGCCACTTGGAGCGCGAAATTCCTAGCGCTTCGTTGACGCGCAGGGCTTGACGTGGCGCGCAACGCGGCGTTTGGAGGCGGCACGAACCCATTTGCGTCCAACGAGTGAAGCGACCCGCCGATGAACACCGAAACCGAACCGGCGGCGGTTGAGCGCCACGCGCCCTCCGAAGACGCCCATTTCATCGTCACCATCATAGCCGCCGCCGGCGATCATGACGGCCCCGCCCTCCGGCGCCAGCTCGCCAACCTCGACCCCGCCGACATTGCCGACGTGATCGAGCACGTGCCGCTGGAGACGGCGCGCAGCATTGCCAAGATGGTCGGCCGCTATTTGCCGCCGGAATTCCTGGCCGAGCTCTCCTGGGAGCGGCGCGAGGAGATCCTACCGCAGCTGCCGGCCGACTATGTCGGTCGCGCGCTGGGCCAGCTCGACACCGACGACGCCGCCGCCGTCGCCGCCGACATCGACGAAAAGCAGCTCGGCAAGGTTCTCGCCGCCGCCGACGAGGACACCCGCCTCGCCGTTGAGGAGGCGCTCTCGTTCGACGAAGAGACGGCGGGCCGTCTCATGCAGCGCGAATATGTCGCCGCGCCTGAAGGGGGCACGGTGGGGGACGTCATTGACCGCATGCGTGAGGATTCCGCCGAGCTGCCGGACGAGTTCTTTGAGGTCTACATCGTCGATGCGCTGATGCGGCCCATTGGCGCGGTTCGCGTCTCGAGTCTGCTGCGCACGCGGCGCGAAACCCCACTCGTCGAGATCATGCGTTCGCCGCTGATCCTGATCCGCCCTGAGATGGATCAGGAAGAGGTGGCCCAGACCTTCCAGAAATATCACATGGCCTCAGCGCCAGTGGTCGACGAAGCCGGGCGCCTCAGCGGCATGGTCACCGTCGACGACATCGTCGACGTCATCAGCGAAGAGAGCGAGGAAGACTTGCTCAAGCTCGCCGGCGTCAGCGAAGCCGCGCAGACCGACAGCGTTTTTCGTTCGGTCCGCGCCCGCGCGCCATGGCTGATGGTGAACCTCGGCACCGCACTGGTCGCGTCGAGCGTCATCCGCATGTTCGAAGGCTCGATCACGCAACTGGCCACGCTTGCGGTGCTGATGCCGATCGTCGCCTCGATGGGCGGCAACGCGGGCACCCAGGCGCTCGCCGTCGCCGTGCGCGCTATCGCCTCGCGCGACCTCACCGAGAGCAACGCGCCGCGCTACATCCTGCGCGAAGCTATGACGGCCATGTCTAATGGCGTCCTGCTTGCGACTCTGCTCGGCGCGGTTGTCTGGGTCTGGTTCAACAATCCGCTGCTTTCAGTAGCGATCGCGCTGGCGATTCTCATCAACTTCGCCTGCGCCGGCCTTGCCGGCATTCTCGTGCCACTAACGCTTCGCCGTTTCGGCGCCGACCCCGCCGTCTCGTCGTCCGTCTTCGTCACCTTCGTGACTGACCTCGTCGGTTTCCTAGCCTTCCTCGGCCTGGCGACTGTGATTTTGCTCAGCTGATTGGCGTTGGAGCGCGCGCGCGTGGCGCCTGACTTGCCTGAAAGGGGAAAGCCGCCGTCCAGCCAGCACCGAAACGGGACGGGGCCAATGAATCTGAAGGCAAACGCCCATGACGAACGCCATTTCCGCCCAAGGCCTGGCTCTGATCCAGGAGCTGGAGGGCTTTCAAGCCGAACCGAAACAGCTGCCGACCGGCGGTTGGGTCGTGGGCTACAGCCACGTGCGCCTCACCGAACCGGGCGAAGCCGTTAACGAGAGCGAAGCCGTCGACATGCTCGCGCTCGATCTCGCGCCGTTCGAAAACCTGGTGAACACGCTCGTCACCCAGCTGCTCACGCAGTCGCAGTTCGACGCGCTTGTCTCGTTCGCGTTCTCGGTCGGCGCCGAAGCGTTCGGCAAGAGCCAGGTGCTGCGCCGCGTGAATGCCGGCGAGGATGTCGCCGCGGCCTGCGCCATGGACGCCTGGCGCAAGAGCGACGTCGGCGGCGAACTGGTTATCGTCGATGCTCTCGTGCGCCGCCGCACCGCGGAGAAAGCGCTGTTCCTGAAGGAGCTGCCGCAAGCCGCTGCTCCTTCCGTGTTTGTGCGCCCGCAACTCGATCACGCCGCTTCCATCCTCGGCGCGCCCGTAAGCTATGCGCCCGCGCCCGAAGTCGGCTCGATCGCCCCGGCTCGGCCAAGGCCCGAGCCTGCGGAACGCCTAGCCGAAATCCTGAAGAGCGAGCGCGCCACGGAAACGCTGTTGCTCACCCAAGTCGTCGCAAACGACGTCCTGGATGACGGCGAAATCGTCACGGCGCACGCCAAGCCGGTCTCCCGCTTCGATTTCGAACCTCGCATTGCGCCGCGCCGCGGCGAGCAACCGAAGCCAAAACAGGGCTGGTTTCGCCGCAGCTCCGCCGCGGCGGCCGCAAACGGCGCCGACGCCCGCCTCGACAAGCTGCGCAAGCGCGCGCAATTCCAATTGCCGTCGTTCGACAAGGTCCGCCTCTGGCATGCGCCGCGCGCGAAGAGCGTAACCGTCGACGCCTGATTATATTCGTTAAGCTGGTGAGCCTGGAGGGCGGGAGCGATCCCGCCCTCATTTTTGGAACGCGCACCAAGCCTGATGCATTCAATCGCAAAGGAGGCGCATGATGCCCGCAAAATCCAAAGCCCAGCAGAAAGCCGCCGGCGCGGCGCTCTCGGCCAAACGCGGCGAGACCAAGCCATCCAAACTGATCGGCGCCTCGCGCCAGATGTACGAGTCGATGAGCGAAAAGCAGCTCGACGAATTCGCTTCGACCAAGCGCAAAGGCAAGCCCGACTATGTCAAGGGCAGCTACGTCGCCGAGAAGAAGGCGAAGCGGTCAAAGGCGGCGAAGAAAGCGGCGGCTACACGCGCAAAGAAGGCCAGGAAAATGGCGCCCAAGAAGACTGCAAAGAAGCGCGCCAAGAAGCGCAAGTAGGTCCATCCGCAAGATATGCCGCGCGGAACAGCCGAAGGGCCGCGCCGGTTTCCCGATGCGGCCCTTCCATTGTCTGTCCCCTAGCGGGCAAAGATCAGGCAGCAACCCCGACCGAGCTCGCGCTCGAGGTGGTCCAAGCCTGCGACAGTGCCCCTACAGAGTGACAATGAGACATGGATCACCTCCTTTCCTAAGCAAACCGGCGGACGTCGCCGGAGGACGACAAAGATAGGCGATGCAATTTCTCGCGCAAGTGCGATGGCTAATAGGTGATGCATCAGGCGAGTACGCGTGGCAGGCTCGCGACACGGAGGCGAAAATGCGGCGGCTGCTGTTTGCGCTTGCATTCGGACTGGCCGCATGCGCGACGCCGGAGGCGGGCGCCGATCCGATCCAAGCGGACCCCGCACATCTTCTGCGCTGCGTCGCCGCAGCCGCCGTAGATCGCGCCGCCCTCGCGCAGTGCAGCGGCGCCGTCGCGCGGCCGTGCATCGAGGCGGAAGGCGCTGGCACCCACTCGGATGTGCTGTGCTGGTCGGAAGAAACCGTCGCTTGGCGCGCGCTCATCGACGCGGCCACTGCGCGCATAGAAGCTGGCGATGCGGACAAAGGCGCGCGCCTGCGCCCGGCCAACGAAGTGTGGGATGCCTGGTTGGAACAGGAATGCTACTATCGTGCGTACGAATACGGCGCCGGCGTCGGCGAACAAGTCGATCTCGTACGCTGCTCGGCCGAGCTCACCACGGCCCGCGCCATCGACCTCCTCACAGAGCCCTAAGACCGCTCCGGCGTCAGCGAGCCGAGAAACGTCGCCGTCGTGCCCGCGACTGCAAGGCATGCGTTGCTTTCGCCACCATCGGGATAGCAGAAGAGAGCGCCCTGATTGCCGCGCGCATGCTCATAGACGCTGCGTGTCACTGCCGGCTGGAAGCCCGGTGGCCGCTCCGCGCCAGCGGGCCAGGGCGGCAATTCATCTGTGCGTTGGGTCTCGGACGTATTCTGCGTCCACTCTTCGATCTCGGTGCGCAAGCCGGTCTGATCGCTGTTTGGACTGAACGCCAGCGGCACGTCGCGCGTCGGATAATTGCGCGTGTAGAGCACTTGGCCCTCGGTCGTCTCGATGCGGATCGTCGCCACGGCTTCGGCGCACGTGGGGCCATGCGCCTCTGCCTCGACCACATAATACTGGCTGCCGACAGCCGACCAATCGCGCGACGCCTGCGCGTTGCAGCCAGACCGCGCGATCTCCGTTGGCGCTGAAATCTCTGCTGTCTTCGGCGCGTCGGCGGGAGAGCAGGCGATCAAGCCCAGTGCGAGAAAAACCGGGCCTGCAAGCTTCATTGGATACTCTCCTCGACATCACGCTCATAAAGGAGGCCCGCGCCGCCGGCCGCGGGCTCCCAAAACACGCATGCCTGCCGTGCTGTTCCGGAAAAGTGGCATAACATCGGCAGATTGCGCGCGCGGAGGTCGGCATATGTGAATTCGTCCAGCGTCGTCTGTCCCGGCGCGAGCGCGCTCCACTCGGGCGCAGCTTGTGTCGTCGTGATTTCCGGCTGCGACCAATGCTCCAGGAACGCCTCCATGTGTTCGGGATCAGCGGCCAGGAACACATCGCCAAACGCCCGCTGCAGCGGCGTTGCCCAGGCCCAGATCGGATGGCCCTCGGCGTCGAGGATCTCGTATATGCCGATCGCCTTGTCGCACGAGACGCCGAAACTGCGCACAATGATGCGATCCTGCGCGTCCGCTGATGTGAAGGCGATCTGCCGCGTTTGGGTGAAATCACAACGCCCCGATTGTTGCGGCCCGCATGCGGCGGCCAACGCGAGTGCGCCGAAAACAAGAAATCTCACGGTCCGTACGCCACCATAATGGCCGGCGCGTGTGAAGCGGGATCGATGATCAGACATTGCGACGCTTCTACCGCCGCCGCATAGCAGATCATCGGCAGATTGCGCGCACGCAGCATCTCATACACGTCGCGTTCAAAGGGCGTTTCATAGGCGAACGTCGTCGCGCTCTCGGTCAAAGTTGCTGCATCCTCGCGCCATTCGGGCAACTCGCTCGACCGCATCGTCGTCACGTTTGCCCAGCCCGCGAGGAAGCGATCGACATCTTCAGTCGAAACAGGCGGCGCGCCCTCGGGCGGCACGCCTCCGGCGGTCATGTCGTAATAGGTCGAGGCGAACGCCCACAGTGCGTCGCCGTTCGCGTTGCGCGCGACGAACATCACCACCGCTTGCGAGCAGCTAGGCCCCTCGGCGCGTGTTGTGATCACATCCGGCGCGGCTTCGCTCGTCCAAGTCACCTCGTGCGTCGCCGAACGCGCGCAAGCGGACACATCTCGCGCCGCATCGTCTGTTTGTCCGCACGCGCTCAGGGTAAGCGCCGCGGCGGGTAAGAGCAATCGCATGGAAACGTCCCCTGGAATCGCGCGGCGACCTTACTCACGCCCCGCGCCAGCGCCAGCCTAATCCGCTGTTTCCAGCGACGACCAGGCGGCGAGCGAACCAATCATGTCCGTCTCCGGCTGCTGGAACAAACCATGTGGGCGTTGCAATGCGGCGACGGCGGCTTCGTAGCCAGCGGTGATTGCATCGTCGAAGCGCTTCCAGTCGCGCATGTCCATATCCGCCATCTCCGGCGCGATCAGCAGATCGGCGCCGGAGCGGCCCTCCCATGGATCGATGGTCAATGTCGCCGCGCGCATCAGCAGGGATGCAATCGGCGGCGCCGATTGCCAGCCGTGCGCGGCGATCCAGCCGAAGAAGCCCGGCGGATCGCGGAAGTCCTCGAGGTCGATGCCGTCGCGACGCGCGACGTCGACGCCGATGATCGGCCCGCGATGGAGGTCGCGCATCGTGTCGACCGGGAAATTGCGCAACACAGCGCCATCAACGAGCAGGGAGTGATCGCCTTCAACCACCGGCGGCAGAATGCCTGGCAGCGCGATCGACGCGCGCAGCGCGCGCCGCAGCAGTCCGCCGCGATGCACCTTGATGTCGCCGGCAACGAGATTGGTAGAGACGGCGAAGAACGGAACTTCGAGATCCTCGATCAGCGTCTCGCCGAAATTCTCCTGCAATCGATCATCCACGCGTCGCCCACGTACGAGACCGACCACCGGCAGCACGTAATCGCCCAACGGATTGCTCTCGACGAACGCCTTGGAGATGCGTCGTTCGATTTCCTCATTGTCCCAACCCATGGCCACGCACGCCGCGACGACCGCGCCCATCGAGGTGCCGCCGATCACGTCGAACGGCAGCCCTGCTTCCCGGAGCGCCCGCACTACTCCGATATGCGCATAGGCCCGCGCCCCGCCGCCGGATAGAACGAGACCGATCGAGCGCCGCGCAATCACGCGCGCCAAGCGCGCTGCGTCCGCGTCCTCAAGGCCACGCCAGTGGAAAAGGCGCGCGGCGTCGCAGGCAAGGCGCCACTCGTTTGTCGTCGCTGCCTTACGGTCCATGCCGTGATGCAGCAGGATGACATCGACGAGACGGAATTGCCGCGCGGGCGAGGGCTCTTCCGGTGGCAGCAGAGGCAGCGACGGCCGCGCGTCGGCGCGGGCAAAGAACCAGATGCGGTCGGCTTGACGGATGCAAGTCCGGAACCAGCGCGTGTCCGCGATCGGCGACACCAGAAACACGGCGTCGTTCTTCTGTTCCAGCGCATCGAACCAGGCGCTGTTCATGCCCTCGGACGAAATCGCCAACACGTCCGCTTCGGTAATGACGACGGCACGCGCGCCCAGACGCTTCAGTCCTGCCTGCAGCGTGCGCGCACGCAACTCGATGTCGATCGTCGGTGATGTCGAGATCATCGCATAGACCTTAGGGTCGGCGCGCGGGCTCGATTTCCCGGTGGAGCGCGCGCGCTGCAGCATGATGCGTGCGATGTGCTCCATCATTGCCGGGTAGGCGTGCACGAGGAGATCGAACGCCGGTGGCGGCAACTTGAGGATTTCGCTGTCGCGCATCGCGAACACGCTGGCCGTGTGCGGCTCGCGCGCGATCATCGCCATCTCGCCGACCGGCTCGCCTGGGCGGATATAGCCGAGCAATTGGTGGCCGCCGCGCTCCGTCGGCCGGAACGCCGCCAGCGAGCCCGACGCCAGAAAACACACGCCATCCGGCGGCTCGCCCGCGCTCAACAGCGGCCAGCCGGCAGGCACTGAAAACCACTCCGAGACGGCGTCCAACGCGCCCAGAACGTCGGGCGGAATGTCACCAAGGGACGTGGCGTCGGCGAGGCTAGGCTTCATGGCTGGTATGGAAGTCAAGGATAGGGGCCGATTGTTAAGGTGCAATGAGAACAGGTGTGGGCCAGGCGCCGCACCTGGTTTGCGGCGCGGGCGGCGGGGCCCTAAAGACGCCCCATGACCGTATTCCTCGCGCATGCCCCGGCCGATCGCCAGACCGCCGTGACGCTCGAGAAAGTCATCGAGCGGCGCGGCCAGTTTGCCGAACTCGACGATGGCCACACGGCGATGAAGCCGGTCGGTTCGGGCGACGTCCTGGTGTTGCTGGTCTCCTCAGCCCTGACATTCGCAACCGCTCGCTTGCGCCTCGAGCAACGCGCGCTGGACGCCTGGGCGCAAGGGCGTCTCATTGTAGTCAGGCTCGACCATGGCATCCCGCCCGTGGGCCTGCGCGACCTACCGGCCATCGACGCAAGCTTCGAGGCAGCGCGGGAGTTCAAATGGAATGAAGTGGCGGACGGTGTGCAGCACATTCTGCGCGCGCCTGCGCCCGCACACGAGGATGGCGAAGGCGAGATCGATGAAGCCGCGCGGCCCCCACCGCCGCAACGCGCACAACGCAAGCGCGGCGCCAGCATAGCAGGCTTCATGCTCGCCCTGCTGTTGGCGTTCCCCGGCGTGCTGGCGATTGCCGCGACGGCCTCGATCTGGCTCGTCAATCGGATTGGCCCCACGCCCGGCGGCTGGCCGGAATTGCTGCGCGGTATCGATGCCTTCGGTGTGCGTTACGGGTTGCCGCCGGGCTTGGGGCCTTGGTTGTTTGCGGCATCGATCGCGCTACTGATCTTCCTGTTCGTGTTTGCGATCGTGCGGGCGCGCGCGCGTCCGAAGGCCGCGCCCGAACTGCGGCGCAAACCGCCGCGGCCCCGCATGACGCGCATGAAGCCGCCAACATCCGACGCCGTATTCGTGTCCTACGCGCGCGCCAATGACATGGCCGTGCTGCCTTTGATCGAGGCGGCGAAGCGCGCCGGCCGCAAATTTTGGTTGGATCAGCAGGGCATCAGCGCCGGCGACGGATGGGCCGGCGAGATCGTACGCGTCATCAAGGCCGCGGGCGGCGTTGTTGTCATGTGCTCGAAGGCCGCGTTCGAAAGCGATCACGTCAAGCGCGAAATCTATCTGGCCGACCGTTATCGCAAGAGGCTCGTGCCGGTGTTCATCGAACAGGCCGAGCCGCCCGAGGATTTCGAGTATTTCTTCGCTGGCGTGCAGACGCTCAACCTGTTCGACACGCCCGAGGAAGAACGCCCTGAAGCCTTGATCCGCGTATTGGGAGCCGCCGCATGAGCCTCGAGCCCGATCCCGCTCTGCTTGAAGTCAGCTCCGAGGGCATCGCCGTTCTCACCCTGAACCGGCCCGGCAAACGCAACGCCTTCGATGAATTGATGATCGCCAACCTGAGCGAGCATTTCGAGACGCTCAAGGGCGCCGACCATGTCCGCGCAGTGTTCATCCGCGGCGCCGGAGAAACGTTCTGCGCAGGCGCCGACATCGACTGGATGCGCCGCGGCGGCCAACGTACGGAAGCAGACAACGAAGCCGACGCGCTGGCGCTCGCGCACATGCTGAAGCACCTCCACGACCTGCCGCAGCTCACGGTTGCGCTAGTGCACGGCGCGGCGATGGGCGGCGGCGCGGGGCTGGTTGCGGCGTGCGATGTCGCTGTCGCGGTGAAAGACGCCCAGTTTCGCTTCAGCGAAGTCCGGTTGGGCCTGATCCCAGCCACCATCTCGCCCTACGTTGTTGAAGCGATCGGCCCTCGCTTAGCGAAGGCGCTGTTCGTCACCGCGGAAAGCTTCGACGGCGAGTACGCCGAGAAGATCGGCCTTGTGCAATACGCCGTCGACGACCAAACGGGTTTGACCGCGATGATGGAACATTTGTCGGACTTAGCCATGGCCGCCGCACACGGGGCGGTTGCAGACGCCAAGGCGCTGGTGCGATTCCTGATCGACGACGTCACCAGACCGCGTACTCTTACAGCCGGTCATGTGATCGACGAACACGTGATGAAGGAAACGGCGCGCCGGATTGCCAAACGGCGCGCGTCGTTGGAAGGTCAAGAAGGGCTGGCGGCTTTTCTGGAGAAGCGCAAGCCGGAGTGGAATACGTGAAGCTGAAGCGCGGCTTGAGCCGGATTTGGGCATACCTCTATCGCGTCAAACTGGCGCGCCCCCACATGCCGTTCTGGCGCGTGGTAGTAGAAGCCCGTCTTGATCGCCGTGCGAAGAGCTGGCCGCGCCGTTTCGAAACCGCCGTAGCGCCCATTTACGTGTGGGCGCGCACCATCGAGGAGGCCGAGGGCCTGGCCGCACTCGCGGTGGAGCAAGAGGGACTCGAAGCACTCACCTGCGACGCCAAGAAATGCGCTCCCGCCGCGGCCCCCCGGCGCGACCCTGCAGCGGTGGCGCGCGGCGAACTGGGCTTTCTGCCGCGCCTGGACGGCGAAACCGGCGCAGAAGGTCCCTCGCGGCGCGACGCCCGGGCTTGATCCCGCCCGCCTCGCGCGGGAGACTCTGAAGCATGAGCGGGGAGTTGGAAGCAGCTGGCGCGCTGGCGACGGCCGGCGCTGTTGCAGGCGCGATCGAAGGCCGCGAAGGCGGGGCGCCAGGCGAGGGCGCGTGCCCGAATTGCGGCACACCGATCGTTGGTCCGTATTGTAGCCAGTGCGGCCAGCACACGCGTCCGATCCGCAAACTCACGCACGTCTTCAGCGAGTTCCTGCACGGGCTCTGGCATCTCGACACCAAGACCTGGCGCACGCTGCCGATGGTCGTCTTCCGTCCCGGCACGCTCACGCGAAACTACGTCTACGGCAAACGCGCGCGCCATCTCTCGCCATTGACGATGTTCCTGTTCTCGATTTTCCTGATGTTCTTCGCGTTCTCCACGATCGACGCACCGATGAACATCAGAGATGGCGGCCAAGTGACGGCCGAGGACGTCGCCGAAGCGCGTGAGGAGGTCGCGCAAGCGCGGGCGGAATTGGAACGGGCGCGCACAAACCCGTCACCTGACGAGCCCGCCGGCTTGGAAGCGGGTCTTGCTGAAGGCGCAGTCAGCATCGCGGAAGCAGAAGTCGAACGCCTCGAGCGTCAACTCGCACAACAGCAAGAGCGCGCCGCACAAGAGGCGGCGGGCGAAACGGGACAAATTCCCGCGCCGGAGGCAAACCAGACCGAGCCGCCGAGCGCGCCGGCGGAACAAGCTGCGGGCGATACGCCTCCAATACAGCCCGCCGCTGAAACGCCGTCAAACGAGCCGCGCGTGGAAACTTGGCAGGACGGCATGCGCGAAGTTGCCCGCAGCGACGATTTCGTGATCGTCGAAGGCAATGACAATCTGAACGAGCGCATCCGCCGCAGGTTCGAAAATCCGGACTTGGTGCTCTATCAAATTCAGGATGCGGCCTCGAAATTCTCGTTCCTGCTCGCGCCGCTGTCGCTGCCGTTCATCGCGCTGCTTTTCCTCTGGAAGCGCGGGGTCACGCTCTACGATCACATGGCGTATGCGCTTTATGCGCTGGCGTTCGCGGCGATCCTGTTCTCGGCCGTCGCTCTGCTTGGCCAATTGCCGTTGATCGGCTGGGCAGCCGGATGGCTGCTGCTGGCGCTGCCGGTGCATATGTATTTCCATCTCGGCGGCGCATACGCACTTGGGTGGTGGTCCGCTCTCTGGCGGACGTTCTTCATGCTCAACTTCGCTTTCATCGTCGCACTAACCTTCACCATTCTGGTCGTGGTGCTGGGACTGGCTGGCCAATGACGTTCCAGAACCCGTTCGGCGCGGCCGAGCTGGTCGAACTCACAGGCTCGGCCCTGGTCGTGCTGTTGATGGTCGGTGTCGCCGCGGTGCTAGGCTTTCGCATGTCCGCGCGCATCGACGACAGCGAACTGACGCGCCTTGCCGAAGCGGAAGGCGCGCGGGTGGAGAGCGCCGTCATCGCGCCGAATGGGCGGACAGCCTTCGCACGCCTCTCCGACGGGCGGCTGATGGTTGCGCGGGTCATGGGCGCCGATGTCAGCGCTCGATTCGCACCCGCAAGGTCGGTGCGCCTGGACTTGAAGCGGGATCGGCTGAACGCGACATTTGCCGACACAGGCTTTCCACCGCTAGACATGCGGCTCGACGCCCAGCCTGCCTGGCTCATCGAGCTAAGCCGCGGAGAAGCAAACCCGTGACGGCCCCACAAGCGCCTTTCGAGATTCCGGATATCATCCTCTACGCGGTGCCCGGGTTCGTGATCCTGATCATCATCGAGATGTTCGTGGTGCGCTTCACCAGGAAGGGCCGCTACGAAATCCGCGACAGCGCCACCTCGCTTGCCATGGGTTTCGGCAACCGCGTCTTCGGCATCGCCTTCGGCGCTATCGTCGTCGCGGCTTACTTCTGGGTCTACCAATTCCGGCTGTTCACTCTGGGCTGGACGTGGCCGGTGATGGCGGCGTGCTTCTTCGCCGAAGATCTGGCTTATTATTGGTTTCACCGCATCGCGCACGAGCGCCGCTGGTTCTGGGCCAGTCACATCGTCCACCACTCATCGCAGCACTACAATCTCACCACCGCGTTGCGGCAAACTTGGACTGGCGTGCTGGGCCTGAGTTTCGTCTTCTGGCTGCCACTGGTCTACATCGGCTTTCCGCCGCTGATGGTGTTGTTGTTCTCGTCCATCAGCCTTGTCTATCAATTCTGGATTCACACCGAGACGATTGGCCGGATGGGTCCGCTCGAATGGGTGATGAACACGCCCTCCCACCACCGCGTGCATCACGCGACCAACGCGAAGTATCTCGATGCCAACTATGCCGGCGTGCTGATCATCTGGGATCGAATTTTTGGCACCTTCGTGCCGGAAGACGATAAGGAGAAGCCGCGCTACGGCATCATCAGCCAGCTCGGCACCTTCAATCCGTTCCGCGTCGCGTTCCACGAATGGCTCGGCATTTGGCGCGACGTGACGCGCGCCAAATCGCTGCGCGAAGTCTGGGGCTACGTCATGGGCCCGCCCGGCTGGAGCCCGGATGGCTCGCGCAAAACTAGCGCGTCGATCAAGGCGGCGTGGGCGGCGCAGCAGCAAGGAGTGACAGCATGCGCAGAGTGATTGTGTACATCCTCGCATCGTGCATCATCGCCGGCGCAGCTTGGGCGCAAGCCCCAGGCGACACCAACGGCGATCGGCAACTCTCGAGGATCGAGATCCGCGCCAACCATGTGTGGAATCATTCTGCTGCCGACGCCAATCGCGACAGCTTCTTGGATGGGGCTGAATTAGGGACTGTGATCGGAAACGATGCCAACACGCTTGCGCAGTACGATGCCGATGGCGACGGGAAATGGTCGGCGCAAGAGACGGAGATTTATAGGGAAGCTCTAGTCAACGCAATGTTTACGCGTTGCGACAGCAACCGAGACGAGTTGCTGGCGATCGACGAGTTGCGAGCGTGCACGGCTGCGGCAAGTCAGTAGTTCAGAATGTACGTTCCCGCGCATTTCGCGACGGACGACGCCCACGGTTTGATCCAGCGGTTGGCGCGCCGTTGGGCCGGCGTGTTGATCACGGTGGGGGAGGACGGCGCACCCGTCGGAACGCACATGCCAATCCTGTGGGATGCAGAGCGCCGCGTCGCCACTGGCCACATCGCCCGCGCCAATCCGCAATGGAAGGGTGGCGCGGGCAAGGGCCTGATCGTGCTCAACGGCCCGGAGGCGTACGTTACACCAAGCTGGTATCCCTCGAAGGCCGAGCACGGCAAAACCGTGCCGACCTGGAACTACGAAGCCGTGCACATAACCGGCCACGTCGAATGGTTCGAGGAGGCAGCGCGTCTCGAAGCCGTCGTGCGCGATCTCTCCGCCTTCCACGAACACGATCGCGCCCAGCCGTGGACCGTCGCCGACGCGCCGCGCCCCTATATCGAGGCGCTGCTGCGCGGCATCGTCGGCGTGACGCTGACAGCCGAGCGCATCGAAGCCAAACGTAAGCTGTCGCAGAACAAGAGCGAAGCGGATTTCACCGGCGTCGCGCGCGGGCTCGCCGCCAGCGCCGATCCGCTCGCGCACGAAGTCGCCGCCCTCATGCGTGAAACGCGTGCCATCGCCGACGACCCGGAAGGCAACTAGCTCAAACGCTTCCCGGCCGAATGCCCCGCGAAAGCGGGCTGAGAGCCGGGACCCATCGTTGTGGAAGAGGCAAAACATTGTCGCTCGTCCGATCCATGGGTCCCGGCTCTGCGCATGCTCCGCATGCTTGGCCGGGAAGCGTGGGAGGGCTATTGCCGCAGTCGGAGGGCGGGCAGAAACGTGACCATCCACATCGTGAAGCTCTGTGTCGGCGCTGATAGCGTCGAGGATCTGGCCGAGTGGCAGATCGGGCAGCTGAAGCGCGCGAAGAAAGCGAAGCAGCGGCTCAATCCTGTCTGCGGCACACGCATGTGGCCGAAGCGCGCGGAGGACGTACTCGCGGGCGGCTCGCTCTATTGGGTGATCAAGGGCGTCATCAGCGTGCGCCAGCGCATCGTCGCCATCGACGACGTCACCGACGATCATGGCCAGCGCTGCGGCTTGTATTTGGATACGCACCTGCAGCGCACTGTCCCGCAGCCGCGCCGCGCGTTTCAAGGTTGGCGCTATCTCAATCCGAAGGACGCGCCGACCGATCTGAGCGAAGCGCAAGGCGGCGCGGATTTGCCCGAACATTTGCGTCGGCAGCTGGTGGAATTGGGGGCGTGGTAGTAAATGCTTGCTGATCTGCGTCAGTGTGCGACGGGCCATCCACTTCGATCGCAAGGCGAATGGCTGGACACGCAAAGTCCACGACCCATCTGCCTGTCGGATACTGCCGACGAAACTTCCGCTTGATCAGCCGCCTGTTGCGCAAGAGAGACCAAAGTTTCTCCTCCGCACTTTAGGAATTCTTGCGCATCTCCCGCGCACGTCTCACGGAATCTGAATCTCGCCTCATCCCGCTCCGCTTGTGACCCCCTCATCCGGCCGCTTCGCGGCCACCTTCTCCCCGACGGGGAGAAGGGGCGCTAATCGCGTAACGCTGTGCGGACCCCCGCGCAGAACGCGCGCACGTCGTCTTCGTCCTGATAGAGTCCAAATCCGATGCGTAGTACGTCGTCGCGGGCGTCGGTGATCAGGTTGGCGACCATGAGCTTGGCCTTCCACTGAACCGCATCAGGATGGCGCAGCGCGATGAACCGTGCGTTTGGGCCGCGCGCGTTCGGACGCAGCAGCGTCGCCTCGCGCAAACGTCCGGCCTCACCAGCCTCGATCGCCGCCTCCATCGGCGCGCGCAGCGCCGCGCAACGAGCGCTGATCGCTGCGGTGTCGAGGCCTTCGCGCGCCAGGGCCGCGCAGACGGCGTTGAGGCGGTAGATACCGCTGGCGTCGAAGGTGGCGCCGAAGAAGCGAGCGCCGTCGCTGGGATAGGCGACCTGGCCCTGGCGCGCTTCGATGGCGCCGAAATCGGCGAACCAGCCGGTCTGCAGCGGGCGAGGGGCGAAGCCGGGCGGGGCGTGCAGGTAGCAGGCGTTCTCGCCGGCCATGGCGTATTTGTAGCCGCCACCCAGCAGGAAGACGCGATCGGCTACGGCGGCGAAATCGCACGGCATGGCCATGAAGGAGTGGTAGAGGTCAAGTACGACCCATGGACCGTCGGGCGCGGCGTACCTTGCCAGCTCTTCGATGCCGTCGAAGCGCAGCCCCGTGCGGAACATGACGTGGCTTAGGAAGGCGACGTCGGGCGCGCGCTCGCGCGCGGCGGCGAGGTAGCGCTCGGTGAAGCTGGCGAATGGCTCGCAGGGCACGATGCGGCGCTTGACGAAGCCGGCTTCCTCCCAGCGCGCGCTTTGGCGGCGGAAGGAATGGAATTCGCCGTCGCTGGTCAGCACGTCGAGCGGTTCGCCGTGCCATTTGGTGGCGAACACGCGCGACAGGAATTCGTGCGTGCTGGAGGCGAAGGCGATGCTGCGCGGGTCGGACAGTTTGAGTTCGTGCGCAACGTTCTCCTGCGCGCGCGGGATGACTTCGCCGAAGATCTTGTCCCACTTGCGGTCAGCGAGAACAGCTGCGTCATCCCACGCGGCCATATGACCTTCATAGGAGGCGTCCGGCCAGAGGTGATGTGAGTGCGCTGCAAAGTGAACGCGTCCCGGCGAAGCGGCGAGCGCGCGCGAGAACAGGTGCTTGTAGCTCTTCATAGCCTGGTCCTGAGCGACCAGATCTCTGGGAAAGCGCGCCGGCTTAACGTTTGCTGCAAGTACCCCACGCCCTCGGTGCCGCCGGTGCCGCGCTTGCGGCCGATGATGCGCTCCACCGTCAGCACGTGCTTGTGCCGCCAAGTGAGGAAGGCGTCGTCGAGATCGAGCAGCTTCTCGGCGAGTTGATAGAACGCCCAGTATTTTGCCGTGTCGCGATAGACCGCGAGCCACGCGTCCTCGACCGCTTCGCTGGGCTGATATGGCGTTCCAGGTGGGCGCTCGTATGTAGACTTCGGGATATCGAATCCTGCTGCCGCGAGTTGGCGTAGCGCATCGTCGTATAGGCTGGGCGCATGGAGTGAGTCTTCGAGCATCCTGCGATCGGCGCTGCCTTCGTCATGAAACGCGAGGAAGCTCGCATCCTTGATGCCGAGCTTGTATTCGAGCGCGCGAAACTGCGCGGACTGGAATCCCGAACTGGTGCCGAGCATCTCGCGGAAGTTCAGATAATCCGCCGGCGTCATCGTGGCGAGGATGTCCCAGGTCTGGGTCATCACCGCCTGGATGCGCGAGACGCGGGCGAGATGCTTGTACGCGGGGACCAGACTGCCTGCCCGCACTTCTGCCTGCGCCGCGCCGATTTCATGGATCGCCTGCTTCATCCAGAGTTCCATGGTCTGGTGCAGGATCACGAACAAAAGTTCGTCGTGTTCGCCGGTTTGCGGCTGCTGGGCGGCTAGAAGCTGCGGTAAGCGCAGATA
>JBQTJK010000030.1:0-7572 GCA_052387215.1 Caulobacteraceae bacterium
CACACGAGTCCTGTTTCATCGCCAACTCGTTCCGCGGCGACATCGCCATCGCGGAAGGGGAGGCGCACTAGAGATTGCCGCGCAGCGTTCAGCCCAAGCGCAGCGGTCAGCGGAGTAGGCGCAAAACGCCAGGGACGACTCCGGTCCCGTCCAGGGTGCGAAGAGCGGCGGCGCTGCTCAAAGTTGGAGTGAAGAGAATGGCCGAGGCCTATATCTATGACGCGGTGCGCACGCCGCGCGGCAAGGGCAAGTCGAACGGCTCGCTGCACGAGCAGACGTCGCTGCAATTGGCGACGCAAGTGCTTGAAGCCATCCGCGACCGCAACAACCTCGACACCTCGAAGGTCGATGACGTCTATCTCGGCGTCTTGTCGCCGATCGGCGAACAGGGCGGCAATCTCACACGCACGGCGGTTCTCAATGCCGGCTACGCGCAAAGCGTCGCCGGCGTGCAAGTGGAGCGCTTCTGCGCATCGGGGCTCGAAGCGTGCAACATCGCCGCGGCGAAAGTGAAATCGGGCGAAGCCGATCTCGCCATCGGCGGCGGCTGCGAAAGCATGAGTCGGGTGCCGATGGGGTCGACCGGCGGTTCGTGGGCGACCGATCCCTCGATCGCGATGAAATCCTATTTTGTGCCGCAAGGCGTCGCTGCTGATGTCATCGCCACCAAGTTCGGCTTCTCGCGCACCGATCTCGATCAATACTCGGTGCAATCGCAGCAGCGCGCAGCGAAAGCCTGGAAGGAAGGCCGCTTCAAGAAGTCGATCGTGCCGGTGAAGGATCAGCTCGGCGTTACGCTGCTCGATCACGACGAACACATGCGCCCGGAGACCACGCTGCAATCGCTCGGCGCGCTCGAGCCGTCGTTCAAGATGCAGGGCGAAGTGATGCCGGGTTTCGACGACGTGATTAAGCAGCGCTACCCTGAGATCGAAAAGGTCGATCACGTCCACCACGCTGGCAATTCGTCCGGCATCGTTGACGGCGCCGCAGGCGTGCTGATCGGCACCAAGGAAATGGGCGAAGCGCTTGGCTTGAGGCCGCGTGCGCGCATCATGGGCGGCGCCTCGATCGGCTCCGAGCCGTCGATCATGCTCACCGGCCCCGAGCACGTCACCAAGAAGCTGATGGCCAAGCTGAAGCTCAAAAGGGAAGACATCGACCTTTGGGAGCTGAACGAGGCCTTCGCCGCTGTCGTGCTCCGGTGGGTGCAGGAGCTCGATCTCGACATGGAGAAGGTCAACGTCAATGGCGGCGCCATCGCCATGGGCCACCCGATCGGCGCCACCGGCGCGATGATCCTCGGCACCATGGTCGATGAACTCGAACGCGCCGACAAGGAACGCGCGCTCGTCACGCTCTGCATCGGCGCCGGCATGGGCACCGCGACCGTGATCGAGCGGATGAATTGATGATCGACTTTCCTCCCCCTGAAAGGGGGAGGTGAGTTGCGAAGCAACTGGGAGGGGGTCTCAGCATCGACCCCCTCCCAGCCTCCCCCTTTCAGGGGGAGGAGTAAGAAAAGAAGAGGGTAGGTCCGATGGAAAACTTCAAGATCGACGTCGACAGCGACGGCATCGCGCTCATCACGTTCGACGTGCCGGGCCGCTCCATGAACACGATCACCGCCAGCGTGATCCGCGATCTCTATGAGATTGTCGACAGGATCAAGACCGACGCCGCGATCAAGGGCGTCGTCGTCACCTCGGGCAAGACCTCAGGCTTTTGCGCCGGCGCCGATCTCGGCGAAATGAACGAGCGCGGCGTCGGTGGCGATGCGAAGCCGAAGTCGGAGGAAGAAAAACTGAAGACGCAATTCGAGCGCGGCTTTGGCTTGAACAAGGTCTATCGCGATCTCGAAACCTGCGGAAAGCCGATCGCCTTTGCGCTTGAAGGGCTCGCGCTCGGCGGCGGTCTCGAATTCGCGCTTGCCGGCCACTACCGCGTCGCGGCCGACAATCCGAAGATCAAACTCGGCCTTCCGGAATCTAAAGTCGGACTTCTCCCCGGCGCCGGTGGCACGCAGCGTCTGCCGCGCCTGATTGGCGTGCAGAACGCTGCGATGATGATCCTGCAAGGCGCCGACAAGCCGCCGCAAGAAGCGAAGGCGCTGGGCTTCATCAACGAAGTCGTCGAGCCCGGCAAAACCGTCGAAGCCGCAAAAGCGTGGCTCAAGGACAAGCCCAATCACGTCGCACCCTGGGACGTGAAGGGCTACAAGGTGAAAGACGGCCCCTACACGCCGGGCGGCGCGATGACCGCTGTAGGCGGCAACGCCATGGTCTCGAAGCAGACCAATCTCAACTACCCCGCCCAGCGCAACATTCTCTCCTGCATCTATGAGGGCGTGCAGGTGCCGATCGATGCGGCGCTCCGTATCGAGTCCCGCTACTTCATCAAGACCGCCAACACGCCCCAAGCCAAGGGCATGGTGCGCTCGCTGTTTGTGTCGATGCAGGCGCTGTCGAAAGGCGGCAACCGCCCCGAAGGCGTGCCAGAATACCCGGTGAAGAAAGTCGCCGTCATCGGCGCCGGCCTGATGGGCGCGGGCATCGCCTACGTGCAAGCGAAGGCCGGCATCGAGACCATCCTCATCGACGTCAGCCAAGAAGCTGCCGACAAGGGCAAGGACTATTCGCGCAAGCTCGTCGACAAGGATGTGAGCCGCGGCAGGACGACGAAAGAGAAGGGCGATGCGCTGCTCGCTCTGATCAAGCCCACGACTGACTACGCACAGATCAAAGGCGCCGATCTCGTCATCGAAGCTGTATTCGAGAACCCAGCGCTCAAGGCCGACATCACCAAGAAGGCCGAGGCGGTGCTGGGCGAGAACGCCGTGTTCGGCTCCAACACCTCGACGCTGCCAATTACCGGCCTCGCTGAAGCGAGCGTCCGGCCCAAGAACTTCATCGGCATCCATTTCTTCTCGCCGGTCGAGCGCATGGGCCTCGTCGAACTCATCCTCGGCAAGGAGACGACGAAGGAAACGCTCGCGAAAGCGATCGACTACGTGCTGAAGATCAGAAAGACGCCGATCGTCGTGAACGACTTCCGCGGTTTCTACACCTCGCGCTGCTTCGGCACTTACACCACCGAAGGCATCGAAATGCTGATGGAAGGCGTCGCCCCCGCCATCATCGAAAACGTCGGCCGCCAATGCGGCATGCCGATGGGCCCGCTCGAAGTCTCCGATAGCGTTGGCCTCGACACTGCGCTGAAGATCGGCAAGGCGACTGCTGAAGCCACTGGCGTCGACTACAAGAAGGATCCGCGCAGCAACCTCTTGTCCTGGATAGTCGAGGACAAAGGCCGCGCCGGCCGCAAAGCGGCGAAGGGCTTCTACGAATACGGCGAAGACGGCAAGCCCACGCGCATCTGGCCGGAGCTCTCGCAGAAGATCGAAGTGAAGGTGAAAGAGTGCCCGCCGGAGCTGAAGCAAGAACTCACCAAGCGCTTTCTCTTCCGCCAATGCATCGAAGTGGCGCGCTGCTTCGAGGAGGGAGTGATCACCGATCCGCGCGATGCCGACGTCGGCTCAATCCTCGCCTGGGGCTTTGCGCCGTATAGCGGCGGCTGCGTTAGCTACATCGACCTCTTCTGGGGGACGAAGAAGTTCGTCGAAGAAGCCGATCGTTTGGCGAAGCAATACGGCGACCGCTTCAAGCCGCCGCAGCTCCTGCGCGACATGGCCGCGAAGAATGAGAGCTTCTACGAACGCTTCGGCGCAAAGCAGAAAGCCGCGGCGTAACGAGCCAGTGAGCGGGTGAGGGGCGGAATGCAGAATCGAGCGCCATACCTCGGAGCGCTCATTGCATTTCTGCTGCTGGCGGCGTGCGCGCAGGGCCCGCCGCCGCTGATCGCGCCCGCCGCCGTCGAACTCACGCCGATCCGAACCATTTCGCGCGTCGAACAGCGCGTCCGGCTCTCTCGCGCCGGCCACGAAGGCATTCCGGTCCGCTACGACATCGATTGCTATCGCATGATCTACCGTGTGCGGCTTGCCAACGGAGACGAGGAAATCGCCAGCGGCTTGCTCGCGCTTCCCCACGGCGCCCAGGCGCGCACGCTGATCAGTTATCAGCACGGCACCACGGCCACACGCGATCACGTGCCATCGACGTTGAAGGTCGCCGGCGGCGAGGCGCTGATGGCGCTCGCCGGCGCCGGCTATGCGTTGATCGCGCCGGACTATCTCGGCCTCGGCGTGTCGGAGATTCGCCATCCATACATGATCGCCGACGAGCAGGCGCGCGCCGTCGTCTCCATGATCGAAGCGGCGCGGAAGATTCCCGGTGTCCCGAACGGCCCAGTGTTTCTCACCGGCCATTCCGAAGGCGGCCACGCGAGCATTGCGGCCATGCGCATGCTTGAAGCCTCGGGCGAGGAGGTGCTCGGCGCGGCCCCTGTCGCCGGCGCGTACGATTTGCGCAGCGTTTCACTCGGCGTGGCGATGCGCGGCAGCTCTCCCACCGACTCGTTCTACCTCGCTTACGTAAGCTGGGCCTACGCCAGCCACTACGACCATCCGCTCGACAGCATTCTCGCCCCAGAATACGCGCGCTCGGTTGAGGCGATGTTCGCTGACGCAGACCACCGGGCGTTGCCCGACAACCCGGGTGAGATGTTCAACGCGACGTTTCTCCAAGCATTCGCCGCCAACCGTCCGCACTGGTTCCTGGACGCGCTTTCAGAGAATGGCGTCCTCGGTTGGACGCCGCGCGCGCCGGTGCGTTTCTACTATGGCAACGCCGACACCGAGGTTTCGCCCGAAGAGTCGCGCAACGCCGCCGAGCGGATGCGCGCCCGAGGCGGCGACGCAGACGCAATCGATGTCGGCCCGCTCGAGCATGACCCGTCGCTAGCAGTGGCGATTCCGCGTATCCTGGCGTGGATCCGCAGCCTGGAGGCGGCGCAAGCCGAATGAATGACGCTAGGACAGGGGATGCGTTCGTTGCTCGCATGACTATCTTTGCGCCATGACGTCGTTGACCGACCCGCTCACGCTCCGCTCTGGCGCTACGCTGAAGCATCGTTTCGTTTTGTCGCCGCTCACCAATCTGCAGAGCCATCCCGACGGCGTGCTCTCCGACGACGAATTCCGCTGGCTCACGATGCGGGCCGAAGGCGGCTTTGCACTGACCATGACCTGCGCCGCGTCGGTGCAGGAAAGCGGCGTCGGCTTCCCGGGCCAACTCGGCTTTCATGACGACAAGCACCTGCCCGGCCTGACGCGGCTCGCTGCCAAGATCAAGCAACACGGCAGCCACGCCGCCGCCCAGCTGCATCATGGCGGTCTGCGGTCGCTGAAGCATCCAAAGGCGCCGTCCGCGGATGAAAAGCTCAAAGCCGAAGCGATGACGTTGGACGAAATCCAGCACACGCGCGATTGCTTCATCACCGCCGCCCAGCGCGCCGAACGCGCGGGCTTCGATGGCGTCGAACTCCACGGCGCACACGGCTATCTCATCTGCTCATTCCTGAGCCCCGAACTCAACCGCCGGGAGGATGCCTATGGCGGCGACCCCGAACGCCGCGCGCGCTTCCTGTTCGAACTGGTCGACGGCGTCCGCGCCGCCACCAAGCCCGGCTTCTCGCTCGGCGTCCGGCTCTCGCCCGAGCGCTGGGGTCTCGTCGTCACCGAAGTCCGCGATGTCGCGCAGCGGCTCATGCGCGAGGCGAGGATCGACTATATAGACATGTCGCTCTGGGACGTGCGCAAGGGGCCAAACGATGAAACCCTGCAAGGCCGCTCGCTCGCTTCCTATTTCACCGAACTCGACCGCGGCGATATCCGCCTCGGCGCCGCTGGCAAGATCATGACCGCTCAGGATGCCCGCGACGTGCTCGCCATGGGTTTCGACTTCCCGGTCCTCGGCCGCGCCGCAATTCTCCACCACGATTTCCCTAAGCGCGTCGCCGCCGATCCGGCCTTCGTCTCGACGCCAACCCCTGTCAGCGAAGCCTATCTGCACAACGAGGGCCTAGGCCCGGCGTTTGTGACATACATGCGCAGCTGGAAGGGCTTCGTCGAAGAAGCAGCATAGCGATCACGTCTGCGAGAGAGCCGCGCATTGTGCTTGAGGGCGGTGCGCTTGAGCCGTTAACTCGCACTCGTAGGAAAGGGACATGACGCCTCACATTGCACGCGCGCTCGTCCTCACGTTCGCGCTCATCCTTGCGCCCGCGTGCGCGACCGGCGCCGCGCAGGCGCAAACGGAGTCGCCCGCCGCGCAGCAGCTCTTCCTGTTTCAATATTCCCGAGGACCGGCGTGGCGCGAGGGCGTGCCGATGCGCGAGCAGGGGCTCGGTCCGCACGGCGCTTACATGCGTCAGCTCATGAACGAAGGCCGGCTGTTCGCCGGCGGCGGCTACGCCAGTGACGACGGCGGCATGGCCATCGTCACCGCCGCGAGCATCGAAGAAGCGCGCGCCATCCTCGCCGGTGATCCCGCCATCGTGAGCGGCATTTTCGTCGCCGAGTTGCGCCACTGGACACCGCGCTTCCGCACCGGCGATCCCTTGCCGGGTGGCAGCTAATCACTTCGTGTTATTGACTTTTCAACCCTTTCCCCCGATATCCGGCGTCAGCGACCGTTCGCAGGCCTAGACGCCAGCTGAACGCGGTCCCCCGGAACGCCACCATCGACGTTCGGCTTTGAGCGCAAAATCAGCAGCTCGCCGCCTTTCTTCGCCGTCGCATCGTTCCTGAACTGATGAGCCGCACCGCGGATTGCGGGCGGCTGAAAGTACAATTGTGACCACATTCCAAGACCTCGGCGTGTCTGCGCCGATCCTCAAGGCGCTCGAAGCCGAGGGTTATACCAAGCCGACTCCGATCCAGTTGCAGGCGCTGCCGATCGTGCAGAAGGGCCGCGACCTGATCGGTCTGGCCCAAACCGGCACCGGCAAGACGGCGGCGTTCGCGCTGCCGATCCTCGACCGCCTCCACCAGAACCGCAAACACGCGGGCGAGAAATCGTGCCGCACGCTCGTGCTCGCGCCCACGCGCGAACTAGCCGCCCAAATCGGCGACAGCTTCCGCACCTATGGCCGCTTCCTGGGTTTGAGCACAGCTGTCGTCTTCGGCGGGGCTTCGATGTTCAAGCAGAAGCAAGCCATGTATCGCGGCGTCGACATCCTCGTCGCCACGCCCGGTCGCTTGCTCGACCACGTCAGCCAGCGTTCGATCCGTCTCGACAAGGTCGAGATCCTCGTCCTCGACGAAGCCGACCACATGCTCGACATGGGCTTCATCCACGATCTGCGCCGCATCGCGACGCTCCTGCCCAAACAGCGCCAGAGCCTCTTCTTCTCAGCCACTATGCCTGCGCCCATCGCCGAGCTGGCGGCGCAGTTTCTGACCAATCCCGAACGCGTCGCCGTGGCGCCGCCGTCGACCACGGCCGAGCGCGTCGAGCAGGCGGTCGTGCACGTCGACCAGAACAAGAAGCAGGAGCTGCTGCACGCGCTGCTCGCCGACAAGTCGATCAAGCGCGCGCTGGTTTTCACCCGCACCAAGCACGGCGCCGACCGCGTCGTGAAGAAGCTCGAAAGCGCCGGCTTCGAAGCCGA
>JBQTJK010000031.1:0-11830 GCA_052387215.1 Caulobacteraceae bacterium
CCGTGCCTTCGTCGACGGCTTCGACTTCCATCGTCGCCTTGTCGGTTTCGATCTCGGCGATGACCTGGCCGGGTTCGATTTTATCGCCGACTTTGACCAGCCACTTGGCGAGGTTGCCCTCCTCCATGGTGGGCGAAAGCGCGGGCATGAGGATTTGCGTCATCAGACGAGGATCCCAAACAGAGCGAGGAAGATTAGCGCGCAGCCGATCACGCCGGCGAACCAGAACAGCGAACGAATGATCGGCCAGCCGGCGAGATAGGTGATGGCGTGAGCAACGCGGGCGAAGAAAAAGATCTGCGCGCCGAGGATGGTCCATTGGTTGGAGACGCCGGCGATTGCTGCGATCAATACGGCGGGAGCGAAGAACCAGAGGTTCTCACGGAGATTGTCGACATTGCGCTTTGCGCGGGCGCCGAAGGTCGAGGGCGGGCCGAGATTGTCGCGGTTGTTGGCGAGCACGAGGCCGCCATACGTGCGGATATTCGCGCTCGCTTGGATGAAAACGATCACGAAGAAGAGGATAATCGAGTAGGCGAGGTACGTGAGTTCAGGCGTCATCGCGCTTCCCCCTATGCGTCGACGTAGATATCCGTCATCAATTCGCTCGGATCGGGTTCGGGGCTTTCCTGCGCGAATGTCGCACTTTCGGTGACGACGGCGCGGATCTCGCGGTCGATCTCTTTGAGTTCCTCTTCTGTCGCGTGACCACCGTCGATCAAGAGCTTCTTCACGTGCTCGATCGGGTCGCGCTTGGCTTTGAATTCGTCGACCTCTTCTTTGGAGCGATATTTCGCCGGATCGGACATGGAGTGGCCGCGATAGCGGTAGGTTTTCATTTCCAAGAGCATCGGCCCCTTGCCGGCGCGCGCGTGGTCGACGGCGCGCAAGCCCGCTTCGCGCACGGCGACGACGTCCATGCCGTCGACTTCTTCGCCAGCGATGCCGAAGGCGGCGCCGCGCTTGTAGAGATGCGTCTCGGCGGATGAGCGCTGCACGCTCGTGCCCATGGCGTATTGGTTATTCTCGATGATGTAGACGACAGGCAGCTTCCAGAGGCTGGCCATGTTGAAGCTCTCGTAGACTTGGCCCTGGTTGGCGGCGCCGTCGCCGAAATAGGTGAGGCAGACTTTGCCGTCCTTGCGGTACTTGTTGGCGAAGGCGATGCCGGTACCGAGCGAGACTTGCGCGCCGACGATGCCGTGGCCTCCGTAGAACGCCTTCTCGATGCTGAACATGTGCATCGAGCCGCCCTTGCCTTTGGAATAGCCGTCGCGGCGCCCAGTAAGTTCGGCCATGACGCCGTTGGCGGTCATGCCGGCGGCCAGCATGTGGCCGTGATCGCGATAAGCGGTGATGACCTGGTCGCCCTCTTTGAGCGCGGCTTGCATGCCGACGACGACGGCTTCCTGGCCAATGTACAGGTGGCAGAAACCGCCAATCAGGCCCATGCCGTAGAGCTGGCCGGCGCGCTCCTCGAAACGGCGGATCAGCAGCATGTCGCGGTAGTATTGAAGCAGCTCGTCCCTGCTCGCTTCAGCGGCTGGCTTGCCGTTGCCTTTGGCCATCGGTCGTTATCCTCCGCTGCCACGTAACGCCGCTCGCGCGCGCGGTGTCCACGGCGCGCGGCGCGTTTCTCTTATGCGGGAATGACTTGGCTCGCCAGAAAGGTTTGCGTTGTTGCAGTGCAGCAGACGCTAGTCGACGGCGAACACGATCTCTTCGCTGTCGCCGGCGGCCAGCGTGATGCGGGCGCGTTCCTCGAGATAGTCGGCGTCGATGTGGCCGGGGCGGAGACGCTGCGCGCGAGCTTCGAGTTGGGCCTCCTCGGCGGCCAGGTGGGTGACGCGCTGTGCGAATACGCGCTGCTGGGCTTGCAGATCGACATACGCCACCAGGCCCTGACGTCCGGTGACAGCGTGCGCGCCGAGATAGAGGATGGCCGCGCCCAGACCGACGGTCAGCAGCGGCGCCCCATGTTTCGACATCGTACCGACCCCAAAGAGGCAGGCAAAATGAGTCTCGATCCTTAATGAAATCTTTACGGAATCAGGAACTTCCGGAACAAAACGAGTCCAAAGACTCGTGTTGAATCAGTGATTTAGTAAAACTGCGCTAGATGTGGTGGGGCGGGACTCGGCCGGACTCCAGATGGAGTCCCTGCGGCGCGGCGAAAATTTATTTGCAGCGGTGGGCGAAAAAACCGCCGCGGAGAGCGTCCGCGGCCGAGTTTGAGGAAGGAAGAAGCGCTCAGGCGACGATTTGGGCAAGCGGCGCAAGGCTCGCGAAGGCGCCCGGCACGAATGCCACGAGGGCGAGCATCAACAGCGTGAACCAGTACAGCATGGGCGGGGCTCCTTTCTTCTCCGCGTGAGCGGTGAAATGAAGCTAGGACGGCCTAAACCATTTCGCTGTGACGCCGGGTACGCTCGCGCAGATGTGCTGGCGCCCACAGCTGCGATTCAGGCGTTTCCGATTATGATTGGCGACATGGCCAGCGCGTGGGTGTCCGCATGAAGGTTTTTGTCGTGCACGCACGCGCAGACGCGGCGTTCGCGGACCAGCTGGCCGCCTTTCTTCAGGACGCGGGGTTCCGGCCGGTCGTCGATCGCACTGAGGGCCGGCAAGCGGGCGGGCTGATCGCCAACGCCGACGCGGTCGTGTCCGTGCTCACGCCGGCCTCGGCTAGCGCCGAAGCCTGCTCGTGGGAGCTGAGTGAGGCGCAGCGGCTTGGGAAGCGCGTCTTGCTGGTGTTGCCCGATCCGATGACGGGCCTTCCCGAAGAACTAGCCGATCTCGACCCCATCTACTTCTACTCCGACCCCGCGGTTCCGAATTCCGGTTTCTTCGATGGACAGCGGCGGCTCGAGGCAGCGCTGCGCGGCAATCGCGAACGGGTGCTGCCGCCATTCGAGCCGCCGTCGCGCGAGGTGATTGAGCAGGAGCGGAGGGAGGCGCGCGCCGCGCGCGAGAGAGAGCGGCGAGACGAAAGGGAGCGGCGCAAGGCCGAACAGCGCGAATTGGCGCAACGGATCGCGCTTGCGCGCGCAACACAGGAGCCGCGCATGCGGAGACGTTTTCCGGTTCTGCGTGTGACGTTCTTGGGCCTGGTCGCCGCGGCCGTCATCGGCGTTGTGATCAATCCCCATCTTCCCGACGATATCCGCGGCGCGTGGACCAATGCGGCGGCGGCGCTGATGCCGGAGGAAGAGCCATATTCTCCCATGTCCGTGCCGGCGGAGGACTATGCGCCGGATCGCGCGCTGATCGCAGCGAGGGGCGGCGCCAACGTCCGCAACTATCCGCTGACCAGCGGCACGCTCCTGCTCGAAGCCCCGCCCGGCACGCGGTTTCGCGTGAACGGCCGGCTCGAGGTGCAAGGCAAGTGGTGGTTCCGCGTTGTGCTCGACGACGGTCGCGTCGGCTTCGTGCGCGAGGACGTCGTTTTTTGGGAGCGCCCAGGCGCCACGCAGCAGACCGCGAACGTTGCTAACATCGAACCTGCTGTGGAAGTCACGGCGGGCCGCGCCGGCGCGAAAGTGCGCGCACGCCCGAGCCGAAGCGCCTCGGTGATCGTGCGCCTGCCGGCGAGCGCGACGATGAGCGCGACCGGCAAGGTGCGCCAGGGTGGACACTGGTGGCTCCGCGTGGCGCTGCAAGATGGGCGCAACGGCTTCGTGCGCGACGATGTGCTGACAGCCGGCTCGCGGGAGGCGCTCGATCTGTGAGCACGGCCGCCGCGTTAAGCGCGGGGCAGCGTGATGGTGACGGTTGTGCCGCGTCCTGGGGCGGAGTCGATGGCGACATTGCCACCGCATTGGGTGGCGAAGCCATAAACTTGCGCGAGACCGAGGCCGGTGCCGGAGCCGGCGGCTTTGGTGGAGAAGAACGGCTCGAAGGCCCGCGCCAGCACGTCCTCGCTCATGCCTTCGCCAGTGTCGGCAACACTGATACTCACGCCGTTGTCGTCGCCATCGACGACGTTCTCGGCCTGGATCGTCAGCGTGCCGCCGTCCGGCATTGCGTCGCGCGCGTTGACGGCGAGATTGAGCAGCGCGAGTTCGAACTGGTTGCGGTCGACCTTCACCGGCCAGAGGCCGGGCGCGGCATACATTTCGAAACGGATGGTTTCGTTCATCGACTGCGTGATCAAGGGTTCGGCGCTGGTTAGCGCTTCGGTGGTGCTGATGCGTTCGAGGCGCACGGGTTCGCGGCGCGCGAAGGCAAGCAGCTGGCGCGTAAGCCCCGTGCCGCGTTCAAGCGCTTGCGACAGCAGCTCCATAGTCTTCACGCGCTCTTCGTGCTGGCGTTCGAGCGTCCTGAGGCCGCCGGAAATGGCGGCAAGCAGATTGTTGAAGTCGTGTGCGACGCCGCCAGTGAGTTGACCAAGCGCTTCCAGTTTTTGCGCTTGCACCAGTTCTTGCCGGGTTTGGTCAAGCAGTGTTTGCGAAGCGTTGCGTTCGGCGGCAAGCGCGAGGCTCGGCAGGGTCGCCGCGACGATGAAGGCGACCAGAAGCAATAGCGAACCATTGAGCGTCGGCTGGATGAACGGGCTTGAACCGGCGACGATGCCCCACACGGCGAAGCTGGAAATGGCAAGCGCCATGGTGGCGGTCTCGCGCAAGCCAAGGCGCAGCGCCGACCACAGCAGCGGCAGGATGACGAGAAACGCGAGCGCATTGCGGCTGCCGATCGGCACCGGCGAGATCGGGCTCAGCGCGACCATCGCCACGAGCAAAGCAATAGCGAAGGCGAGAAGCCCAGCGGCGCTAAACTGGCGCGGCTCGTCCCCGCGCAATGTACGCGCCCACAGCACGACCGCGGGCGCGATCAAGATGGCGCCGGCCACGTTGCCAAGCCACCACGTCACCCAGACGGGAAGAAAGTCGCTCCATTCGGCAAAACCCGTCGCGGCGAGTGCGGACACGCCGATGGTTGCGCTTATGGGCGCGGCGACCGCGGTGACAACGAGCGCGAACTTGCCGACGCCGACGGGTGTCTGAAACACACGCTCGCCGCTGGCCCAACGTTCAAGGATGAAGGCAGCGACTAGTGCTTCCAGACCATTGCCGATGGCGATGGCGGCTGCGGTTGGGATTGAAGGCGTGACAGTGAAGTTGGCGGCGAATGCGCCGACGACGATCGCAGGCAGCAACAAGTTGCCGCGCACCAGCAGAAGCGCGATGGCGAGGCCGGTCGGCGGCCAGATCGGCGTGGCGCTGGCGTTGATGGATGCGAAGTAGAGGCTAGCACGCGCGAGCGCGAAATAGACCAGCGCGGCGAGCACGAGTTCAATCGCTCTCGCCCACACCGGTGTTTCAACTCGTTCCGCGCTCACCGCCGTCATTTGCCCTCGCCGGAGCCCCAGTTTAGGGCGCCTGGACGGTGACCGGCTATGGGAACCTTTAGCGACCGACGATGGTCGATGCGCGGGCGTATTCCGCTGAATCGTCGAGAAGTTCCGCGATACGGATGAGCTGATTGTACTTTGCCGTACGGTCCGAGCGCGCGAGCGAGCCGGTTTTGATCTGGCCGCAATTGGTGGCGACGGCGAGATCGGCGATGGTGGAATCCTCGGTTTCGCCGCTGCGATGGCTCATCACGACGCTATAGCCTGCGCGCTGAGCCATATCGACGACGTCCAGCGTTTCGGTGAGCGTGCCGATCTGGTTCACCTTGATCAGGATGGCGTTGGCGAGGCCCTTCTCGAAGCCGATTTCGAGACGCTTGATGGTGGTGACGAAGAGATCGTCGCCGACGAGTTGACATTTGTCGCCGATGAGTTCGGTGAGCGCGCGCCAGCCATCGAAGTCGTCTTCCGACATGCCGTCCTCGATCGAGACGATCGGGTAGCGGGAGACAAGATCGGCGAGGTACTGGGCGTGCTGTTCGGGCGAGAGTGACTTCCCCTCGCCTTCGAGTTCGTATTTGCCCTTCTTGAAATATTCCGTGGAGGCGCAATCGAGCGCGAGCCCTATGTCGTCGCCAGGCGTGTAGCCGGCCTTCTCGATCGATTTCAGGATGAAGCCGATGGCGTCGTCGGCGCTGGCGAGGTTCGGGGCGAAGCCGCCTTCGTCGCCGACGTTGGTGGAGTGCCCTGCAGCCTTCAGTTCTTTCTTTAGCGTGTGAAAGACTTCCGAGCCCATGCGCACCGCGTCGGCGATGGTGTCGGCGCCGACCGGCATGATCATGAATTCCTGGATGTCGATCGGATTGTCAGCGTGGGCGCCGCCGTTGACGATGTTCATCATCGGCGTCGGCAAAACGCGCGCCTGCACGCCGCCAACATAGCGGAAAAGCGGTTGGGCGGCGCTCATCGCCGCGGCTTTCGCGACGGCCAATGAGACGCCGAGAATGGCGTTGGCGCCGAGACGCGCCTTGTTTTCCGTGCCGTCCAATTCGATCATGACTTGGTCGATGCGGCGCTGATCTTCAGCGTCCATACCGAGAATGGCGTTGGCGATTTCGCCGCCAACGGCGTCGACAGCGTCGCGCACGCCTTTCCCCAGATAGCGATCGGGTTCGTTGTCGCGCTTTTCAACCGCCTCGTGCGCGCCAGTGGAGGCGCCCGATGGCACGGCGGCGCGGCCCATCGAGCCGTCCTCGAGCCAGACATCGACTTCGACGGTCGGATTGCCGCGGCTATCGAGGATTTCGCGGCCGTTGATGTCGGCGATGCCAGTCATAGAACACCTGTCTTGCGCTCAAGAATCTGGGCTGGTTTGGACCGCGCTTGAGCGCAAAAGACAAGGCCGTGGGCGCGATGGAAGCTTTGCACCCGTGAGCCGTCGGCGGCATACGACCGCCCGACGCCAAGCGCCCGCCTCAGTCTTCCTTCGCCTTGCGTATTTGCTTTCCGCGATAGCGGCCGGTCTTGAGGTCGATATGGTGCGGGCGGCGCAATTCGCCGGACTCGGCGTCGGCCACGTAGGTGTTCTTGGCCAGCTTGTTGTGCGCACGGCGCATGCCGCGGCGGGAGGGGCTGGTTTTTCGCTTCGGAACGGCCATGGCCGGTAAAACTCCTGGTCCCATTCGGCGCGCGGGAAAGCGGGGCTGATAGGGCAAACGGGGCCGGCGGGCAAGCCCGGACCGCTTTTCGGACTGACCCCGTTGTTTGACATAAATCCATGCTAAACTGCACGCGATGGGGGCTTACGTCATTCAGGTTCGCCGTGAATCGCTGGGTGGCGGCCCGGCGACCATCGAGACCGTCTGCGCTATCGGCGACAGCCAAGCGGAGGTGCTGACGTTGGTGCGTACCGCGCTACGGCTTGAAGACGAGAAGATCGAGATCGTGCGCGGGCTGGCTAGCGACGAGGTGGATAGGCTCGGCCTCAAGCCCTTCCAGGTGAAGCACCTGCCCTGAGACCGGAACTGGCGCCGGAAGGTCGCGTTTGGTCCCTTGGAGCTGTGGGTCCAAGGAGCGAACCGATGCTTGTCCAAGACGCCATGAGCCGCGACGTCCGCACCGTCGCGCCGGAAACAACGATCCGTGAAGCCGCTCGCCTTATGGCGGATGCCGATATCGGCGCCCTGCCCGTTGCGGCCGGCGACCGCCTTGCCGGCATGGTGACCGACCGCGACATCGCCATCCGGGCCATCGCCGTCGGCAAGGGGCCCGACTGCACGGTCGGCGAAGTCATGACGCATGAAGTGCTGTACTGCCACGAGGACGAAGATCTCGGGCACATCGCGCAGAACATGGCCGACAATCAGGTGCGGCGCCTGCCGGTCGTGGATGTCGACAAACGCTTGGTCGGCATCATCTCGCTGGCCGACATCGCCGATGCCCGAGCCGAGGAAGCCGGTGAGGCGCTCGAAGGCATCACGCGGCGGGGCGGCGAGCACAGCCAGTCGATCGAGGGCCGCGCCTGATGATCAGGCTCGGCGATCCGGATATCGACACACGCGGCGGCTAGTTGGCGCGATCCCGGAGTTCGGTTTCGCCGTGTTGGCGGGCGCAGTGAGCACAGCAATAGATGACGCCGTCGGCTTCGACGCCATGACCAACCACCATGCATTCGCAATGGCCGCAACGCGGCGCGAGCGCTTGGATGGCGCATTCGAAGGCGTCGAACGTCAAGGTCTTGCCTTGAGCCACCACCTGGAAGCTTTTGTCATAATCATTGCCGCAGACGTCGCAGCGCATGGGAACCTCCTGTTGAGTTCCAAAGATCAACGGGGCGCCGCGCCTGCGTGTTCCGATGGTTGACGGCCGTTAGCTTTGAATCTCGACTTTGGCGTGCACTTCCGCCGGCTCGCCGGGCAGTTCCGGCGCATTGAGCCGGAATTGCCGGACGCTCGCCGTTTCGCAGACGCCTTGCCGGATGTGCACAACTTCCGCTTCGATCGCGTTCGGCTCGGGGCGGCGGATGACGGTGAAGGCGCAAGGCTCGTGACGCACGCGCTGCGAGAGCGTGCCGCTGGTGACGGAGAGCGCGCGCGTTTCGAACAGGCGCGCGGAGGCGAAATGAAGGTGGCCGCTCAGGAAGAGTTCAGCGCCCGCATCGGCAAGCTTGCGCAGACCGCGGACGCCGCCGCGAGTGATGCCTTTAATCGGCGCGTCGTTGGGCCAATCGAGCGGATGGTGGCTGATGACGATACGCAGCGCCCCAGGCATCGCGCGTTGCAGTTCGGCGGCCGCGACAGCCGTCTGGCCGCGCGATATCTCGCCCTGCGCCCAGTTGAAGCGGAATTGCCAGGGGCGCGCCGTGTTCACGGGTACGATGCTCCACTGATCGGTGTGCCAGGCTTCGATGATCAAGCCGTGCTGGGCGCGGCGAATACGATCCCAAGGATAGAATACCCGGCCCCACATCTCGTAGTACGGCACGTCGTGGTTGCCGGGCGTGAGCATGCACGGCGCTTCGAGTTCACGCATCCACTGGCAGGCGTTGCCGAGTTCGACTTGCAGCCCATCTTTGGAAATGTCGCCAGTGACGATGACGGCGTCCGGCTTCAACTCACGCACATATTTGGCGCCGGCGACAAGCGCCGCCTTGTCTTCGCAGCCAAAATGCAGATCGGTGAAATGAACGAGCTGCAAGCGCCTACTCCTCGTCGAGCGCCAGCACTTTAGGGCCGCGTTTGTCGAATGAAACGCGCACATAGGAAATGAACGTGCGCGGTTCGCCGTCGAGCGTGGCGGGAATGATGCCCGGGGCGTAGATGTCACCGCTCTTGCATTTGGCGATCTCTATAGTGCTGTCGTTGCGCCAGTCCCTGGTGAGCGCGCGCAAGCTGACACGCGCCAAATCGAGGATGTGCTTGGCGTCGAGGCGCACCCATTCGAGGTGATCGGCTTCGATGCCGCCGGAGAAGCTGGGGCAGAGAACACCGATGCCTTCGGCTTTGCGCATCTTACCCTTGCCGGCGCGGGCGCGGAGGCTGCGGGAGAACGAGCGCTTCATGAAATGACGGAAGCGGCCGAGTGCTTGCAGCGGCTTGCCTTCGCGCACTGACTCTCTGGCGCGCGCAAGAAGCGTCGGCGCGCCGAATAGGCCGGCGACATAGAAAGCCTCGCCATTGGCGCGGCCGACGGGCAAGCGATGCTCCACCCCGCGTTCAAGCGCGGCGACCAGCGCTTCGGGCCAGGCGAGATCGCCGTAGAGCGCTTTCGGGAGAATATTGAGCGTGCCGCCGGGGAGAAGGATGAGCGGCGGCGCGTTGCGCGGCGCGTTTTCGGCCGCCCCGCGCGCGGTGCCATCGCCGCCGAGGACGATGATGGCGTCGAATTGCGCGCAACGCGCAAACAACCGGCGCGACATGCGCGTCGCGTCGATGATGACGAATTCTTCGATGCCGGCGTTTTTCAGCACGTCATCGAGTTGCGTGCGCGCATTTCCCGTGACGCCGCCGGCCTTTTCGTTTAAGAGAACAAGCGCCTTGCGGACGCGGCGTTCTGAGCGCGCGACATCCTGGCGCGCGTCGGCGGTTTCGGCGGCGGGTTGCATGGCGGGAACCAACGCCGCCCGCACCGCCGCTGTTCCGTATCAATCGCGGTCGAGCGTGCCGCCCATGGACAGCGCGACATCGCCGCGTTGGCCCTCGCCGGCGACGCTCACCGTGCCGCCCATCGATGCCGCAACGTCATAGCGATTGCTGGCGTAGACGCGTGCTTCGCCGCCCATGGACGCGGCGATGTCGGCGTCGCGGCACTGCAACTCGTCGGCATCGATCACGCCGCCCATCGAAACGGAGGCGTCGAGACTGGCGCAGGCGCCGCTGGCGCTTAATTCGCCGCCCATCGAAGCGGCGAGCGACATCTGTTGCGCGTTGATGCCACGCGCGGCGAGTTCGGCGCCGCGCGAGGACGCCAGGCTCGCGATGCGGGGCATGGTGACGCGAACGGTGGCGTCGATCCGCGGCGTGCCGCCCCAGAAGGGCCGATTGCTGCGACGGATGACGAGGGTGCCGTCGTTGATGCGGGTGGAGACTCTGTCAGCGTCGGCGCCGGTGACTTCGACGCTGTAGTTCGCTCCAGCGGTGACTTCCACGCGGATGCGGTCGGCAGCGGAAACGCCGGTGAAGCCGGAGAGATTGCGCGTTTCGGCTGAGGCGGCGCCGGCGAGCGTCAACACGGCGACGCCAACAACGATGAGGGGGCGCATATGCGTGCTCCTTTCTGTCAGTCGGCGCGGCGAAGCGAGCCGCCGGACGAAAGTTCAATATTGCCAATGCCGGGATTGCCGTGCGCCACGACGCCGCCGCCGCTCGAGGCGTCGACGTCGAGCCGACCGCTGGCGAACACATGCGCATCGGCGCCCGAAGAGACCTCGACGCTGCCGGTCTCGCAGCGAAGAGTCGCGGCGTGGATATCCGATCCGCTGGAGGCGTCGGCGGTGAACGAAGAGCAGACCCCGTTGACGCGGAGATCCGCGCCGGACGAGGAAGAGAGAGCAACCGCGCCGCCGTTCAAGCCGGTAGCGGTCAGATCGGCGCCGCTGGAGGCGGACAGCCCCTCCACACGCGGCATCGTCACCCGCACCCGCGCGTCGCGCACCCCGCGCCAGGACCAGCCGCGCACGGGATGCACCCTTAGCGTGTCGCCGGAGACGGTGGTGACGATGCGGTCGGCATCGCGCCCGCTCACGTCCACGCTGAAGCCGGCGCCGACGGTGACTTCGACGTCCGTGCCGGCGCTGGCATCGATCTTGGTGAATCCGGACGCGTCCCGCGGCGCAGCGTGGGCCGCTCCGACGGCCGCCAGGACCAGCACCGAAGCCGCTAGAATCAGTCTCATGAGGTCTCTCCCCTTGGGTGGACGCACTTCTCCCGGCGCCTGGCTGGGAGATGCCGGGAGCGGCGGGTTTGGATGCACAAGGCATCCAGACGGCCCGTCGGGCGGGCGCGTGCCTTCTTGGACCGCCGGCGTCCCGCCGGCGGTTTCGTTCAATCCAGGTGAACTGCACCAAGGTGAAGCAGTGCGCCGCCGAGATGCCGGCGGTCCAAGACTAAGTGATGCTGCCGCGCGCGAAGCTGCGGAGCAGTTCGGGGGCGCCTTCGCGATCGAAGCCGATCGCCGCGGTGTAGTCCATCAAAGCGGCATGTTCGGTTTCATCGAATTTGCCGTCGGCGACGAAGACCGTCATTAGCGCTTTCAGCAGTGCCACTTTCTGATCACGTGTGAACGCGCGCGCGCGGGCGGCCAGGAAATCGACCAACTGGTTCTTGTTGAGGCGCGCGGTGGCGAAGCATTGCTCCACCCTCGCCGCTTCGAACGCTTCGCCGGCGAGTTCGCGCATGGCGAGAACGATGGCGCGTTTCTCCGCATCGTTGACACGGCCGTCGATCTTGGCGGCGTTGACCAAAGCTTCGAGCGCGTAGCCGG
>JBQTJK010000032.1:0-1987 GCA_052387215.1 Caulobacteraceae bacterium
CTGAGCACCGCGATGGTCTCGCAGTCGACGCGCCGATGGCGCCGCTATTGAGGGCGCTCGGCTTCCTCAGCCGCGAGGCGATGACTGATCCGGACTCGCAGGCGAACAAGCAGGCCGGGGCAGATTGGAGGGAGAAGGCCGAATCGGCGCCGGCGTTTCTCTGGCTGACGACGACGGACGATACGCCGGGGCTCGCGTCTGCAAGCTGGACGGGCCTACGCACGGATGGCGTTGACCGCGTCGTCGCTGGGCCTGGCGATGCATCCGTGGAGCCAGGCGTTGCAGGAGTACGAAGAGATGGCCGACATCTACGCCGAAGCCCGCCTGCTGCTGGGCGCTGGTGAGCAGACGGTGCAGATGCTGGTGCGCGTTGGCTATGCCGAACCTGTGGCGCCCGCGGCGCGGCGCGACCTGGAAGCGTTTGTGCGCGCATGAAGCAGGAAGAGGCGCTGCGCATCTCGTTCCAGGCGATGTCGGAGATCGCCATCATCGGGCATCTGGCGGACACCGCGCTGGCGAAGGTGCTGCCGCCCGAGCTTTCTGTCGCCGGCTTCGGCGTGCTCAATCATTTCGTGCGGCTGAATGTCGAGGGCGAGAGCCCCGCCCGGCTCGCGCGCGCATTCCAGGTCACGAAGGGAGCGATGACCTACACGCTGCAGAAGCTTGAGGAAGTCGGTTACGTCTCGATCGATTCCAATCCCGAAGATGCCCGCGCAAAGATCGTGCGCATCACCAAGAAGGGGCGGCGCGCGCGCGATGACGGCGCTGCCCGCGTAAACCCAGGCATGCTGGCGATGCTCAAAATCATTGGCGCCGAAGAATTCGCGCGCGCGTTGCCGTTTCTGGTCAAAGTGCGCCAGGTGCTGGACGCGGCGCGGGACTAGGCCGCTTTCACTTTCAGCGTCGAGCCATCGACGCTGTCGACAACCACAGCCTGCCCAGGCGTCAGCGCTTCATCGCTGACGGCGCGCCAGATCGTGTCGGCTACTTTCACAGAGCCCGTGCCGTTGGCGAACACGGTTATGACGCCGCGCGTGCCGATCAGGGACTTGGAGCGTTCGTTCAAACCGGTCGCGCCGCCCTCCTCACGCCAACGCTGCACGATCGGGCGGCCGAACCAAGTGAGCACGATCACGAGCACCGCGAAGATCGCCATGTCGGCGATCCAGTTGGTCATGCCGGTGAGCGCGACCAGCGCAGTCAGGAACGCGGCGACTGCCGGCCAAAGCAGATACGTCGTGCCCGAAGCCATTTCGGCGATGAGCAGGATGAGGCCAAACACCAGCCAATGCTGCGGGCCTAGGCTCGTCAGGAAGGCGATCAGTGTGTCCATGAGTCGAAATGTAGCGACGCTTGCCCGCTTGCGCGAGTGCCTACGCGCGTGGCGCAGGCGTCGGCGCGCGTGGCGCGGTCCATGGGCCGCCCTCGGCTTGCGCGTTGAGCGCGCGCAGACCTTCGACTAGACCGGCGATGCCGGAAAGATCGGCCGGGATAATCACCGTGCGCTGCTGGTTCGACGTGGCGAGCTGGCCGAACGCTTCGACGTACTTCAAGCCAAGGAAGTAACGGATGGCGTTGACGTCGCCCTTGGAGATGGCCGCGGACACCGCTTCCGTGGCTTTGGCCTCGGCGTCCGCGGCGCGTTCGCGCGCCTCGGCGTCGCGGAAGGCGGCTTCGCGGCGGCCTTCAGCTTCGAGAATGGCGGCTTGCTTGGCCCCTTCGGCGCGGAGGATCGCGGCTTGTTTGTCGCCTTCGGCTTCGAGAATTTGCGCGCGGCGTTCCCGCTCCGCCTTCATCTGGCGCGCCATCGACTGGGTCATGTCGGCCGGTGGCGAAAGGTCCTTGATCTCGACCCGCATCACCTTGGTGCCCCAGGCGTGCGTGGCGGCGTCGATGACAGTCAAGAGGCGCGCGTTGATGGAGTCGCGTTGCGACAACACTTCGTCGAGATCCATCGAGCCGACAACGGTGCGGATGTTGGTGAGAC
>JBQTJK010000033.1:0-11270 GCA_052387215.1 Caulobacteraceae bacterium
AAGAGACGCAAGCGCGTTCGCGTTCCCGCGATAGGCTTTGCATGAGCCTTAGCCCCGGCGCAGGTCTTCGCTGCGTGAAGCTTCGGCCCACGGCGAGCAGGCTTCTCCAACAGAAGTCCTGGACCCGGCGGTTTCATACCCGCCGGCATGGATGAAACGGATGGTTTCGCCTCATCGCTGTCTCGCTTCGATCGCCTCCGCTTCGCTTAATGGGCTGGATCCAGAAGCCCCTCCGTGAAGCAGATGCGAAGAGTATCGCACGGTTTGGAGTGGGTCGGATTGAATCGCATCTATCCCAGCAAAAAGCGGCGCGGACCGACGATCCGCAATTGCGCAAATACTTGAGAAGCCTATGCAATGCGCGCCTTCAGGCGCGCGCTCCCAACTTGCAGCGCTCGCGCTTCCCGGCCGGATCGAGCGCCCTCTATCCCCGCATCTACACTGCCGCGCTGAGCGCCCAGCGGGCGACGCCGGGATAGGGCGGCTCTCCCGTGTCGGTGAAGCCGCTCTTCGCCAGCGTGTGAGCGGCGTGGGAATCTTCGGCGTCGAGATGGGCGACGACGCGCCTGGCGCCGTTGGCGAGAGCCCAAGCGGCGAGAGCGCGGACGGTTTCGCCGCCATAACCACGGCCGCGGAATTCCGGCAACAGGCCGAAGGCGAGTTCGACGTCGCCGTCGTCGTCGGGTCGGCCGATGAGTGCCGCGATGCCGACGAGTCGCGGCGGCGAGCGCTCGCCTTCGTTGGCCAGCAGCGCCCAGCCGTACCAGCCTTGGCCCTCCGGATCGTGCGTGAGATTGCGCTCGGCCCACTCGAACGCGCCCGGCTCGAACGGCGCGGGCGGCCAGAGCGGCTCATGCGCGACCGCAATAGCGTTGAAGAAGGCCGGACGGCTGCCGGCTTGTAGTGCGGCCAGATCGCGATCCAGCGCCAGGAGCGCCAGGCGCTCCGCAGTCAGTATCAGCAAGACCCGCTCTCCCCTCACTCGCGGAATCGAGCAGAACTCACAGGCGGCAAAAGGGAAAGTGAGGATTCGGCAATTTTCACAGGACGCTACCGCATCCCTCCCCGCCAGGGGAGGGTGTCAGGTTGCGCGAAGCGCAAGCTGACGGGAGGGACGGACGCGCTACTTTCCGGAGTCGTGGTGTCACCCCACCCGTCGCGAAGCAAGCTTCGCGACACCCTCCCCTTGCGGGGAGGGATCAGTTGGCGCTTTCCTCTCGCGATGAGCGGTTTCGACGTTCGGCGCGCGCGCTCCATGCGCAAGGCGATGAGCTCGCCGGAATTGGCGATGTGGTTTCAGTTGCGGATGCTCCGGAGCGCGGGCTGGCACTTTCGCAGGCAGTCGCCGGAGGGTCCCTACATACTCGATTTTGTCTGCCGCCGCGCGAAGCTCATTGTCGAGGTTGATGGAATTCATCATTCGACCAAGGAACAGTCGGACCATGATCGCGCGCGTGACGCCTTTCTATCCGAACGCGGTTTCCGCGTGCTTCGGTTCTGGGCGACCGATGTCGAGCATGAGTTGGAAGGCGTAATGTCAACAATTCGCGGCGCGCTCGGCGTGGACGAAAACATGCCCATCGCCGATGCGCCCGAGCCGAGCCGCCACCAGGGGCTCCGATACCGGCGCCTCGTGCGCCTAGGTCTGCGTAGGCGGGATTGATCGCAGTCACTCGGCCTGCCGTGGCCGGCTTTCGTGCAGCGCGAGCATGATACCGAGCGAGATGATCGCGGGGATGATTGAGGCGAGCGGCCAGCCCGATACGGCAAGGCCAGTGGCGCCGATCCAGCCGAGCGCGACGAAGGAGCGACCGAAATTGAGCATGAGGCTGCCGCGCGTACGGCGCCGGAACTCTTTGCGGTTGCCTGGGGTCTGATGCCAGATCGCGATGAGGCAGGCGGAGAGTATCCCGGCAGAGCCGCCGAGCAGCAACCAGAAACCAACCATCGGCGCGACGACGATGGCGGCGCCAATCACAGGCGGCAACAGCAGTAGCACTGAGGGCACGGCGGCGGCGATGGCTTTGGCGTTGTCGATCCGATCGCGCGACAGCGGCGCGCTGGCGATGAGATCGGGCGCGTCCTCGGCGGACACCGTGAGCCAAGCGAGACTTGCGGCAAACGAGGTCACCACCAATACGAACGCCGCGGCAAAGCCCGCGGCAGAGACGCGGTCGAATCCCTCCTCACCCAAGCGCGAGCCGAACACTGCGAAGAGCGGCGCGAAGTAGAGCAGCGGCAAGAGGATCTGCGAGAGCAAAAGTGGATCGCGGCGCAGGAGCCGCCATTCCTTGCGCACGAGCGTCGCACTGACGCCGCTGCGCATCTGGCGCGAATTGCGGGCGCGGCGGCGGCGGCGTGCACCGAGGCCGGAGATGGCGGCGGCGTCGGCGGCGAAGCGCGAGGCGTACCACCAGACGGCCGGCAGGAAGGCGCCGACGGCGACGAGCGCCCAGATCCAGATGTCGGCGCCGACGTTGAACGCGGCGCGGGCCGGCAGAGAGATCGGACTTACGGGGTTGCCCACGACCGGGATCAGGCGTTCGAAGATCTGGCGCATGGCTTGGGCGCGGGTCTCGTCTTCGCTGAAGCGTGGGATTTGCCAGGCGATGAAGAATGCCGCGCCGATGAGGCTCGCAAGAATCTGAGCTACAATGCGCGTGTTCTTGGGACCGATCAGCCAGAACATCACCCGGGCAAGAACAAGGCCGGCGGCAGTTGCAAAAAGCGTTAGCAGCAGGACGCTGGGCGCGAAGCTCATCCACGCCCAGCCGCCGAAGAACGGCAACCAGACGAACACGGCGGTTGTGAGAATAAGGTAGAAGAGCCCGACATTGACGGCGATGGCGCTCGTGCGGACGATGAGCACGCGCCAGAGCGGGATGGGCGACGAGAGCAAAAGGTCGAGATCGCCGCGCTGGTACATCGACTCGGTGATCAGCATCAGCGCTTGCGATAGCATCAGCGAGAATAGGATGGCGAAGACGCCCCCGGTGACGCCGAGCATCAGCGGCGTGGGCTGAGGATCGATTCCGGAAAGAAAGCGCGCCACCCAATAGCCGCCGAAGCCGAGCAGCGTGAGCATGATGGAGTAGAAGATTAGGCGGCGAACATGACGGCCTTTGCCGGTGGCGCGGAAGTTGCGCCAAGTTAGCAGCATCTCGTGCCGCAACAGGAACAGCACGCCGCCGGGACCGAACATCAAGTCACCCCGACTTCCGCGGCGCCGACGAGCTGGAGGTAGACGTCTTCCAGCGTTGTGTGGGCGCCGCCTGCCCTACTGCGCAACTCCTCCAGCGTGCCTTCGGCGAGCAGTTTGCCGTGCTGAATGATGCCGATGCGATTGGCCACACGTTCGGCGACATCGAGAATGTGGGTCGTGAGGATGACGGCGCCGCCGCTGCGCGCGCGCTGCTGCAGCAGATCCTTCACCTGACGCGCAACGGCCGCGTCGAGACCAGTCAGCGGCTCGTCGAGCATCAGCAGTTTGGGGTCGTGGATCAGCGCGCCCGCGAGCGCCGTCTTCTGCTTCATGCCGCGCGAGAAGCCTTCGGTGCGCTCGTCGCGATTGTCCCAGAGACCGAGGAACTTGAGCAGCTCTTCCGCGCGCGGCGCGGCGGTCTCGGCATCGACGCCCCAAAGGCCGGCGATGAATTCAAGATATTCCCACGCGGTGAGCTTATCGTAGAGCGCAGGTTCGTCAGGCAGCCACGCCAGCATCGCCTTGGCCGCGGTCGGATCGGCCAGCGAATCGACGCCGAACACGTGGATCGAGCCGGAATCGGGCCTGAGCAAGCCGGTGACCATGCGCAGCGTCGTCGTCTTGCCCGCGCCGTTGGGGCCAAGGAGGGCGTAGAGTTCGCCGGCGCGGATATCGAGATCGAGCGCGTCGACAGCGGTCTTGTCGCCGAACTTCTTGGTGAGCGCGCGGACGGAGAGCGCGTTGGTCACGCCTGCATGGTCCAACCGTCGACGCCTTTGGCTGCTTCGCGGATGGCTTCGCTCATGGTTGGGTGCGCGTGGCAGGTGCGGGCGATGTCTTCGGCGGAGGCGCCGAATTCCATCGCGACGCAAACTTCGCCGATGATCTCACCGACGCCTGAGCCGACCATGTGCACGCCGACGACTTTTTTCGTCGCGGTCTCTTCGAGCACTTTCACCATGCCTTCGGTTTCGTGATTGGTGCGCGCGCGCGAATTGGCCATGAATGGGAATTTGCCGACTTTGTATTCGCGGCCCTCGGCTTTCAGTTCTTCTTCCGACTTACCGGCGGTGGCGACTTCCGGGTAGGTGTAGATGACGTTCGGGATCACGTCGTAGTTCACGTGGCCCCATTGGCCGGCGATGATCTGCGCCGCGGCGATCCCCTCCTCTTCCGCTTTGTGCGCCAGCATCAGGCCGGTGGTGCAATCGCCAATGACGTAAACGCCTTCGGCGCTGGTCTCGAGGTGATCGTTGGGGATGAAACCGCGGGAATCGGTTTTGATGCCGACGGTTTCCAGACCGAGGCCTTCGGTGAATGGCTTCCTGCCGATGGCGACAAGGACGACGTCGGCTTCGAGCGTTCGCCCGGCGCCGCCCTTCGACGGCTCGATGGTGACTTCGAGGCCGTTGCGCAGCTTTTCGACGCTGGTGACCTTGTGGCCAAGCTCGAACTTCACGCCTTGCTTCTTCAGAATCTTCTGGAAAGCGGTGGAGATTTCGGCATCGACCGTGGGGGTGATGCGATCGAGGAATTCGACGACTGTGACCTCCGAACCGACGCGGCGCCACACGCTGCCAAGCTCCAGGCCGATGACGCCGGCGCCGATGACGGTGAGTTTGTTCGGCACTTGTTTTAGCGACAGCGCGCCGGTCGAGGTGACGACGCGCTCTTCGTCGATGTCGACGCCGGGCAGATCGGTGGGCACGCTGCCGGTGGCGATGACGATGTTCTTGGTCTCAAGCGTTTGGGCGCCGCCGTCGTTCAGCTTCACTTCGACGCGGCCTTTGCCGGCGATGGCGCCGAAGCCCTTGACGTAATCGACCCTGTGCTTCTTCATCAGGAACTCGACGCCCTTCGTGAGACCATCGACGGCGTCGTCCATCTGCTACAGCATTTGCGGCAGATCGAGCGAGAGGCTCTCGATCTTCACGCCCATGTTTGGGAATGTCTTGACGGCGGCTTCGTAATATTCGCTGGCGTGCAGGAGCGCCTTAGAAGGGATGCAGCCGACATTAAGGCAGGTGCCGCCGAGCTTGCCGCGGCTTTCGACGATCGCGGTCTTCAAGCCCAGCTGGCCGGCGCGGATGGCGCACTTGTAGCCGCCGGGGCCGCCCCCGATGATGACGAGATCATACGACATGGATGCTCCGCTTGTGCGTTGTCGCGCTTCGGCGCGAGTGTGCAATTTCACGCGGAACATAGTCAGCGGCGGCGCCCGATCAATGCGCGACTGCGCATGCCACCTAACGTTTCCCGGACGCATGCCCGGCGAAGGCCGGGCTGCGATCCGGATCCAGGGGCGAGCGTCGAGTTTGGCGGCCCCTAGGTCCCGGCTCTCGCCCCGATTGCGCGGGGCATTCGGCCGGGAAGCGTTGTCGCGGTTTACTCGCTCTGCCCTGCGCGGCTGCGAGCCCAGATGATCCAGGCGATGAGGATGGAAGCGAGCGCCAGCATCGACCAGCCGAACGCGTCGCCGATGCGGGAATAGAGCGTGGGGCCCGGATCGCGACTCGGGACGGCAGCGTTGAAGGCCGTTTGCGGGCCGCTCGGGGCTTCGGCGGAGACGTAGCCGTAGCCGTCGCTGACGGTGAGCACGCCGTTGCGGGCGCTGCGCACGATTGTGTAGCCGTTCTCGACGCCGCGCAGGATGGCCATGCGGCTGTGCAACCAGGCGTCTTCGCTGAAATCCCAGGCGGGGACGAGCATGACGTCGACGCCGGCGTACTCACGGCCGAGTGCGGGGAAATCCATGTCCTTGCAGATAGCGACGCCGTAGCGGAGGCCTTCGTGCTCGAAAACTAGCGGACCGGCGCCAAGATCGAAGTGCGATTCGAAGCCGGGGATCATGTGGCGCTTGTCGTAGCTTTGCCAGCCATCGCGGGTGAAGACGAAGGCGCGGTTGAAGCGGCCGTCATCGGCTTCGTCGTCCACTCCGGCGACGAGCAGCAGATCGCGGCGGCGGGCGATTTCGGCCAGCTGCTCGATGGCGGCAGCGCGCTCGCCGGGCTCGAGATGCGCGACCTTTTCCGGCAACACGACGATGCGCAGGCCGCGATCGGCGGCGCGTTCGATCTGCGGCGTGTAGCCGTTCCAGACGCTGCGCCAATCTTCTGGGATCCCCTCGAATTGATCGGCGGCGATCAGCACCGCATTGTGGGAAGCGTCCCCGGAAGCAGCCGGCACGCGGAAAGAACCATACGCGAATACGGCGCCGACGAGCACGGCCGGGGCGATCGCGGCGATCACTGCGCGCTTGGCTAGCAGGAACGCGATAGAGCATGCAAAGAGCGTGATCGTGAACGTGATCGCAGGCGCGCCGCCGAGCGAGGCGATCTGGATCGCGGGCAGGAAATCCATTTGGCTGTAGGCCAGCGACGAGGCGGCGCCATGCGGCGAGACCGCAGTCTGCAGAGTCTCAACGCCTGCCATCAGAGTGGGAAAGACAAACACTGCGGCGGCTGGCGGCAGGTGGCGCGCGGCGGCGTGCACGGCCACGGCCATGCCGGACCAGATCAGCGCCTTGATCAGCATGATCGCCAGCGTGGGAACGATGCCGTTGAGCTCGCTGAGGTAGGTGAACATCAACGCGATCGAGAGACCACCGGCGATGGCGCCATAGAGCGCCGCGCCGAGGCGTGAAGCGCCGATAATAGCGATGAGGACCGGGATCGGCGCGATCCAGGCGAGCAGCCAGAGCGGGTGAAGGCTGTGGGCCTGCGCCAGCAGCGCGCCGGAGATGAGGGCCGCAACGATGCGTCCGAGCAGCAGCACTATCGGCTCCCGCGCGTCACGCGCCTTGTTTGTCCCAATGCGCGCGGTCGGCGGCGTCAACGATGAAGACAAACAGGCCGACGATCAGAATGACGCCCAAAATGCCGACCTGCGCTGCAGGCGAGCCGAGATCGGAGAGCAGCAGCTGCGGCTCTCTGTAGGCGTTGATGTCGACGCTCTGCACCGTCGCGAGCGCGCCGCCTTCGCTGTATTGCTGCGACCACGCCCAGCGCCCGCCATAGAGCGCAAAGCCGAGTAGCCAGGTCCAGAAGGCTTGGGTGCGGCGGATGAGGCGAATGGCGGAGATCAGAAAGAAAATCGCCGCCGCGGCGAGCAGGCCGACGTCGATCCAACCCGCGTTGGCTGCGCCGGTTTGTTCGGCGGCGCTCTGCGCCGCAGCAATCTGGGCATCGACCTGTTGGACGCCAACATCCGGCGCCTCAAAGCCGGTGATCAAGCCGGCGGCGCCTAGCGCGCCGACGACGCACAAGAGCAAAAGCGCCAACATCACCAGAATGGCCGGCCAGCGCAGAATGAATGTCATGGGGCTCCCCTCCCGCACCGCTCCCCCGAGCGGGAGGCGCAATCTATCGGGCTCATTGCGGATCGCCAATGGGGTGCGGGAAAGCGTTTGGATTCAGGGCTCTCGCATGGGGCGAAGGCGCGCACTAGATCACGCCTCGGGGGCGTTATCCCCAACGATCCGCGTGCGGAACGCGCAACAAGGCTTCGCTAACATCCGTTCCTCTTGCGGGCGGGCGATCAGGAGATTGCCCCTATGCAAGTGCAAAAGCTTCGTGGTTCGGCCAATGGCCTCGTTCCTGCTGGCGCCTATTTCGCAGCGATCGCGGCTAAGCTCGAAGAGATGAATGCAAGCGAAGCGGCGCTGCAGGATGAGCTCGACGAAGAGGATCGCCGGATCGAGGCGCGCTATCGGCGCGCATCAGCCTCGCCCGCCGAGCGTCTCGCAAACGATCATCATGCGATCATGTGAGGTTCAGAGATCCAGCAGCATGCGCTCGGGGTCCTCGAGGCCTTCCTTCACGCGCACGAGGAACGTGACGGCTTCCTTGCCGTCGACGATGCGGTGATCGTAGGAGAGCGCAAGATACATCATCGGGCGGACGACGATCTGCTTGTCGATGACCACCGGGCGCTCCTGGATCTTGTGCATGCCGAGGATGCCCGATTGGGGCGCGTTGAGGATCGGCGTCGACATGAGCGAGCCATAGACGCCGCCATTGCTGATCGTGAACGTCGCGCCTTGCAGCTCTTCGAGCTTCAGGTGGCCGTCGCGGGCCTTGGCGCCGAGTTCGCCAATTTCTTTTTCGATATCGGCCATGGATTTGTGATCGGCGTCGCGCACCACCGGGACGACGAGGCCGCGATCGGTGCCGACGGCGATGCCGATGTCGTAATAATTCTTGTAGATGATGTCGTCGCCGTCGATCTCGGCGTTCACGTTGGGGATCTCTTTTAACGCAGGGATGCACGCCTTCACGAAGAAGGACATGAAGCCCAGCTTCACGCCGTGGCGCCTCTCGAATGTGTCTTTGTATTTGTTGCGCGCCGCCATGATGGCCGACATGTCGGCCTCATTGAACGTCGTCAGCATCGCGGCGGTGTTCTGCGCTTCCTTGAGGCGGCGCGCGATGGTGCGCCGAAGGCGCGTCATCGGGACCCGCTCTTCGCGTTCGCCGACCACGCGCGCCTGCAGCGGCGGATGCGCGGGCGCTTCTTGCTGTCGCGCGCCGCGGTTCTCGATGATGGCGAGGGCGTCGGCCTTGGTGACGCGGCCGTCCTTGCCGGAGCCGGCGACGGCGGAAACATCGATGCCGCTCTCGGCGGCAATGCGTTGCACGGATGGCGGCGCTTGCCTGGAGGCGCCGTTGCCTGAGGGTTGCGGCGCCGGCTTCGTCTCCGCTCTTGGTTCGGGTTTGGATTCGGATTTCGGCTCGGCCTTCGCGTCGGACTTTGCCGGCTGCGCCCCCGCCCCGCCCATGCGGCCGAGCAGCGCGCCGATGCCGACAGTGGCGCCTTCGGCGGCGACGATCTCGCTCAAGACGCCCGCTTCGGGCGCGGAGACTTCGACGGAGACTTTATCGGTCTCCAGTTCGACGAGCGTCTCGTCCTTTTTCACTGCGTCGCCGGCCTGCTTCATCCACTTGGCGACGGTGGCTTCGCTCACGCTCTCGCCAAGGGTCGGCACAACAATATCGGTCATCTCAGATCACTTCGTGTTGCTGGTGGGCGCATCGTGACTTGGCAGGACGGGTGAGTCGGAGTGAGTCCAAAACACGCCGTCATTGCCGTTGTTTTTCTGCACGAGCCGCACGCGCTTCGGATCAAGGCCGCGCATCAGCCGTGCATTGACGGCAATCCGTTCGCCGTCGTCGTTTCCAACTTGCGTCGTGTGCGTCGCGCATCCACAGGTGCGGCAATGGTGAAATTCCAATTCGCGATCGCCCCACATGTAGATGAATGTGTCCGGCGTGCTTTCGAAGCGGACTTCGCGCTGCGGATAATAGGCCCAAAGGCCGCCATAAAGCCGGCAATGCGAGCAATTGCAGTCGAGCACCCATTCGGGTTCTTCCACCTCGAAGCGGACGGCGCCGCAATGGCAGGAGGCGCTCACCATGCTCATCCGAGCGCAGCTTCGAGCAGCGCTCCCAATTCCCTCAAATGTTTCGCCATCTGACCGGCGGCGGTGGAGGCGGTCGCCGGACGGCCGGCATAGCGCGCGCGCTTGGCTTTGACGTGCATCTTTTCCAGCGTCACTTCGAGCCACGGTTCAGCGAACATGTAGCCGCCCATGTTCTTGGGCTCTTCTTGGCACCAGACCAGTTCCGCGTTTGGGAAGCGCGCCAGCTCGTGCATCATCGACTTCATCGGCCATGGATACAACTGCTCGAGACGCAGAATGTAGATGTCATCGAGGCCGCGCTTTTCACGCTCCTCGAGCAAATCATAATAGACCTTGCCGGAGCACAGAACGACGCGGCGGATTTCGGGGTCGCCCTTGAGCTTCGACGTCGTGTTGCCGTTGCCGAGCTGCGCATCGTCCCACAGCACACGGTGGAAAGACGTGCCCTCGGCCATGTCAGCGAGCGCGGAGACGCACTTCTTGTGCCTAAGCAGCGATTTTGGCGTGAAGACGATCAGCGGTTTGCGGAAGTCGCGATGCATCTGCCGGCGAAGCGCGTGGAAGTAGTTCGCCGGCGTCGTGCAATTGACGACCTGCATGTTGTCTTCGGCGCATTGCTGGAGGAAACGCTCCATGCGCGCGGAAGAGTGCTCCGGCCCCTGCCCCTCGTAGCCGTGCGGCAACAGCAAGACCAGGCCGGACATCCGGAGCCACTTGCGTTCGCCTGAGGAGATGAATTGGTCGATGACGACCTGGGCGCCATTCACGAAATCGCCGAACTGTGCTTCCCAGAGCGTCAGCGTCTTGGGATCGGCCAGCGTGTAGCCGTACTCGAAGCCGAGCACGGCTTCTTCCGAGAGCAGCGAATCGATCACTTCGAAATGCGCTTGGCCCGCGTGCATGTGGTTGAGCGGCGTGTAGCGGGCCTCGGTGGTCTGATCGACGAAATGCGCGTGCCGCTGGCTGAATGTCCCGCGCGTCGAGTCCTGGCCGCTGAGGCGCACGTTAAAGCCTTCGTCGAGTAATGTGGCGAAGGCCAAGTGCTCGGCGAGCGCCCAATCAATACCGGCGCCTTCGTTGATCGCCTTGCGGCGCGCCTCGACGACGCGCTGCACGGTCTTGTGCATGTCGAAATCGCGCGGAATTTCGGTGATTCGGCGGCCCAGATCACGGAGCTTCGTCAGCGGCGCTTCGGTTTTGCCGCGCCGATCGTCATCCTCCGGCAGCGTGAAGCCGGACCAATCGCCGTCGAGCCAGTCGGCCTTGTTGACGCGATAATTCTTGCCGGCGTCGAATTCGCGGTCGAGGAAGGCGTTGAAGTCGTTCTGCCACTCATCCAGCTGCGCCTGCGTGACGACGCCTTCCTTGAGAAGGCGATCGGCGTAGATCGCAAGCGTGGTCGGCTGATCTTTGACGCGGCGATACATGATCGGCTGCGTCATCGTCGGGTCGTCGCCTTCGTTGTGGCCGAAGCGGCGATAGCAGAACATGTCGATGACGACGTCCTTGCCAAAGAGCTGGCGATATTCGGTCGCGACTTTTGCCGCGAAGACGACAGCTTCCGGATCATCGCCGTTCACGTGAAAGATCGGCGCTTGCACCATCAACGCAACGTCAGACGGGTATGGCGAAGAGCGCGAGAAACGCGGC
>JBQTJK010000034.1:0-7473 GCA_052387215.1 Caulobacteraceae bacterium
TCGACTTCAGCCACGGCCAGGCGATGAGCGCCGACGAGATCGGCCGCGTCGAAGACGAAGTGAACGCTGTCATCCGCCAGAACGCCGAAGGCGTGATCAAGGAAATGGCGCCGGCGAAGGCGATCGAGGAAGGCGCGCTGGCGCTATTCGGCGAGAAGTATGGCGACAAGGTCCGCGTGCTTCGGCTCGGAGATGCGCTCGATCGCTCCGGCAAGCCCTATTCGGTCGAACTCTGCGGCGGCACGCACGTGAAGCGCACCGGCGACATCGCTGTGTTCGCGATCCTCTCGGAAGGCGGCGTGGCCGCTGGCGTGCGGCGCATCGAGGCAGCGACGGGCGCTGCGGCCCTGGCGCATCTCAAAACGCAGGCGGCGCTGGCGAAGGCGATTGCGTCCAACTTGAAGGCGCCGCTTTCGGAGGTGACGGATCGCGTGGCGCAGCTCGCCGAAGAGCGGCGCAAGCTCGAACGCGAACTTGCCGAGACGAAGAAGAAGCTCGCGCTCGCGGGCGGCGCCGGGCAAGCCGCGACGGCGGGGCCGGAGAATGTCGCCGGCGTTTCCGTGCTGGCGCGCGTCTTGGATGGCGTGCCGGCGAAAGAGCTGCGCGGCCTCGTCGATGAAGGCAAGAAATCGATTGGCTCTGGCGTGATCGCCTATGTCGGCGTCGAGGATGGCAAGGCCGCGCTCGCGGTTGGCGTCACTGATGATCTGAAGGGGAAAGTCAGCGCCGTCGATCTGGTCAAGGCCGGCGTCGCCGCGGTCGGCGGCCAAGGCGGCGGCGGGCGCCCCGACATGGCGCAAGGCGGCGGCCCGAACGGCGCCGAAGCGGCGAAGGCGCTCGACGCGATCCGCACCGCGTTGCAAGGCGCATTGGCGGCGTGAGCGCGATCACGTATCGCGATGCGACAGGAGCCGACGCGGAAGCGCTGGCGGATTTCGCACGCTCTTCGTGGGTGGCGACGTTCGCGCATCTGCCCTATCCGCCCTCGGACTTGTCGACGTATCTCACCAAGAACTACGGCGGCGAGATTCAGCACTCGGAGATCGCCGATCCACAGGTGCGTTATCGGCTGGCCCTGCGCGGCGATGAGATCGTCGGCTATTGCATGATGGGCGCACTGGCGATGCCGGTCGATGACGTAACCGCGCTAGAGTTGCACCGGCTCTACGTCGATGAAAGCGTGAAGGGGATGGGTGTCGCCGATGCGCTGATGGACGATTGCATCGCCTGGGCGAACGCGAATGGCGCGGCGGCTCTCTATCTCAGCGTCTGGGAAAACAACGAACGGGCTCAGCGTTTCTATCGCCGTTTCGGCTTCAAGGATTTTGGCGAGTGGGACTTCATGGTCGGCGAAACCGCCGACCGCGATCTTATTTGGCGCCTTGCACTGTGAACAATTGAGGAGACGGCGATGAAAAGGATTGGCGTCTCCGTCCTGAAAATCTTCGCTTTCCTTGCCTTATGGACCGCGTTGACGGCCGTCATGGTGATGAGCGCCGTGGCGCTCGGCGGCGAGGGCTTCTACGGCATCCGGCATTTGCGCGTCGGCGTCGAAATCGCATTGACGTTCGCCGTACTCATTCCACTCATCGTCATGGCGCAATTCGTCGATAAGCGACCGCTGACGACGATCGGGTTTGGCCCGCCGCGCGTGTTCGATCTGCTGACGGGCACGATCATTGGCGCGCTGATTTTTGCCGCGCCGATTGGCCTCCTGTTGGCGATTGGCGCTGCCACCTACGCGCCGGACCTGGGATCGTTCGCAGCCGATGCGCTGGCGCTGGGGCTGATCACTTGCTTCTTCAATGTCGTCACGCAGGAGGCCCTGGTGCGCAGCTATGTGTTTCAGGAGCTTTGGGCCAAGTACGGCGCATGGATGGCGACGTTCGTGACGACCGCGATCTTCGTTGCGCTGCATGCAGCGCCGATCACGCAAGGCGGAACGCAAGGTTTGATCGCGGGCGCGAACATCTTCCTCGCCAGCTTGATGCTGAGCTTGGCCTACGTGCGCACGGGCCAACTGTGGCTGCCGATCGGCATTCATCTCGGTTGGAACGGGCTGCAGGGACCGGTGCTCGGCATCAACGTCACCGGCAACGATCTTGGTTACGGACATTGGAGCTTGTTCGCGTTCCTTGGCGATCCGCTGCTCACCGGCGGCGCGATGGGCGTCGAGGGCGGATTGGTTGGCTTGATCGGACCGCTGATCGGACTCCTGATCGTTGCCTTCTCGTTCAAGCAGCAGCCGAAGCCAAACTTCGCCGCCGCAACGAAGTAACGTCTCAGAAACCAAATCAATCGTTTTTGGACGACTCGATTCGGTTGTGGGGACGCCGATATGACGCAAAACGATGCACTGGCCGCTTATCTCGGGCCAGAGCTGTTCGAGCGGCTCGATTGGGGCCGCCTCACGCCAGTGCAACGTGATGCGATTCTCTTCGTGTTCCGAGTCGGATTAGGCGCCGGCGCGCAATCGGGCGCTGTGTCGATGATCGATTGCGTCCTCGCGCGAGGCAAGGTGCTGATCTGCGAGGACGGCTCGCATTGGCAGACGCGGGATCGGGACGACGCCGAAATGATCGAAGATTGGGGGGCGGGTTCGCTGGTGGCGATCCATCGTCAGCTAGTCTACCGGCTCGACCCTTACCAAGCGGCAGAGGTGGAGTTGCTGCGGTTGTAGCCGGCAGTCGGAATCCGGCAGTCGGCAGTCGTATGTTGCGATATCGGAACGGAAGCATGTTAGCTTTCGCCTGCCGACTGCCGAGAGAACCGTCATGTCCAGCTACGAAACGATCAAACTCGAAGCCGCCAATGGCGTGGCGACGCTGACCCTCAACCGGCCCGACCGGATGAACGCGTTCACCGATCAGATGGTGCGCGACATGATCGCGGCGTTCGACGAGACCGACGCAAGCGATGACGTGCGCGTCGTGATCGTCACCGGCGAGGGGCGGGCGTTCTGCGCGGGCGCGGATCTGGGCAGCGGCGGGGCGACGTTCGACTACGAAAAGCGGCTGGCGGCGCGCGGCGTCGATGCGGAGGCGTTCGAGGAAGAGCGCGTGCGCGACGGCGGCGGGCGCGTGGGTTTGCGCATCTATGAGAGCCTGAAGCCGGTGATCGCAGCGATCAATGGCGCAGCCGTCGGCGTCGGCGCGACCATGACGCTGCCGATGGATGTGCGGCTTGCCGTCGAGGGCGCGAAGATGGGCTTCGTGTTCGCGCGCCGCGGCATCGTGCCGGAGACGCTGTCGTCGTATTTCCTGCCGCGGCTGGTTGGAGTGTCGACGGCGCTTGAATGGACGATGACGGGACGTGTGTTCACCAGCGAGGAAGCGCATGCGCGCGGATTGGTGCGTTCGCTGCACAAGGCGGAGGAGCTGCTGTCGGCAGCGGATGCGCTGGCCCGCGAGATCGCCGACAATACCGCGCCGGTTTCCGTCGCGCTGGCGCGGCGGATGATGCTCGACATGCTCGATGCTGGCCATCCGATGGAAGCGCATCGGCTGGAGAGCCGGCTGATGGTCGCGCGCGGGAAGGCCGGCGATGCGAAGGAAGGCGTGACCTCGTTCTTGGAGAAGCGCACGCCGGTCTACCCGGACAAAGTAAGCCGCGACATGCCGCAGCCATTTCCGTGGCGGCCAACGCCGAAGTTTCGGGAGTAGCTGCGAGGCGGGAGCGCGTCGCCTACGACGACGCATGCGCGGCCGGAGGCCGCGCGCTCCATTTCCAAAGCTCCGCGCAACAATGCCGGCGAGGCGCCGGCGGTCCATATTTGCCGGCGAGCAATGACGAGAGGATGTGGGCACGACGTCGAAGCGTATCTCATGCGCCGATCATAAGCGCCCTCCGCAGGTGTAGGATTGGGTTTCTGTGGAGAACGTGCGTCCTACGTTCGGGCGGCGCCTACGGACCGCTGGCGTCTCGGTGGGCGGCGCTTTCGCTTGATAATAGCCACACGCTTCCCGGCCGAATGCCCCGCGAAAGCGGGGCGAGAGCCGGCGACTGTGTTGGAAGTCAACATCGATTAGCCATGCGTCTGCGTTGAATTCCTCCACAACGCGCGCCGCCGTCACCCCCACCCCCGGCCCCGCCCCGCAAGGGGGCGGGGAGTCATCCATTCTTGCGCGTGTCGGCCACATTTGCGCACGCTGCCTACGGCCGCCGGTACTGAATGAGGCCGCGGTGCTCTGCAACCTTGTCGTAGAGCAATCGGGCCGTCGCATTGCTCTCGTGCGTTAGCCAGTAGACGCGCTCGCAGCCGCGTTCGTCCGCGAGTTCGTACACCGCTTCGATCAGCGCGCGGGCGACGCCGCGGTTGCGGGCGTGTTCGGCGACGAACAGGTCCTCCAGATAACAGAAGTCGCCGATTCCCCAGGTGCCGCGATGGAAGACGACATGCGTGAAGCCGAGCAAGTCGCCGCTGGTTGCATCGGCGGCCACAAGCGCTTGCATCGGCTCGTTGCGGTCGAAGAAGCGCGCCCATGTCGTCTCGGTGACTTCAGGCGGCAGCGTCGTTTCATAGAAGGCGAGATAGCCGGCCCAGAGTTGATCCCATTGGGTGCGGTCAGTTGGCCGGAGTTCACGGATAATCATCAACGGACCTCAATCTTCTCTTCGACGGCTTCCTCGGCCTCGGCTGCTTCGCCGTCGTCCTCGCGGACCATGAAGAATGTGCCGGACCAATCCCGCGGAATGCTCCACTTGCCATCAATGCGCGAGAGGTCGCTGTCAGCCGTGCCTTCGTAACGAACGGCGTGAGCCATCCCGCCGCTGCCGTCGTAGAACTTGGTGAAGTCAACCGATTGGCCGTTGCGCACGCCTTCGATGTCCGCGGTGATCACTTGTCCCGGCGCAAAGCCGTAAGCGTTCGGCTCTTGCAGCGCGCCAGTGAAGGCGCCGCCGACTTCCTCGATCTGCACGTTGAAGACGGTTTCCGGGCGTGCGTCGCCGGGAAAGCGATAAGCGCCGCTCCAGCTGCCGGTGAGCGAGGAGCGGCGCTTTGTCATGTCACGCGGCTTTCGCCATGGCGCGGTCGAGATTGTCGCTGATAGCATCAAGGAAGTCTTCGGTGGTGAGCCAGGTTTGCGTGTCGCCGACCAGGACGGCGAGGTCCTTGGTCATCTGGCCGCTTTCGACCGTATCGATGACGACCTTTTCCAGCAGCAACGCATAGTCGGTGAGCTTCTGGCTGTTGTCGAGCTTGCCGCGATGGGCGAGGCCGCGCGTCCAAGCGAAAATCGAGGCGACGGAATTGGTGCTGGTCGGCTCGCCGCGCTGGTGCTGACGATAGTGGCGCGTGACCGTGCCGTGCGCGGCTTCAGCTTCCATGGTCTTGCCGTCGGGCGACAGCAGCACGCTCGTCATCATGCCGAGCGAGCCGAAGCCTTGGGCGACGCTGTCGGACTGCACGTCGCCGTCATAATTCTTGCAGGCCCAGACGAAACCGCCAGACCATTTGAGCGCCGAGGCGACCATGTCGTCGATCAGGCGATGTTCGTAGGTGATCTTCTTCGCCTTGAACTGATCGGCGAACTCAGTGTCGAAGACCTCCTGGAAGAGATCCTTGAAGCGGCCGTCATAGGCTTTGAGGATGGTGTTCTTGGTGGAGAGGTAGAGCGGCCAGCCCTTTATCAGCGCGTAGTTCATGGACGCGTGGGCGAATTCGCGGATCGAGTCATCGAGGTTGTACATGGCCATGGCGACGCCGCCGCCGGGCGCATCGAACACTTCGTGCTCGATGACTTTGCCGTCTTCGCCGACGAACTTGATCGTGAGCTTGCCTTTGCCCGGATAGACGAAGTCGGTGGCGCGATACTGATCGCCGAAGGCGTGGCGGCCGACGACGATGGGCCGCGTCCAGCCGGGCACCAAGCGGGGCACGTTCCTGCAGATGATCGGCTCGCGGAAGATGACGCCGCCCAAAATGTTGCGGATCGTGCCGTTCGGCGACTTCCACATTTTCTTCAGCCCGAACTCCTTCACCCGCGCTTCGTCGGGCGTGATGGTCGCGCATTTGACGCCGACGCCGTACTCCTTGATCGCGTACGCGGCGTCGACGGTGACTTTGTCTTCGGTGGCGTCGCGGTTCTCGATGCCGAGGTCGAAATATTTGAGATCGACGTCGAGATAGGGATGGATCAGGCGGTCCTTGATCAATGCCCAGATGATCCGGGTCATCTCGTCGCCGTCGAGTTCGACGACGGGGTTGTCGACCTTGATTTTGGCCATACGCGCTAATCCTTCCGCTTCGCGGGGCGGGTGGTAGCAGCTTGAGGGCGGGGCGCAACTGCGGCGGGCGGTCTCTATTCCTCGGCTTGCGAAATGCCGTCGAGTTCGGCGGCGCCCAAGATTTCGTAACCGTCCGCCTCGTTTGCGCCGGCTGCATCGAGCGGCACGCCGCCGCGACGCCGGGAGGTGCGCCGCGCGCGCGGCGCAGGCGGGGCAGCAAGATCGGCGGCGACCTCCACGGAGGCGAGCGCCGGCAAGGGCGGCGGAACGGGCTGCGTGATCGGCACGGGCGCTGTAGCAGGAGCGACGGGCGCCGGCCGGTTCAGCTCGGGCGCAAGCCAGCTCGCGGCAATGACGCCGATCACCGCCACGACGAGCATCGCCATGCGCTGCGCGCGCCATGTCCGCTTGCGGCGCGGCGTGCGATGCGATTTGTCGTGGCTCGACATGTCCCGATCCGGCCTTAACCAATGACGCGCGCACGAAATATGCCGCCACCGATTGAAGACGCTTGGCCAGCGATTTGCCTGGTGCGTCCCCAGCTGTGCGAAAACATCGGCGCGGCGGCCCGGGTTTTGTTGAATTTCGGCTTGGTCTCCTTGCGGCTGGTCGCGCCGCGCGACCGCTGGCCGAACCCTAAGGCCGAGACCGTCGCCGTCGGCGCCGACAAGGTGCTCAAAGGCGCGAAGGTGGAGTGGAAGCTCGAGGATGCACTGGCGGACGCGACTATGGTCGTCGCCGCGACGGCGCGTCCGCGGGGGCTGGAGAAACCGGTTTGGGGACCGCGTGAGGCGGTGCTGAAGCTGCGCGCGGCGATCGCGGCGGGCGAACGGCCGGTGGTGATGTTCGGTCCGGAAGCGGCGGGACTGGAGACCGACGAGGTCGCCAAAGCCGATGCGATATTGACGCTGCCGGTCAATCCGAGCTTCGCCTCGCTCAATCTGGCCAACGCGGTCGCGGTGTTCGCCTATGCGTGGGCCGAAGCGCGGCAGGAGGCGGACACCCCGTCCTGGTTTCGCGACCCCGAGAGCCCGCCGGCTCGCCAGGAAGAGCTTGAGGCGCTCTTCCTCCATCTCGAACAAGAGCTTGAACATGGGCGGTTTTTCCATCCGCTCGATAAGGCGCCTTTGATGAAGCGAAATCTGCGCTCAATCTTCATGCGTGCGCGGCTGACGCAACAGGAGGCACAGACCATGCGCGGCGTGATCAAGGCGCTGACCATCGGCCGTGGCGGGCGCAAGAAGG
>JBQTJK010000035.1:0-59816 GCA_052387215.1 Caulobacteraceae bacterium
CACGCCTAGCGACGTCCAGATGCGGAGATTCCTGACGGCGGGATTGGGGCCAGGAACAGACTCCAATCTGCAATCTATCCCACACCAAACACGCTTCTCGCCCTTGAGTCACAAGGCGCGCAAGAAAATCTATCCGCCCCCTCTGCAACCAGCCGTATAATGCTCTTGTCGTCAGTGCAGGAGGGCAGTCGGTACCCTGTTCGATCGATGCGATGACGATGCGGTTGAGCGTGAGGTGAGCCAGGCGATCGGTGAGCCGAAGCCCACAGAGCGCCATAACTTGTGGGAGGACGCACCGGGGATTGCGTGAACGGGGCAACCCGCACGCCATCGGGGACCGCCGGACGGTGTGAAAAACCGCCGTTGAGCGGCCCGGTGAAGCAAACCGCGGGGACGCGGCGAAACGCGTCTTCCGCGCTTCTCGCGAGAGGAGCGCTTCTTGGCGCGGCTCGCCGCGTCCCCGCCCTCCATGGGCTTTTGTGAAGCAGCTCAAACGTTGCGCGCTTCGCCGGCGCCTTCGCACGCCCATAGCAAGGAGACGAAAATTGAAGTCTGGGAAGCCCGCAGAACTCACCCAAGAAGAAACGCGCGCTGTGCGCCGCGCCTTAGGCGTGCGCGAAACAGACAAATATGACGATCACGACGGCGCCGCTCTGCGGACGCGCAAAGAAGCCGGCGCGGCTTTGAAAGCCGCTGCTCGCGCGGCCAACCGCAATGACCTTGCGGCCGCGAAGCAGTGGAGCGAGGTCGCCAAGCGCTTGAGCGAAACGGCTGAGCATTTGGCCAACACGCCGCTACAACCCTCATGGGAAGAGGAAGAAGAAATCCGCGCCGAGCTTCGCGCGTGTTTTGCCAGATACGCCGAGACAGAGGACGCCAGGCGGGAATGGTTGATACGAAAAGAGATCTGGGAAGAGATCGCCGTCGAAGCGCGCCGTATCGGCGCGCCGATGCCGCCGCCCATGCCTCCGCCGCCGCCTCACTGGAGCGACCGGTTGCCCGAGGACCTACGCCGAAAGCTTGGCGTCTACGTAGACTAAGGGAGCAGTAGCGCCGCCCGCGGTCCGATGTTGCTTGATCCCCTCGCCCCGCGCCGCTAGCCACGCTCGCAGACCAACGGAGCTCAGCACATGGAAACGACAAAGCCCGGCGGCATTCCGTTTTGGCTCCTGATGCTCGCGGGCTTCGCCATCGGTTTAGGCGTGGGGCTCTGGGTCAATCTCTATGTCGGCGCCGATACGCCCTGGGTGCCGCAGCTGACGGCAAACGTCACCGGCCCGATCGGCCAGCTCTTCCTCGGCCTCCTGTTCATGCTGGTGTTGCCGCTCCTGTTCTCGGCCATTGTCGTCGGCGTCGCAGAAATGGGCGATCTCAGCGCGCTCGGGCGCGTCGGCTGGAAGACGTTGCTGATGACGGTGGTCGTCTCCACCATCGCGGTGTTGATCGGCTTGGGTCTCGTCAACGCAGTGCGCCCCGGCGACGGCGTCGATCCCGCTCTCGCAGACCGATTGCTGGCGCAATATGCAGAGGGCGCCCAAGGCATCGTCGCCAATGCGCCCCAGAGCGTGAATCTCGGCCAGTTCCTGCTCGATCTCGTCCCGCGCAACGTGTTCGGCGCGGCCGCCGAGAACCAGGTGCTGCCGTTCATGGTGTTCGCCGTGTTTTTCGGCATCGGCCTGGTGATGGTGAGAAGCCGCGCCACCGATCAGCTGCAGCTCGCCATCACCGGCATTTTCGAAGTGATGATGCGCCTGTTGCGCACCGTCATCAGCGTGGCGCCGATCGCCATCGCCTGCCTCATGTTCAACCTCGCCGCTCTGTTCGGCTGGGACTTGCTCGCGCGGCTAGCCGCTTATGTCGGCGTCGCCATCGGCGCGATGGCGATCCACATGTTCGTCGTCTACCCGATCATCGTGCTGCTATTCGGCGCCAAGAATCCATTCGCCTTCTTCGCTCAGGTGCGCGATCCGATAGTCGTCGCGTTCTCGACCGCGTCTTCAAACGCCACCCTGCCCGTGTCGCTGCGCGCAGCAGAAACCGAACTCAAACTGCCGCGCAAGATTGCCCGCTTCGTGCTCACCGTCGGCGCCACCGCAAACCAGAACGGCACCGCCCTGTTCGAGGGCGTCACCGTCCTTTTCCTGGCGCAGTTCTTCGGCGTCGAACTCACCATCTCCCAGCAGGTCATAGTGATGCTGGTCTGCATCCTGGGCGGCATCGGCACCGCCGGCGTGCCCGCCGGATCGCTGCCGGTGATCGCAATGATCCTCGCCATGGTCGGCGTGCCGGCCGAGGGCATCGGCCTCATCCTCGGCGTCGATCGCTTCTTGGATATGTGCCGCACCACGCTCAACGTCACCGGCGACCTGGTGATCGCAACCGTGGTGTCGCGCGGCGAAACGGATCCAGTCACGACGCCCGCGGACGAGCCGGTGGCGCCAGCCGCGCCGGCGTAAAAAATCAATCCGCCCCCGCTCGATCGGCCTTATATTGTTGCACGCCGCGCTTTCACGAGCGCTTCCGCACCTCGATCCAGCGTCTCGTTCTTCTTCGCAAAACAAAGCCGCAGCAAAGCCGGCGCACCGGGCGCTGCATAGAAGGCCGAGAACGGAATCGTCGCCACGCCATGCTCGACGGCGTGTTTCGCAAACTGCTCGTCGCTCATGGCGATGCCGGAGGCAGGCAAATCGATGCTGACAAAATACGCGCCGCGTACGGGCAGGGTGACGAACCCCTCCCCTGCGAGCGCACTGACGAGACGATCCCGCGCACGCTGGAATTCCGCGCACATCGTTTCGAAATACGAGCGCGGCTTGCTCAGCGCATGCGTCACCGCGCGCTGCAAATTGGGCGGCGTCGTGAAAGTCAGGAATTGATGCGCTTTCGCAAACGTCTCCATCAATTCCGGCGCGCCGCAGGCGAAACCGACCTTCCAGCCGGTGAGCGAGAACATTTTACCCGCGGAGCCGATTTTCAGCGTCCGGTCCCGCACCACCTCCAGCATCGACACATGCTCGGCGCCGTCGAACAGCACGTGCTCCCAAACCTCGTCGCTGATGCAAATCGCGTCATGTTCGCGGCAAAGCTCGGCCAGCATCTCCAGTTCCGCGCGGCTCATCACGCTGGCGCTCGGGTTGAGCGGCGTGTTGATAACAACGACGCGCGTCCGATCGCTGAACGCCGCCGCCACGGTTTCGCTTTCGAGCCGCCAGAGCGGTGGCTGCAAGCGCACAATGCGCGGCACGCCCCCTGCCCGTTTCACCATCGGCAAATACGCATCGTAGAGCGGCTCGAACAGCACGACCTCGTCGCCCGGTTCGATGAATGCGAGCAGCGCCGCCGCGATCGCCTCCGTCGCGCCGGACGTGATCGTCACCTCACGCCGCCAATCGAGATCGATGCGATGGTGCGCGCGATAGTGCGCCGCCACGGCTTGGCGCAGCTCCGGCAATCCACGCATCGACGGATACTGGTTCGGGCCCTCCAGCGTCGCCTGCGCCGCGGCTTCAAGAATGTCTCGCGGCCCGTCCTCCTCGGGAAAGCCCTGCCCGAGATTGACCGCGCCGCGTTCGGCGGCCAGGCGCGACATCACTTCGAAGACGGTCGTTCCGAGCGAAGCGTAAACGCTGTTCATCGCAATCAGCCCCATGCTGCATCCAAACTGCCGACAACCGGCGTCCTCTCACAGGGAGGACGACAATGAAATCGATCATTCTCGCCGCGCTGATCGCGCTTGGCGCAGGAACGCCTGCAGCGGCGCAGAGCCGGGCATTCGATCCGCGGGGCTATCAGAGCCGTCATGTCGGCGAGCCGACGCAGATCCTCGTGCTTGCCTCGCCACACTTAAGCGGAGCACCTGAAACGTTCGACCCAGCTGCGCTTGAGCCGTTGCTAGAGCGCCTCGCGACCTTCCGTCCCGATGCGATCGCCATCGAGGCTCTGCCGGGCCGCAGCATCGACCAGCTTTGGCAGTATCGCGAAACCTATCCGGACATGGCGCGCCAGTATGGCGGCCGCGCCATGGTGATGGCGGCACTAGCTCGCAATGCGCTCAGTCTCGACATGCCGGGCGCGGAAGCGGAGCTGCGTCGCGCCTTTGCGGATTGGCCCGCCTCCCCCACGCCGGCCCAGCGCCGCCGGCTCGCCGCCCTGTTCGCCGCCTCCGGCGATCACACCTCGGCGGTCGTGCAATGGTGGCGGCTCGACCCGAGCGATCGCATTGCCGACGAGAGCGTGACGCGCCTGCTGGCCGAGCAACTCGCAGCCTACGAGACGCCGGCGCGGCGAAATGAGAATTATCTCATCGCGGCGCGTTTGGCGGTGAGGCTGGGCCTCGACCGCGTGCATCCAATGGACGATCAGAGCGACGAAGTCGGCCCTGCGTTCGAGGGCGATTACGAAGCCAGCATGAACGCATTCATGAATGAGCCCTGGCTCGCTCAGCTGCTGGCCAGCGAAACCTTCAAGCCTTTGGCTGAAGCATCGCAACACTTGAACTCAGCCGACCAGGCGATGGCAACGTATCGCATGCTCAACGGCGCGCGGGCCGGTCGCGAAGATGCCGATGGTCAATGGCTCAACATGATCAATCGCCCAAGTCCGGAAAACGCTGGCCGCGCCCGCGTCGCTGCGTGGGAGGTCCGCAATCTACGCATGGCGGCGAACATCCGCGAAGTTTCGACGCAATGGCCCGGCGGGCGCGTGCTCGTGATCGTAGGCTCAGCCCACAAGCCTTGGCTCGACGCCTATCTCGGCATGATGAGCGACGTGCAGGTCGTCGATGCTACAAGGATTCTACGTTAGAAACCGCCCCGCAAGCGCCGGATCACATCATCGAGCTGTTCGAGCATTTTATAGGAGACCTTCAACTCGCCGCCCGTCCCCTTTTCGGTGATCGACACCTCGAGCCCGAGGGCATTTGACAGCGATTGTTCGAGCGCGCGCGTGTCGGCGCTCTTGCCGTCCGCAGCGGGAGACGAAACGCGCGGCCCGTGCTTTTCGTCCTTGGCCTGCTGCGCGAGGCGCTCGAGGTCGCGCACATTCAGGCCTTCGCTGATTGCGCGCTGCGCCAGGCCGCGGGGGTCGGGCGCTGTCAAAATTGCGCGGGCGTGGCCCGCGCTGAGGCGCCCGTCGCGCACCATTTCCTGCAGATCGTCCGGCAGCGCCAACAGCCGCAGCATGTTGGCGATGTGCGGGCGCGACTTGCCGACGGCGTCGGCGATGTCTTGTTGCGTGCGCCCGAAGCGATCGATCAAAGCCTGGAAGCCTTGCGCCTCTTCGATCGGATTGAGATCCGTGCGCTGCACGTTCTCGACGATCGCGATTTCGAGAACTTCGACCTCATTAAGTTCGCGCACCACGGCGGGGATCGTGTGCAGGCCCGCGCGCTGCGCTGCGCGCCAGCGGCGTTCGCCGGCGACGATCTCATATTTGCCGCCGGGGATTGGGCGCACCAGGATGGGCTGCAGCACGCCATGCGTGCGGATCGACGCTGCAAGCTCGTTCAGCTCGGCTTCATCGAAATGCTTGCGTGGCTGCTGCGGATTGCGCTGTACCAGATCGATCGCGATCGAACGCGGGCCATCGCTCGCCGCTGTTGGTCCGGCGGCGGGCGTTTGCGTTGCAGCCGGCATCTGCGGCGCGGACTGCGCATTCGTCACTGGCAACTCGAACACATTGCGCGGCGGCTCGATCGGGGCGCGCCGGGCCTCCGGCTGTTGCGCGGCGGGGGCAGGCGGCGCATTGGCCGGCTTCGGCGGAGTTTCTGTGCGCACAGGTTCGCCAAGCAGAGCGGAGAGTCCCCGGCCCAGTCCTCGCGGTCTCAAATCGCTCATTTCGCCCTCGTCTTTTGCCCGACCCGATTCGGTATGCTTAACAACTTGATGGGCAATCCTTGCCCACCGGTAAAAATTTCCGTCCTCGGCTCACGCCGCGTTCAGCATCCGCTCGCGCTCGATCAGCTCCTTGGCAAGCTTGATGTAGGCTTTGCTGCCGGTGGCGTTCTGATCGTAGATGATCGCCGGCAGGCCATGGCTCGGGGCCTCGCTGATGCGCACGTTGCGCGGGATCACCGTCTCATAGACCTTTTCCGGGAAGTGCGCTCTCACCTCTTGCGCAACTTGATCGCTAAGCGTCGTGCGCTTGTCGTACATCGTCAGCACGACGCCTTGGATGTCGAGTGCCGGATTCAAATTGACCTTCACCGCATTGATCGTCGCGAGCAATTGCGCGAGGCCTTCGAGCGCGAAGTATTCTGTCTGCAGCGGCACCAGCACGCCATCAGCGGCGGTGAGCGCATTCACCGTCAAGACGTTCAAGGACGGCGGACAATCGATCAGGATGTAATCGACGCCCAGTGTCGATTCCGCGCGGAATTTCTCGATCGCCTGGCGCAAGAAAAACTGCGGCTGCGCCTCGCCCATCAGTTCGCCTTCAACGCCCGACAGACGCGCGTCACCCGGCGTGATGTACAAGTTAGGCACCTTGGTCGGAAGTGTCGCTTTTGCCAGAGGGAGCTGGCCGACGAGCACATCGTAGCTGGTGACGTTGCGGTCGTGCGGATGGATATCGAGCCCGGTCGAGGCGTTGCCTTGCGGGTCGGTGTCGAAGATGAGTACGCCCTTCCCGGCCGCCGCCAGTGCGGTGCCGAGATTGATCGCGGTCGTCGTCTTGCCTACGCCGCCCTTCTGATTGGCGATCGCCAAAGCGCGCATGTCCCCGTTCTCCAAAAGGAGTCCAAACGTCAGGCGGCCTTGCTGATACGAACAATGCGGCCGCGCGGATCGCTCAGGCTCTCCAGCACGTCTGCCCTAAACGCCCCACCATCCAGGACGTTCTTCGCGGCGGCCAGCTCGGCGTCTAGGTCAGCGCCTTTATGGAAGAGCCCGATTGCGCCGCGATCCAGAATCGGCTTCGCATACGCGATGAGTCGCGGCAAGGGCGCGAGGGCGCGGGCGGTAACGACGTCATACCGCTCCACGCCGGCGCCAAAGTCCTCGATCCGGAGGTGGAAGACCTGCACCGGCAGCCTCGCATCCTCGGCTACCGCCCGCAGGAAGTCGGCCTTTTTGCCCGTCGATTCCACCAGATGGACGACAGCGCCCGCCTCGCTGGCCAGGAAAGCTGCCGCGATCAGTCCGGGAAATCCGGCCCCCGAGCCCAGGTCGACCCACGTTTTCGTCTGAGGCGCGAGTTTGAGCAGCTGTGCGCTGTCCAGGGCATGCCGGCTCCAGAACACGTCCAGCTCCTTCGGGCCGACCAGGTTCATCCGCTCCGACCACTCCGCCAGCAGTCGGCGGTGGGTCTCAAGGCGCCCGATTGTTTCACGGGGAACGGCGAAACCGAGGTCGCGTTGGAACTCGTCCGGTCCGTAGGTGGTCACGGGTGCGGCCCTGCTCCGCCGCAGGCAGCGGCCAGATAGCGGGTGATGGGCTTGGGTTCATCCAGGAAGTATCGCCGCTCAAACTGCTTGGCGCCCTCGGGCGGGCTCGAACCGTCAGCCAGCACCAGCACCGGCATCGACTGGTTGTCCTCGCCGATCAGCGCAATCAAGTCGTGGCGCGGCCGCGGGAACGGTATGCGCTTGACATCAATGTGCGTGGCCCAGTGCGGATTGGCGAGCAGCGCGCCCTCCATGGTTGCGCACGAGGTGCAGAACCAAGTCCCCTCCAGCGCGTGATCCTCGAACGGCGCGCGGAGGATGAAAAGCGTGTCGCGCGCCAAACTCATGCACGTTTCCTCTGCTCGCGTTTGACATGCGCCAACAGCGCGGTGAGTGCGCCGGCGGTGACGCCTTCGATGCGCGAGGCTTGGCCGAGCGTGACGGGACGCGCGGCGGAGAGCTTCTCGCGCACCTCGTTCGAAAGGCCGCCGACGCTTGCGTAATCGAGATTGGGATCGATGCGTAGATCTTCGTCGCGCTTGAAGGCTTCGACATCGAGCGCCTGGCGTTCGAGATAGCCCGAATACATCGCGTCAATCTCAAGCTGCTCGCGCGCTTGGCGTGATAGCGAACCGAGTTCTGGCCAGATCGCAGCGAGCTGCTCGAAGCTAATCGAGGGATACGCCATGAGCTGCAGCGCATCGCGCCGCACCCCATCCTGATTGACTTTCAGCCCGCGCGCTTCGGCTTGCTGCGGGGTGAGATTGAGAGCGCGCGCCATTTCGCGCGCCGTCTCGATTTCCTGCATTTTCGCAGCGAAAGCGGCGTTTCGTGTTGACCCTACACAGCCCAACGCAATGCCCTTTGGCGTGAGGCGTTGGTCGGCATTGTCGGCGCGCAGCGAGAGCCGATACTCCGCGCGCGATGTGAACATGCGATAGGGTTCGGAGACGCCGCGCGTGACGAGATCATCGACCATCACGCCGATGTAGCCTTCTGCGCGCGTGATCTCGAACGGCGCTCCCCCTCCCGCCGCGCGCGCCGCGTTGAGCCCCGCGATCAGACCTTGCGCGGCGGCCTCCTCGTAGCCCGTCGTGCCGTTGATCTGGCCGGCGAGATAGAGGCCGCTGATGCGCTTCGTCTCAAGCGTCGGCATCAGCTCGCGTGGATCGACGTAGTCGTATTCAATCGCATAGGCGTGGCGCTTGATGACGACATTCTCGAGCCCGGCGATGGTGCGGATGAAGCGCTCCTGCACGTCCTCCGGCAGCGAGGTGCTGATGCCGTTCGGATAGACTGTGTCGTCGTCCAAGCCTTCCGGTTCGAGGAAGATCTGGTGCGCTTGCTTTTCGGCAAACCGCACGACCTTATCCTCGATCGATGGGCAATAACGCGGTCCTCGCCCGCTGATCGCGCCGGAATAAACGGCGCTCTTCGAAAGCGACTCTTCGATGATCCGATGCGTTTCCGCGTTCGTGTAGGTCACGCCGCAAGCGACTTGGCTGTTGGTGATGCGCTCGGTCAGGAACGAGAATGGTGTGGGCTCTTCGTCGCCGTGCTGCAGCTCTAGCGACGCCCAATCGATCGAGCTGGATTCGACGCGCGCCGGCGTGCCGGTCTTCAGCCGCCCCATCACGAAACCCGCGCCGTACAAGCGGTCTGAAAGCCCGATGGCCGGCGCTTCGCCATGGCGGCCGGCCGGGATGCGCTTGTCACCGATATGGATGACGCCCTTCAGGAACGTCCCCGTGGTGAGCACGACGCGCGTGGCGCTGAACTCACGGCCGTCGGCCGTCGTGACGCCGAGCACCTTTGCTCCCCCGCCCGCGGGGGAGCTGTCAGGTGAAGCCTGACTGAGGGGGCGCAGCGCGCCGCCCCCTTCGACCGCGCGTTCGGCGCGGCCACTTCCCCCGCTTACGGGGGAAGAAAGGACCAGGTCCTCGACCGCCGCCGCCTCGATCGTCAGCCCCTGCTGCGCCGCCAGCGCTGCCTGCATGGCCCGGCGATAGAGCTTGCGGTCGGATTGAACCCTGGGACCGCGCACGGCAGGTCCCTTGGAACGGTTGAGCAGCCGGAACTGGATGCCGGCGGCGTCGGCCACCCGGCCCATGACGCCATCCAGTGCGTCGATCTCGCGGACGAGGTGCCCCTTGCCCAAGCCGCCAATGGCCGGGTTGCAGCTCATCTCGCCGATGGTTTCGAGCTTGTGGGTCAAGAGCAGCGTGCGCGCGCCCAGGCGCGCAGCCGCCGCCGCGGCCTCGCAGCCGGCATGGCCGCCGCCGATGACGATGACGTCGAAGGAGTGCGCTGAACTCATGTGCCGTGGCTTCATATAGGAGAGCAAAAGCGGCGTCACGCTTGGACCGCCGGCGTCCTCGCCGGCGTACACTCTCGCCGCTGCACCACACCCCGCCGGCGAGGACGCCGGCGGTCCAAGGCTTCACGTGCAACCCGCTAATTTCAATTCACCAGTTTCGCGTGAAACCCGCGTCAAACGTGGGTTTTCGAGCGATCTCATTTGCCGATACAAAAGCTCGAAAAAATCTCGTCGAGCAAATCTTCGACGTCAATGCGGCCTGTCAGCCGCCCGATTTTATCGGCCCCAACCCGCACGTCCTCCGCCGCCAATTCCGGTCCCTGATCGAACGCCGGGATAGCGCGCTGAAGCGCGGCTCGCGCCTCCTCCACCAGCCGCCGATGCCGCGCCCGCGTCAGCACCGGCGCTTCCTCGCGGCCGAGCGCATCGACGACGCGCTGCGTGACGAGCGCTTCCAATTCGCCGAGACCTTGGCCAGTTCGGCTCGACAGCGGGATGGGCGGTGCGGCGAGATCAGCGGGGATCTCGTCGATGACCAAGCCCTGCCATTCGCCGACCTGGTCCACCTTGGACAGAACCAGCAGATCGCTGCCTCGAAGGGAGCCCATGAAGCTCTGACGCGCGTTCGCGACGTGCGAGGCCTCTAGCACGCCTATCCGCAGGTCAGCCTCCTCGGCCCGTCCCAAGGCCCTGCGCACGCCCTCCACCTCAATGGCGTCCGCGGCCTCGCGGAGGCCCGCCGTGTCGGCAATCCAGACTGGGAAGCCGGCAAGCACGAGGCGCACCTCGACCACGTCGCGTGTGGTGCCGGGAATGTCGCTGACGATCGCCGCTTCGCGCTGCGCCAGCGCGTTCAGCAGGCTCGATTTGCCGGCGTTCGGCGGGCCGATGATGGCGATGCGATAGCCGTCGCGGACGCGCTCGCCGCGGTGCGCGTCGTCAAGGTGCTTGCCCATGTCGGACGCCAGCACCTGCAGGATCGGACCGGCCCGCTGCGCCAGCGCGCCAGGCAGATCCTCGTCGGGAAAATCGATCTCGGCTTCAATCAAAGCCGCCGCCTCGATCAGCTTGGCCCGCCAGCCCTCGTAGACGGCGCTCAGAGCCCCGCGGCGCTGCCGCAGCGCCTGGCGGCGCTGACCCTCGGTCTCGGCGTCCACAAGGTCGGCAAGGCCTTCGGCCTCGGCCAGGTCGAGCTTGCCGTTCTCGAAGGCGCGGCGGGTGTACTCGCCGGGCTCCGCTGGACGGACGCCGGGCTGACTAAGGCAAGCGTCGATCACGGCGGCGATCACGGCGGGCCCGCCATGGATGTGCAGCTCGGCGACGTCTTCGCCGGTGAAGCTGTGCGGAGCGGGAAACCAGAGCGCCAGACCGTCATCGAGCGAGAGCCCGCCATTGGGCGCGCAGAACGCCATGCGGGTCGCCATGCGCGGCTTGGGCACATCGCGGTCGGTCAGCGCGCGCAGCACGTCTCGAGCGGCCGGCCCGGAGAGCCGGATCACCGCGACGCCGGCGCGTCCGGCGCCGGACGCGAGCGCGACGATGGTGTCCGGTTTCATGTGAAAATATCTAAGGCGGCTTAGGGCTTTTCACGTGGAGCGGCGCCAGCAGCCGCGCCGACGCCCGACGTCATTAGCTTCATGAAGGCGTCCTGCGCCTGCGCGCCGACGCTCATCCACGAACTCATCATGGTCTCAGGGCTCATGAGCTTCAGGTTCGCTTCCATGCGCTTGCCCATTTCCTCGACCAGCGCCTCGTTGATCGGCGTGACATCCGGCAGGCCCATGAAGCGGCGCGCTTCCTCGGGCGAACACTCGACATTGACGGTGAACTTCATCGATCCAATTCCTTCGCGCGGCGCGCGCGTGGCGGGTCTATAACGCGCGACGGCGGCGGCGGACAGCTAGGAGCTTTAGCGATGGGTGACTGGATGGAGGTGCAAGGACCGGACGGCGCGTTCAAGGCGTATGCCGCGCGTCCATCGGGAACGCCGAAAGGCGCCGTCGTGGTGGTCCAGGAGATTTTCGGCATCAACGCGGTGATACGCGGCAAGGCCGACTGGCTGGCGCGCGAAGGCTTCCTGGCGATCGCGCCGGATCTGTTCTGGCGCATCAAGCCAGGCATCGACATCACCGACCAGACCGACGCCGAGTGGAAGCAGGCGATCGAGTACATGAACCAGCTCGACAAGAACGCCAGCGCCCGCGACGTGCAGGCGACGCTGACGCACGCGCGCGGCATGCTTTCGATGGAAATGAGGCCGGTCACGCCGGGCGCCAAGCTAGCGCACGACCACAAGGCTGGCGTCATGGGCTATTGCATGGGTGGCTACATCGCGTTCCTGGCGGCGTGTCGAACCGACGCCGACGCGAGCGTCGCCTATCACGGCGGCGGCATCCACACCGCACTCGACGAAGCTAAGAACATCAAGAAGCCCGTGCTGCTGCACAACCCCATGAAGGACAGCTTCATCCCGGTCGAGGCGCTCAACACCATCCGCGAGACCCTCCAGGACAATCCGCTGGTGACGATCTACGAGTACGCCGAGCAGGACCACGCGTTCACACGCGAAGGCGGCAAGCACTACAATGCGGCGGCGACCGAGCTCGCGAACCGCCGCACGATCGCGTTTTTCAGCGAGCACCTCGCATGAAGCGCGCCCTGATCGATGGCAGCGCTCCAATGCGCCCACTGGCGACGGCGCGGTGCGTTCCGATGTACGCCTAGGAGAGGCGGAGGAGTCCATGAAAGCAATCCGCATCGCGCAGAACGGCGGGCCGGAGGTGATGGCGCTCGCCGATGTCGCGACGCCGGAGCCGGGCGCGAACGAAGTGCGCGTGCGCCATCAAGCAATCGGCGTGAACTTCATCGACACGTATCACCGCAGTGGATTGTACAAGAATTCAATTGGCGGATTGGGGTTGGAAGCGGCCGGCGTCGTGGATGCCGCTGGCGCCAACGTCACGCGCTTCAAGCAAGGCGATCGCATTGCGTATTGCAGCGGCCCAATCGGCGCGTACGCGGAAATGCATGTCGTAAATGAAGCGAAGGCTGTGAAATTGCCGGCTGAAGTTTCGTACGACATCGCAGCGGCGGCGACGCTCAAGGGCATGACTGCGCGTTATCTTTTGCGCAAGACGTTTCGCGTGGAACGCGGCCACATTGTCGTCATCCATGCTGCCGCCGGCGGCGTCGGACAGATCGCGACGCAATGGGCGAAGCATCTCGGCGCAACGGTGATTGCAACGGTGGGCAGCGACGCCAAGGCTGAGATCGCGCGCGCACTCGGCGCCGATCATGTCATCGTCACGACGCGCGAAGACATCGCCAAACGCGTGCGGGAAATCACAAGTGGCGTTGGCGCGCATGTTGTCTACGATGGCGTCGGCAATGATACGTTCGCGGCGTCGCTCGACAGCCTGCGTCCGCGCGGCATGATGGTGAGTTACGGCAATGCGTCGGGACCGCCACCGGACATCAACCCGCTGACGCTCTCGCAGAAGGGCTCGCTGTTTTTGACGCGACCGACGCTGTTTCACTACACGGCGACAGTCGAACAGCTCGACAAAACGGCGGCGGATCTGTTCGAGGTGATCGAGAAGGGCGCCGTCAAGATCGCGCCGCCAAACCGCTACGCGCTGGCCGACGCTGCCCAGGCGCATCGCGATCTCGAGGCGCGAAAGACGACCGGCAGCCAGGTGTTGGTTCCATAGCTATTTCACCATTGCCGCGCGCTGATACGCCGGGCGCTGCCAGAGATTATCGACGTAGGCGCGAACCGTTTGCGGGATGTCCGCCTCGATGCCGGCGAACTTGGCGCCGGTGACAATGTAGGCGACAGAGATATCGCCTGCGGTGAAGCGGTCAGCGGCGACGTAAGGCTTGCCGCTGAGACGTTCACCGACGAACTCCAGCCGTTTGATGATCGCGCTCTTCAGATACCCAGCGGTCCAATTCTGTTTCTGGTCGTCCGGGGCCAGGAAGCGCGTGGCGACGAGGGGATTGCCGTAGGCCGCGACGCCAGCCTCGCCGAACAACAGGAACTGGAGATAGTCGGCATAACCGGACTCATTGGGCTTTACCTCAAGATCGGTCGGCCCGTACTTGGCCATGATGTAGATCATCATCGCCACCGACTCGATCATACGCACGTCGCCGTCTTGCATAGCGGGCACCGTGCGCAGTGGATTGATGGCCTTGAACTCGTCGCTCGGTTTGAAGAACGACGCTTCCGCCGTTTCGTACGGCACGCCCATCTCCTCGCACAGCCACACCACGCGCAATGAGCGCGCCCCTTGCGAGTGGTAGATTTTGAGCATGAGCGTCCCTCCGTTTTGCGGAGGAGGTAGCACCGGGGACCAAGCGCGTCACTATGGAGGTTGGAGCGTGCGCCTCCCGGCGCGCTGCGGGGCCGGAGGCCGGCGTTCCAACTCACCAACGTTACGTATTCATACTCTGGAAGAAATCGTCGTTGTTCTTCGAACTCTTCAGCTTGTCGAGCAGGAACTCGATCGCGTCCTGCGTACCCATCGGCGAGAGGATGCGGCGGAGCACGTACATCTTCTGCAGATGCTCCTTCGGCGTGATGAGTTCATCCTTCCGGGTGCCGGACTTCAGCACATCGATGGCCGGGAAGATGCGACGGTCGGCGACCTTACGGTCGAGCTGAAGTTCGCTGTTACCCGTGCCCTTGAACTCTTCGAAGATGACTTCGTCCATCCGCGAGCCGGTGTCGATCAGCGCGGTGGCGATGATGGTGAGCGAGCCGCCTTCCTCGAGGTTGCGGGCGGCGCCGAAGAAACGCTTTGGGCGTTGCAACGCATTGGCGTCGACGCCGCCCGTCAGCACTTTGCCGGAAGAGGGCACGACTGTGTTGTAGGCGCGGCCGAGGCGGGTGACTGAGTCCAAGAGGATCACCACGTCCTTGCCGTGCTCGGCGAGGCGCTTGGCCTTCTCGATTACCATTTCGGCAACCGCGACGTGGCGCGTGGCCGGCTCGTCGAAGGTCGAGGAGACGACCTCGCCCTTCACGCTTCGCTGCATGTCGGTGACTTCCTCGGGGCGCTCGTCGATCAAGAGAACGATCAGAAATACTTCAGGATGGTTGGATTCCACCGCCTTGGCGATGTTCTGCAGGATGACGGTCTTGCCGGTCCGCGGCTGCGCGACGATCAGCGAGCGCTGGCCCTTGCCGATGGGCGCGACAATGTCGATGACGCGGCCAGTCTTGTCCTTCAGCGTCGGGTCGTCGATTTCCATCTTCAGCCGCTCGGTGGGATAAAGCGGCGTGAGATTGTCGAAGTGAACCTTGTGGCGGACGCGGTCGGGATCCTCGAAATTGATCGAGTTCACCTTCACCAGTGCGAAGTAGCGTTCGCCGTCCTTGGGCGCCTTGATCTGGCCTTCGACGGTATCGCCGGTGCGCAGACCGAATTTGCGAATCTGCTGCGGCGAAACGTAAATGTCGTCCGGGCCGGGCAAGTAATTGCTCTGCGGTGAGCGCAGGAAGCCGAACCCGTCGGATAGGATCTCCACCACGCCAGAGCCGCCGATCTCGACGCCGCGCTCAGCGACATGCTTCAGAATGGCGGCCTGCATGTCTTGGATGCGGAGGGTGTTGGCCCCCTCGATCTCAAGCGATTCCGCCAGCGCCAGCAATTCCGCGGCAGGCTTGCGCTTGAGTTCTTGCAGGCTGAGCGAAGTGAGCTCTTCGAGTGCTTGGGTTTCAGTCATGGGATGTTCTCGGGGGAGAGACCCAGGCCCCAGGCGCGTGAAGGCGCGGGGAGGGCCGTCAGATGGAAGGAAGGTCCGGCGGTTAGGAGAAATTGGCTTGCGCCGCCGTCGCGAGCATGCCGAAGCACGCAAGGACAGCCACACCACACCGCGCGGAAAGCGTCAAGCCGTTGCGCTTCAAGGTTCCAGCGTGGCCAGCAGAACGATGGCGATGGCGGCGAGGAACGGGACCTCGCTCATAAGCCGCCAAAAGCGTTCGGAATGGCGCCGCTGCCCGGAAGCGAGCTTGCGGCCCTCTGCAGATAGGAAGCCGTGGTAACCGGACAAGCCTAACACAAGGATAAACTTGGCCCAGAACCAGTGTGGCACCCCGGCGATCACGTCTCCGAACGGCCGCGACCAATCTGCGACGAGGTAGGTCGCGAACAGGAAGAGACCGAACGCCCACGAGAGCACGAAGCTGGGGGATAGGATGATGACGCGCAGGTTTCGCGCCGCCTTGAGCATGGTCTGTTCGAGCTCGCCGGCGGGCTGCGACGCCGTGATGTAGGCATAGAAGCGCGGCAGCATCAGCAGTCCCGCCACCCACGCGATCACGGCGATGATGTGCAGGCCCCGCGCGAGATCGTAGCCGATCAGGTGTTGCATCAGCGCGCGCCCCCTTGTGCACAGAGACCATAGGCGGCGGGGCACAGCCGGACGCCGGATTCGCTTTGCACCTTACCGGGCCCCGACAGGGCGCGCCCCACCAAATCCGCAAGCGCGTCGATGAAGCGCGCATCCGCACCTAGAACAGGGGCGCGCAGGTAGAACGGCAAATCGAGGCGCTTGGCCAGTTGAGCGTACTCAATATCCAGCTCCACAAGCGTCTCGACATGCTCCGAGACGAAAGCGATCGGAGACAAGAGAACCCCGACGCCGTCATGACCGGCACGTTCGATTTCCTCTTCGGTCGACGGCCCAATCCATTTCAGTGGTCCGACGCGGGATTGGTAGCACGTGCGGATATCCCAATCCGCCGGGACCAATTTGCGCACCGCGGCGACGCTTTGGTCGATCTGCCATTGGTAAGGGTCGCCGCGGTCGATCACACGCTGCGGCAAACCATGGGCCGAGAAAAGCAGGCGCGGGCGCGGCGGCAATCCACCGTCTCGCCACGTTTTCAGGATTTTGTCCGCATGCGCTTGTGCGAATTTCACACCAGCTGGATAGCAGCAGATTGTTGAGGTGGGGAGGCGAGATGCCTCCTTCCATGCCTTCAATGACGATGCGGTCGTTGTCGATGAGAACTGCGGATAGAGCGGCAGCAGGATCACATCTGTCGCGCCCCAATCCTCTGCTGCCTTCGCGGCGTCTTTCGCGAACGGTTTCCAGTAACGCATCGCCACGAAGCACTTGAACGTCACGTTGCCGACGCGCTTGGCGATGCCTCCTTCGAGCGCTTCTGCCTGTTTCAGAGTTTCCGGCAAGATCGGCGAGCCACCACCCATCAGTGCGTAATTGGCCTTCGCCAACTTTTCGCGCGATCGCGAGATCAGTTGTGCAACGAAAAACCGAAACGGCTGGGGCGCGCCGATGATCGCTCTGTCGTTGAACAGATTGAATAGGAACGGCTGAACGGCCTCCTGTTTGTCCGGCCCGCCCAGATTAAACAGGATGATGGCGACGCGGCGTGATGTCATCACGCGAAGGCCCGGCCCGGCATCGGTTTCAGGCGACGGCGCATCTTCGAGCGGCACAGCGCTCATTCGCCGCCTTTCACCACTTGGATCAGACGCGCGAGATTCTCTGGTGTCGCATCGGGCGTGATGCCGTGGCCTAGATTGAAGACGTGCGGCGCGCCTCTGAAGCGTTCGAGCACTTCGCGCGCCCCGCGGTCCAGTGCTTCACCGCCAACCACGAGCAACTGAGGGTCAAGATTGCCCTGCCTCGCCATGAACGGCGGCAATTGCGCATAGGAAGGAACGCTGGTGTCGAGCCCTATCGCATCAATGCCCGTGAGTTGCGCATACCCTGACAGCATCAACCCTGCGCCGCGAGGAAATCCGATGATTGGCGCTGTGACGCCAAGCTCTCGCAGTCGGTGCACCAACATTCCCGTAGGCCTTATGATGAGGCGCTCGAAAAGAGGCGAGGGCAACCCTTCCGCCCAGCTCTCAAATATCTGAACGCAATCCGCCCCGGCGGCGACTTGCTTGGCAAGGTGTTGCGCGCTGGTCTCCACCAAGAGCGCAAGCAGAGCATCCGTATCTTCCGGCCGTTCATACGCAGCACGGCGCGCGCGATCCTTCTCACCGCCTTCGCCCTGCAGCATGTACGTCGCGACGGTCCATGGCCCGCCGCAGAATCCGATCAAAGCGACGCCTTCGGGCAGCTGCGCCTTGATCCGCTCCACAGTTTCGTAGACGGGCGACAAGCGCTGACCTGCCTTTATCGGATCTTCGAACGTCCAGTTCGCTTCACCGATCAGGGGCTCTAGCCGTGGCCCGTTGCCTTCGACAAACCACACCTTCCGCCCGAGCGCATCGGGCACGACAAGGATGTCCGAAAACAGGATCGCCGCATCAAGCGGAAAGCGCTGGAGTGGTTGCATCGCCGCTCCGGCCGCGAGAGCAGGGGAGTAGCAAAAGTCCAGGAAGCTCTTCGCCCTTGTCCGAAGCTCGCGGTACTCAGGCAGATAACGACCAGCCTGACGCATGATCCAAATCGGAGGGGGATCAATCCTTTCTCCGCTCAAGACGCGCAAAAATGCAGGAACCTTTTCCCGATCAGACATTCACCCTCTTCTAAACTCTAAATTTGAATCCTGGTTAATGAGGACTCGTTGTTGGTGCGACTTAGAAAGCGGGACAAATCCATTGTCCACATCTTATCCCCGGGCTTGTCCTTCAGGCGCAGCGCCGAAAATTTCTTTGCAGCGAAGGAGTTGCGGGGCAAAGGCGGCTCCCGCGATTCCTTTTCGTCCACAATGTCGCGCTGTGAGCAGAGGTTGGAGGAATCGTGCAAGAGGAGAAGTGCAATCCCGGTCATGGTGGCTGTTCGTTCTGTTTGGCGTGTTTCCCGACGCTGGCGCCAACAGCTTGTCCACAATCCTAACAGGTCTGATATGTGAGCCATGACGCGGCTTGGCATCTATTCGAACTTCCACCTAGTCTCCGACTCGACCGGGGAAACGCTGGCCGGCGTGATGCGCGCCACCTGCGCCCAGTTCGACAACATCATGCCCGTCGAGCACTCGTACTTCCTTGTCCGCTCCAGCCGGCAGCTCGATCGGGTGATCAAGGAGATCGAGGCGGCGCCAGGCGTGGTCATGTTCACGCTGTCCAACTTGGATCACCGGCACCAACTCGAAGAAGCCTGCAAGGCCATGGACATGCCCTGCGTCGCGGTGCTCGACCCTGTGCTGGATACCACGTCGCGGTATCTGGGGGTGGAGCTCAATCACCGCGTGGGCAATCCGCGAAAGCTCAACGCCGAGTATTTCAGGCGTATCGATGCGTTGGATTTCGCCATGTATCACGACGACGGCCAGCAGGCTGTCGACCTGGCGACTTCCGATGTGATCCTCGTCGGGGTCAGCCGCACGTCCAAGACCCCGACCAGCGTCTACCTCGCCCACCGCGGCGTGAAGGCCGCCAATGTGCCGATCGTGCCTGGCGTGCCGCTACCGCCGGAATTGTTCGCGAAGGAACGACCGCTGGTGGTGGCCCTGCTGATCGCAGCCGATCGTCTGATCCACATCCGCCGCAACCGGTTGGCGTCGATGAAAGAGACGCGCGCCGGCAGCTACACCGACGAGGATGCCGTGCGCCGCGAAGTGATGGAGGCGCAGAAGCTATTCGAGCGGGAAGGGTGGCCGACGATCGATGTATCTCGGCGTTCGATCGAGGAAACCGCCGCCGCCGTCCTTAACCTGCTTGCGCAGCACCGGGGGGAGCATCGCAGCGCGTGACTCTCGTTCTCGCCTCCGCAAGCGCAGCGCGCCGCCAGATTCTCGAGGCCGTCGGCCTTGCCTTCGAAATCGAAGCGCCGCGTGTGGACGAGGAGGCGGCGAAGGCAAGCTTGCGCGCAGAGGGCCTGAAGCCGCTCGACCAAGCTGACGCTTTAGCTGAACTTAAAGCCCTCAGCGTTTCTCGGAAGCGCGCTGGATTCGTTATTGGCGCAGACCAGATACTAGCGATTGGCGGCGAGGTCTTCGACAAGCCGAAGGACGCCGCCGAAGCGCGGGAACATCTGTTGCGCTTGCGTGATCAAACGCACGAACTGGTAACCGCAGCGGTCATCGCGCGCGAGGGAGCGATCATCTGGCGGCACATCGACACGCCGAAACTCAAGATGCGCGCGTTCTCCGATGCGTTCTTGGACGATTACCTGTCACGAGCAGGGGATCGTGTTTTGCGCTCTGTTGGCGCCTATCAGCTTGAGGGGCTTGGCGCACAATTATTCGAGCGCGTTGAGGGGGATTATTTCTCCGTGCTTGGCCTGCCACTGCTGCCGCTGCTTGCCTTCCTGCGCGAGCATGGGATCGTGCGGCGATGAGCGCGCCCAGGCGCTACGCGGTGATCGGCGACCCGGTCAGCCACTCGCTATCGCCGCTGATGCACAATGGCTGGATCGCAGATCACGGGATCAACGCCACATATGAAGCGCTGCAGCTCAAAAGCGACGATCCCGTCGCGTCGATCCGCGCGCTCACGGGCTACTCCGGTGCGAATGTCACCGTGCCTTACAAGGAAGCGGCCGCGAAGGTTGGTGGTTGGGTCGAAGGCGACGTCGCCAACGTGCTCCGATGGGAGGAGGACGGCTCAATTAGCTGCATTAACACTGACGGCGACGGGTTTCGCGATGCAATGGACGAAGGCGTGCCAGATTGGTTGTATCGAGTGTCAAACGCACTTGTTATCGGTGCGGGAGGGGCCGCGCAGGCGATTGCCCTGGCTCTTGAGCCGAGCGTGGGTCGCCTCACTTTCATCAATCGGACGCAAGCGCGCGCTGACGCTGCGGCGTCCGGCCTCGCTCTTGTTCACGCCGACGTCCTTCCTTGGGCTGAACTTGAACGTGGCTTTGCGTGGGCCGACCTCGTCGTGCAGGCCACCACGCTTGGTATGAAGGGGCAGCCAGCCCCAGACTGGCCGGTCGTCGCCTGCAAGGCGGGCGCCATTGTGGCGGACATAGTCTACAATCCCCTAGAGACAACGTTGCTGGGTGCTGCTCGAAGCCGCGGTCTTGTTACGGTTGATGGGCTCGGAATGCTGATTTATCAGGGCGCGCGTTCCTTCCAGTTTTGGTTCGGCATTTGGCCGGATGTAGTGAAAGCGCGCGCACGGCTTGAAGCGGCGCTCGCATGATCATCATCGGTCTCACCGGCTCGATCGGCATGGGCAAGTCCACCGTCGCGCAGATGTTCGCGGAGGAGGGCGCGACGTGCTTCGATTCCGATGCAGCGGCGCATGCGCTCTACGATAAGGGCGGCGCCGCGGTGGCGCCGGTGGAGGCGGCATTTCCGGGCGTGGTCACGGACGAGGCCATCGATCGCGCGGCGCTTTCCGCTCGCGTCGTGGGCGATGCGGATGCAATCGAGCGCCTCGAAGCGATCGTGCATCCGTTGGTGCGGCGCGCTCAGGCAGAGTTCCTCCAGGCTAACCGCGAGGCGGGCGCGCCCTACGTTGTCCTCGACATCCCACTGTTGTTTGAATCCGGCGGCGTCAATCTTGTGGGCAAGGTCGTGGTGGTCTCGGCGCCTGCCGAGGTGCAGCGCGCTCGCGTACTCTTCCGGCCGGGCATGACCGAAGACAAGTTCAAGGCGATCCTTGCGCGACAGACCTCCGACGCCGAGAAGCGAGCCCGGGCCGATTTCGTCATCGACACCAGCGGCTCGTTCGATGACACGCGTGCTCAGGTCCGGGCGGTGCTGGACGCGCTCCGCGAACAGGATTAGCGGGGATCCGTGCGCGAAATTCTGCTCGATACGGAAACCACCGGCGTCTTCCCGGACCACGACGACGAAACGCTGCGCGACCGCATTGTCGAGATCGGCTGTGTCGAAGTGTTCAATCTCGAGCGCACGGGCCGCGAATTTCATGCCTATTTCAATCCCGATCGCGACGTTCCCGAGGAAGTGGTGCGCGTGCACGGGCTGCGGCTCGACTTTCTGAACGGACAGCGGCGCTTCGGCGAAGCGGTAAATGAGCTGCTCGAATTCATCGGCGACGCGCCTTTGGTGGCTCACAATGCCGCCTTCGATCAGGGTTTTCTTAACGCGGAACTCCGCCGTTGTGGGCTGGCGCTGTTGAGCGACGAACGCTTCGTCGACACGCTGGCGATCGCCCGCAAGCGCTTTCCCGGCGCATCCTGTTCGCTGGATGCGTTGGCAAAGCGCTTCCAGCTTGATCGGTACGGCTTTGATCTCGCCGCACGCAAGGGCGCTGGCGGTCACGGCGCCTTGATCGACTCGCGCATCCTGGCGGAGGTTTACCTACACTTGAAAGGTGGTCGCGAGCAGCGCCTGGCGTTCGAAGCTGCCGATGCCGTCGTTGCTGATGCGGCGGTATTGCGGCCGGTCGAGTTTGCCCGCCGTTCGCCCCGCGCGGCGCCGCTGCCATCGCGCATCACCGCGGAAGAAGAGGCTGCGCACGCTGCCTTCATCGTCAAGTTGGGCGTCAACGCGCTCTGGCTGAAAGCGAGCTAGAATTCACCGTTGGTGGCGGCGAGTGGAACGTCGCCGCGACGCTGGCGGTCGCGCAATTCCTGCCAATAAAGCGGTGTGAAATCGATCGGATTGATCAGCAGCGGCGGATAGCCGCCTTCGCGAGTGACGTCCGCGAGGATCTGCCGGCTGAACGGAAACAGCAGGCGAGGGCACTCGATCCAGATCAGCGGCTCGACGTCGTCGGGACGTACGTTCATGAACTGGAACATACCAGCATAAATCAGGTTCGCCGCGAACATAGGCTGATCGCCCCGCCGGGCCTGCACGTTGATGCAGAGATCCACTTCGGTCGCTTCGCCTTGCCCGAGGGGGCGCGACTTCACCTCAACGGCCATGTCGATAGTGGGTTGGATGTCATAGGCCGCGGCAGCCGACGCGGCCATCGTGTTGTGAAATGACAGCTCTTTCACGTATTGCGCGAGTACGCGCAGGTGAGGGGAATCGGCTGGCGGAGCGCCATCGGTTTGCGTGTCCATAGGTGCAAAACTCGTGCTGGGGGCCCGAAAAGCGGCGGCTAACATGCGGCGACCCCTCCGGCAACGCAACCGCGCTGGCAGAAAGCAGCTATTGGCATTATCTTAGTTGCCGCACACGCTATTGCCGCCACCCCGGAGCGCCTGTTGTTGGACCAGAGCATGATTGAAATCCTCATCCTGGCGTTCGTCGCGGGCTTCGTGCTGTTCCGGCTCTACACGACGCTCGGCAAGCGCACCGGGGCGGAGCGGCCGGTAGAGCCGCAGCCGGCCCAAGGGCAGCTGCCGCGTGAGCCCGCGGCTGCCGCGCCCACTCCGGAGACGGTGACAGGCAGTGCGGCGGGCGAGGGCGTGGCGGCCATTGAGAGGGCCGATCCAAATTTCGAAGCCGGTTATTTTCTGCAAGGCGCGCGCGCCGCCTACGAGCTGATCGTCAATGCCTTTGCCAAGGGCGATCGCAACGCGTTGCATGGGTTGCTGACGCCGCGTGTCTACGATTCTTACGCGGCGGCGATTTCCGCACGCGAAGAAAGCGGCGCGCCCGGGCCGGAACTGGTGCGCCTGAAGTCGGCCGAGATCGTCGGTGCCGAATTGCGAGGCGACACGGCGCGCGTCACCGTGCGGTTTGAAGCAGAGCTCGCCGAAGGTGCGCATGGCGTGCGCGATGCGCGTGAAAGCTGGACGTTCGAGCGCGACATCCGCTCTCAGGATCCGAACTGGCTGTTGGCGCGCGTTCAGGCGGCGTGAGCAGGAAGCAGCGCGACCTCACCACTGACGAAAAGAAGCTGTGGCGCCGCGTCGCCGCCAGCGTGAAGAAGGCGCGCCGTCCACTTCCTCCTGAGCCTGATGAGACCTTGCAGCAGGGCGCGTCCAAAGGACGCGACGCCGATGCCCTGCCACAGGCCGCGCCCGCGGCAAGACGAAGCAATGCGCCGCCTCCCGCACCCCAGGACCGGCGCAATGAGAAGCGCGTTCGGCGCGGAAACCTGAAGATCGGCGGCCAGCTCGATCTGCATGGCCACACCCAAGACACCGCCCGCGCCGCGCTCAGGCGCTTCCTTCGCGCGGCGCAGCGGCGTGGGAACCGCACCGTCATCGTCATAACCGGCGCTGGCCGCGGCGGCGAAGGCGTGCTGAAGGAGCGCTTGCCCGAGTGGCTCGGCGAGGGTGAGATCGCGGCGCTCGTCGCTGGTTATGCGCCGGCGCATCGCTCGCACGGCGGCGCCGGCGCCTTCTACGTCTTTCTCAGGCGCGGCGACTGAAACAGCTGCTTAAACGATGTCACCGAAGTGTTGACGCGCGAGACCGCGCATAGTGCACACCGCGCTTGTCTTCAGCACATACTAACCAAACCCACGCAAGTCTCGCTCGTACGCGTGCGTGGAGCGCGACCGGGGAGACAATGAAGTTGCGCCTGCCGAGCTTTAGTGGCTTTGGCCGCCCCCGCGGCTTGCAGGCGCGCGCCGCGATCTTCACGGCGATGATCATTGCTGTGACGGCGGCGCTCTCGGCGGCGATCATCATTTTCGGCGTGCAAAGCGAAGGTGAACGCCAGCAGATCGCGACTGCACGCGACCTCACCCAACACCTTGCCTCGCGCGCCGGCGACGTTATGGCCCGCGGCAACACAAGGGTGTTGTTGATGATGATTTCCGGCGCTGTGCAACAGGACAATGTGCGCGCGCTGTCGGTGCGCGACACACAAGGCGGGGTGTTAGCTCAGGCCGGGGGAGGCGAGGCCGACAATATCGTACTGGCTGAGCTCGCGCGTCAGGCGTTGGACAGTGGCGAAGTCGTCCACACGCGCGCTCGCGACGGCAGCGTCGCTGTGGCCGCACCTATTGTTCGCAACGGCCAGCCGATCGGCGTTGCTCTGCGCATCTGGGAACGCCACGCGTACAAATTCGACGCCGTTCCCTCGCTCGCACCATTTCTGCTCATTGTGACATGCCTCGTGCTGGCGGCCATCCCGCTGACGTCTCATGCCGTGCGTCGCGCCGTCGCGCCCTTGGATGAACTCGCGCACTACGCGGAAAAGGTCGGCGAGCAGGCGCGAACCGAGCCGATCAATATCCGAACCGGGGACGAATTCGAGACGCTGGCGAACGCGTTCAACAACATGACCGGACGCTTGGAAGCATCGATGCGACAGATTCAAGAGATCGCCTTCGTCGATCCTGTCACCCGGCTGCCCAACCAAGACCGCTTCGCGCGCGAAGTGGATTTCTTCATTCTGCAGAACAAGACGGGACAGACGGCGGCCGTCATCGCGATTGAGCTCACGCGGTTGCCGCGACTGACACAGACGTTCGATCCGAACGCGGCGCGAGAGTTCTTGCGTGTCGTGGCCGAGCGCCTGACCGCCGCGGTGCGAACGGTCGATCGGATCGTGCGTTTGAAGGGACCGGGCGAGCGCAATGCTGTTGCGGCGCGCCTCAGCGCGTCCGAGTTCGCGGTGTTCGCGCCGGATCTCGACTCCCCCGCGGACGCGGCGCGCTTCGCGCAACACCTGAATGCCGCGCTTGATCAACCATTCGATTGGCGCGGTCACAAGCTAACAATCGGCGCTTGCTGCGGTGTCGCGCTCGCGCCGCGTGACGGGCGCGATGCGGACACTGTGATCCGCCATGCGCGCATGGCGATGGGCGCAGCGCAATCCGCGCCGGCGAGGGTAAAAGTCTATACCCAATCTCTCGATCGCGAGGCGGTGGCTCGCCTTACGCTTGAGCGAGAAATGCGAGGGGCGCTGGAGCGCAACGAATTCCGCGCCTACTTCCAACCGAAGATCAACCTCAGCAGCGGCAAGATCGAGGCCTGCGAGGCCCTTGCCCGTTGGATTCGTCCGGATCGCACCATCATCAGTCCGGGCCGCTTCATTCCAGTTGCAGAAGAGAGCGGTCTCATCGGTGCTCTGTCCGATGCGATCATGCGCGAGGCGTGCTGGAAGGCGGCGTCCTGGGCCCGGGCCGGACATCCGACGAAGGTGGCGGTGAACGTTTCAGCCCTGCAGTTCCGGAGCGACCGCTTTGCCGAAAATGTGCTGCGCGTCGTTACGCATGCGGGCCTTGCGCCCGACAATCTTGAGCTCGAAATCACCGAGTCGGTGGTCATGGCCGATCCGGATCGCGCATTGCATATCATCAGACCGCTTCGCGAGGCCGGCGTGCGATTGGCGATCGACGACTTCGGCTGCGGCCACTCCAGCCTGGCGGCGCTCTCCAAACTGCCGTTCGATGTGATCAAGATCGATCAGCAATTTGTCCGCGCACTTGAGCGCGGCGATGCACAGTCCGCGGCCATCGTCGAGATGATCCTGGCGCTGGCGCGCACGCTCGATATGGAAGTCGTGGCCGAGGGAGTCGAGCGGCGGGAGGACATGGAATTCATGGCTACACGTGGCTGTCACTGGATCCAAGGTTTCCTGTTCGGGGCCGCCGTGTCTGCGCCCGAATTCGCGGAATTGCTGCGCCGCCAGGCGGGCGAGGACATTGGCGCCGAAGACGCGGCTTGATCGGCGGCTCAGGCTCCGCCACATCATGCGGCATGAGCAATGAGCCAGGTTGGCACGGCACGACGATTTTGTGCGTGCGCAAAGGCGGCAAGGTCGTGATCGCGGGAGACGGTCAAGTCTCGGCCGGAGCGACCATCCTCAAGGGCAATGCGCGCAAGGTGCGGCCGCTGGCGGGCGGCGCGGTGATCGCGGGCTTCGCAGGCGCGACGGCGGATGCGTTTGCGCTGTTCGAACGCCTGGAGCAGAAGCTTGAGCGGTTCCCGAGCCAACTGGCGCGCGCGTGCGTCGAGCTGGCGAAGGACTGGCGGACCGATCGCGCGCTGCGGCGGCTCGACGCGATGCTGATCGTCGCCGATAAGGACGAGACTCTGCTGCTCACTGGCGCAGGCGACGTGCTGGAGCCCGAGCACCAAGTCATCGCGGTTGGATCGGGCGGAAACTTCGCATTCGCAGCGGCGCGCGCGCTTTATGATTTCATCGACGATCCGGAGGTCATCGCTCGCAAGGCGATGGGGATCGCCGCGGAGATCTGCGTATATACCAACGTCAATTTGACCGTGGAGAAGCTTGATGGCTGACCGTGGCGCATTGGAAGCGGCCGCTGCCGCTGGCGTGATCAGGCCGGAACAGGTGGGCCCGTTGCACGATTTCCTGACTTTCCGCGCCTCCAGCCTTGCTGCTGCACCAAGCGGCGAAGAAGACCTTCGCTTCATTCGCAATTTCCACGACGTCTTCCTGGCGATCGGCATTGTCCTGCTGGCCGTTGGTCTCACGATTGCGATCGGTGTGTATGTGGAAGGCTCTGGCGTCAGCGATCCGGGGCAAGGCGCGGTGCTGACCGGCGCCCTGTTCGCCGGCGCCGGGGGCGTGCTCTGGCTATTGGGCGAGTTGTTTGCGCGGCGGCGGCGCTTGTTCTTACCCGCCATCGCCATCGTCTGTTCGCTTACATTGTTCCTGGTGATTGCCGTGGCGCTGCTCTACACGGGCGTGCTGCTTGGGCGCGGTTTTGACGAAACCAATTGGGATCTCTCGTCGATGCCGCCAGAACTGCGCATCGGCATCCTGGCGGCGAGCGCCTTTGCCTTCATTACGCCGTTTGCGTTCTACCTTCGCTTCCGGCTGCCATTTTCGCTTGGCCTGGCCGGTGGGGGCGCCGCATTTTTCTTCATTGTCGCGGCGATGACCGCCAATCTTGAGCTGACAATGCAGGTCTTGCCGGGGCTGTACTTGGTCCTGGGCCTCCTTCTGTTTCTCGCCGCTGTGGCCTTTGATGCGCGCGACCCAACGCACACCACGCGCTTCTCCGACAATGGCTTCTGGCTGCACTTCGCAGCCGCGCCGCTAATCCTCAATGGCGCGTTCGGGCTTATCGGACTGATGTTCGGCAACGAGATTTCCACAGCATCGCCATCAGCTGGATTGGTGCAGTCTGCTTCGGGCGGTGCTGTTGGCGCGACGGCGCAGGCCGCGTTGACGCTCGTGGTCGTGGCGTTGCTCGGCTTCGTTTCGTTGCTGATCAATCGCCGCGTGCTGATCGTATCCGCGCTCATCACCACGGGCGTCGCCATCGGCATCCTGATGAACGCGGCCGGTCTAGGGGCAGGAGCGCTCGCCGCTTCGACGCTCATTGTTCTCGGCGCCTTTGTGCTCATCCTCGGCGCGAGCTGGCGCAGCGCGCGGCGAGCCTTGCTCGGGTGGGTTAAGCCTGACGGCGCCTGGGCGCGCATCTTTCCGCCGGAGGCGCCTGCGGCGGCATGAGCCTTCACGTTGGCGCCCAGGACGCCTAGATCAGGCGCTGCATGACTCATTTCTCTCCGCGCGAAATTGTCTCCGAACTCGACCGCTTCATCGTCGGCCAGGATGACGCGAAACGCGCCGTCGCCATCGCCTTGCGCAATCGCTGGCGGCGCAAGCAGCTGCCGGAAGACCTTCGCGAGGAGGTCACGCCGAAAAACATCCTGATGATCGGCCCGACCGGCGTCGGCAAAACGGAGATCGCGCGGCGTCTGGCGAAGCTCGCCGGCGCGCCCTTTCTCAAGGTCGAGGCGACGAAGTTCACTGAAGTGGGCTATGTCGGGCGCGACGTCGAGCAGATCGTGCGCGATCTGGTCGAGGTGTCTCTCAACATGGCGCGCGAGCGCCGCCGTCGCGAGGTTCGCGCCCGGGCCGAGGCGGCCGCGGAGGAACGAGTGCTCGACGCGTTGGTCGGGCAGGGGTCGAGCGTGGCGACGCGGGACTCCTTCCGCAAGCGGCTGCGCAATAATGAACTGGGCGCTTCGCCAGTTGAGATTGACGTCGAGGACGCCGCGAGCCCGATCGGCAGTTTCGACATCCCAGGCCAGCCCGGCGTTGGCGTCGTCAATATCGGGGAGATTTTCGGCAAGGCCTTCGGCAAGCGTACCAAGCGCGTACGCATGACCGTGGATGAGGCGTTCGAGCCGCTTGCACGGGAAGAGAGCGACAAGCTCATCGATCAGGACACGCTCGTCAAGGAGGCGCTTGCGCTTACGGCCGAGGACGGCATCGTGTTTCTGGACGAGATCGACAAGATCGCCTCGCGTTCCGAACGCATCGGCGGCGGCGACGTGAGCCGCGAAGGCGTTCAGCGCGACCTGCTGCCGCTGATTGAAGGCACGATCGTCAGCACCAAGCATGGCCCGGTGAAGACCGACCACATTCTGTTCATCGCCTCAGGCGCCTTCCACCTAGCCAAGCCGTCCGACTTGTTGCCGGAGCTGCAGGGCCGGTTGCCGATCCGCGTCGAGCTGCAAGCCCTGACCCGCGACGACTTCCGCCGCATTTTGACCGAGCCCGAAGCGAGCCTCGTTACGCAGTACAGAGCGCTGCTGAAGACCGAGGGCGTCATGCTGGATTTCACCGACGACGCCGTTGAGGCCATCGCCGGCATCGCCGCCGACGTGAACTCGTCCGTCGAGAACATCGGCGCGCGGCGCCTGCAGACCGTGATGGAGCGCCTGCTCGACGACATCAGCTTCTCCGCGCCAGACCGCAACGGCGAAACCGTGCGTATCGACGCGGCCTACGTGCGCAAGAACGTCGGCGACCTCGCGAAGAACGCCGACCTTTCGCGCTTTATTCTCTAGACGCGAAAGCCGCCCTTGAGGGCCAGCGCGCGCAGGTTTTCCTCCGGCCGCGGGCCCATGTGCGAAATCACCTCCGCTGCCGCGAGCGACGCCAGAGCGCCGCATTCCGCTAGTGGCCGCCCGCGTGCGTGGCCGAACAGGAAGCCCGCAGCGTACTGATCGCCCGCACCAGTCGAATCAACGACCTTTGCGACCGGATGAGCCTTCACCTCGATCGTTTGCTGTCGCGTGGCGATAAGCGAACCGATCGCCGAACGCGTGACGATTACCAGCGGACATGCCTTGCGAGCGATCTCCAGCGCACGGCCGAGGCCGTCGCTCTCATAAAGTGAGAGGATCTCCGCTTCGTTCGCGAACAGAATATCCACGTGTCCGGACACCAAATGGCGGAAGCTGTCGCGGTGACGATCGACGCAGAACGTGTCGGAAAGGGTCAGCGCCACGTTGCGTTCCGCTGATCGCGCGACCTCCGCCGCGCGCACGAACGCCGCCTTGGCGTCGTCACGGTCGAATAGATACCCCTCTAGGAACAGCGTGCCAGCGGCGCCGATAAGGTCAGTCTCGATGTCCTTAGGCCCCAACAGCGTGGATGCGCCGAGATAGGTGTTCATCGAGCGATGGCCATCGGGCGTCACCGCGATCAATGAACGCGCGGTGCCGGGCGGGGCAGGGCGCGGGGGCGTGTTGAACACGACGCCGGCGGCGCGAAACTCACGTGTGAAACGCGCCCCCAGCTCGTCATCGGCAACTTTGCCGATATAGCCGGCCTTGCCGCCGAAGCTGGCGACGCCCGTCATCGTGTTGGCGGCCGAGCCGCCCGCCGCCACGACCGCGTCCGTCAGGCGCGCCGTCAAATGATCCGCGCGCGCTTCGTCGATCAGCGTCATGCTGTCCTTGGCGATGTTCTCCTCGGCCAGGAACGAGTCCGGGACCGTCTTCAGCACGTCGATGATCGCGTTGCCGACGGCGACGACGTCATAGGTCGAGGTGGCCATGAATTAATCCTTGGGGTTGAGCCGTTTAAGCGTCTGGTTGACGCGCTGGCAAGCATTGCGGCCGGCGCCGCCAGGCGGCATCTTCGCGCGCATGCGATTCACGGCTTCTCTCGCGGCGTCGCTTATGGTGGTCGCCTGTGCAACATCCGCACCGTCCGCCCCGGCTGTCAGCACGGCGCCGATCGCACCCGCCGCTGCCTCGTCCTCCCGCCAAGCGCAGATGCTACGCGCCGCCGGCGCGGCTGACGCGCCCACGCGCGCGGAGATTGAGCGCGTATTCGGAAGCGCGGACATTGTCCGCCAGGATGGCGCCGGCGCAGCGCTGACGTATCGCCTTGAAACCTGCGCGCTGCTATTACTGTTCGCGACGGACAGCCGCAACCAGCTGCGCTTGGCGGAGGCGCATCCGAGCGCACGCAACAGTGGGGAAGCCGCGCCATCGCTCGACCAGTGCGCCGCTGAAGCGAGCGCGCGCAGTTCCTGATGCGCCGCGTCGCCTATCTCACCGGGCGCTCCTACGCCGGCGAGAGATTCGGACCGGGCGAACTGCCTCCGCTGGAGCGGAAAGGCTATGAGCTGATCACGACCGCTGGTGCGGGGCGCGATCTTCATTTTGAGGTCGCATCCTGGGACGAGGCGAACCTGCCGCAGCGCGGTTTCGAGGCCGCCATTGTCCGCTCCTGTTGGGACTATCATGAGCGCGCCGAAGAATTCGCAGCAACGTTGGAAGCGCATGAGCGCGCCGGCCTTCGCGTGTTCAACTCCTCGCAGGTTGTGCGCTGGAATTCACGCAAGACGTACCTGAAAGAGCTCGGTCCACCGGCGATCGAAACGGTGTGGGTCGAACGGGCCGACGCCCGCGCCGTGGCGCAGGCCTTTGATGCGCTCGATGCCGCTGAGATCGTGGTGAAGCCGCAGGTCGGCGCGGGCTCAATCCGCACGGTGCGATTGAAGCGCAATGCCTGGAGCGAAGCGGATCTGATCGACGGTCCCCTGGGTGCGGCGATGATCCAGCCATATCTGCGCGCAATCGAGACGGAAGGGGAGCGCTCGCTGTTCTGGTTCGGCGGCGTGTTCTCACACGCGATACGCAAAGTGCCGCAGGGCGGCGATTGGCTCGCCAACCTGCCGGGCAAGACCCGCTTCGTTGCCGAAGCGCCGCCAGCTGCAGCAATCGAAGCGGCGGAAGCCGCAAGGAGCCGTGCGCCAAACGATTTGCTGTATGTGCGCATCGATCTCGTGCTGGGCGATGACGGCGCGTGGCGGGTCATCGAGATCGAGGCCATCGAGCCTTATCTCTTCCTGGATTTTGCGCCCGAAGGCGCCGAAGTCTTCGTGGACGCGATTGCGCGCGTCTTGGGTTGATAGAGGCAGATGTCGGCGATCACGCAGCGCGGGCACTCGGGCTTGCGGGCAAGGCACGTGTAGCGTCCGTGCAGGATGAGCCAGTGGTGCGCACCGTGCAGATATTTCTGCGGCGTGATCCGCATCAGCTGCGCCTCGACTTCCACCGGCGTCTTGCCGTCGGCTAAGCCCGTGCGGTTGGCGACACGAAACACGTGGGTGTCCACTGCAATCGTGCCCTCGCCGAAAATCTCCATCAGCACGACATTGGCGGTCTTGCGCCCGACGCCGGGCAGTGCTTCGAGCGCTTCGCGCTCGCGCGGCGCCTCGCCATTGTGGCGATCGATCAGGGCTTGGCTCAGCGCGATGACGTTCTTGGCCTTATTGCGCCAAAGGCCGATCGTCTTGATCTGCTCGGCAACGCGCGCTTCGCCGAGCTTCAGCATCTTTGCGGGCGTGTCGGCGATCTGAAACAGCGGGCCGGTGGCGCGGTTGACGCCTTTGTCTGTCGCTTGCGCCGACAGCACCACCGCCACCAGCAGAGTGAACGGGTTTTTGTAGTCGAGCTCCGTGCGCGGTTCAGGCCTCAACTTGGCGAGGCGAGCGTAGAGTTCCTCGGCCTTGGCTTTGGTCAGGCGTTTGGCCACCTGCAGCAATCCTCTTGGCAGTCGAAGCGGAGGGCTTAAGCTTACGCTCATGCTCCCGCGCTGGGAACGCTCGCCAGAAGCGCCGTTTCTCGACGGCCAGCTTTTCATGGACGCCGTTCTGCGCCCCCACCGCAGCCTGAGCCTGGCGGCGTTCAAGTACATGCTGATCGCAGTGATCATCGTGAACGTGGTCGTCGCGCTGTTTTTCTGGGTTCAAGGCGCGTTTCCGGTCGCTGGTTTTCTGGGCCTTGACGTCTTGGCGCTTTGGCTCGCGTTCCGCTGGAATTATCGCGCCGCGCAGGTCGCCGAATATGTGCGCATCGCGTCTGGAAAGGTGCACGTGGCCGCGGTCGACAGATATGGCGCGGCGACGCATTGGGTGCTCAATCCGGTTTGGGCGCGGGTGGCGCGCGATGGGCGCGGCGTGCTGATCCGCGATGGGGAAGGGCAGATGCGCGTGGGCGCGTTCTTGTCTCCGAAAGAGTGCGAAAGTTTTGCCGTAGCGCTCGACGCGGCGTTGCACAAGGCGCGGCGGGGCTAGAGGCCGAGCACGTCGCGCATCGAATAGAGCCCGGGCGGCTTGTCGGCGACCCACAGTGCTGCGGCGAGCGCGCCGTCTGCAAATACCGCGCGATCGAGCGCCTGGTGCGAAAGCGTCAGGATCTCGCGCTCGGCGATGAAGCGCACGTCGTGCTCGCCAACGACGCCGCCGCCGCGGATGACGGAAAAGCCGATGCCGCCTCGCGTGCGCTCGCCGGTGATGCCGTCATGCGGTTTGAGTCGCGCATCGCTTAGTTTGACATTGCGTCCGCGCGCAGCAGCCTCGCCGAGAAGCAGTGCGGCGCCCGACGGCGCATCCGCCTTGCGGCGGTGGTGCGCCTCGACGATCTCGATGTCCCAGTCGGGATCGAGCTTCTGCGCCGCCTGCTCGACCAGGGCGGCGAGCAGGTTCACGCCCAGGCTAAAATTGCCGGAGCATACGATGGCGATGCGCTTGGCGTGCTCAGCGATCTTCGCCTCCTGCTCCGCCGTCAGCCCCGTCGTACCAATCACGGCCGCGTGCACTGGCGTGCCGGCGAGCGCATCGAGCGCGGCGATCGTCGCCTCGGGCGCGGTGAAGTCGATCCAGACTTGCGCCTTGTCGGCGGCGAGGTTGGCCGTCTCGGAGGTGTTCATCATCAGCGGAGCGACGCCAGCGAGCGCGCCCAGGTCGATGCCCAGAAACTGGCCGTCGCTGCGCTCGGTGCCGCCGACGACGATGAAGCGCGAGTCATGTGATGCGGCGCGTACCAAAGCGCGGCCCATGCGGCCGCCGGCGCCGGCGATAGCGATGGAGAGAGTCATGGAGGTGTTGTGGACTGTGGAAACGGCAAGCTCAACTCCATAGGGACTAGGCGCGCGTGATCGCACGCCGCGAACATCGCTAACGCGTGACAGCCCTAGTCTCGAATTCCCAAGCCCTAATCCCGCAAGCGGGAGGCGGGGCGCGCGATCCGCGCTCGGTAGTTCATAGGGTGCGCCGGTTGTCTCCAACCAACGCCGCGCGCTTCGCGCGCCCCGCTTGCAACGGCCGTTTTTCCCGGATGCAGGTCACAGGACTTTCGATGGGCCTTTGGCCATGCCTGGTCCGGTCAAGTGCAGTCCTTGCGCTCTCGCGAACGCAATTGGCTGGTCCCAGCCGGGGCTTAGGTCCACCCCACATTACCGGTGCTCGTGTGCAGAACCCTCCGATGGATCCTGGACCTCGCGGTTTGCATCCCGAGCGAGCAGATTTTTCAGACCGCTTCGTTTTCGACTTTCGCTTCCAACGCTTCGATCGCCACACCAGCCGTTGGCCCGCACATTCCAAAGTTTCGGACGTCTTCGAAATCTCTCGTGTGCGGACAAAGGCACTATACGTCCGGTCCAGGAGGGGGCGGATTGTATCTGATCTATCCCCGCATTTTCGCGGCGGCGAAAGCAAGGCGTTGGCGCGAAACCGGCGTGGATAGATTTGCGCAGGGTCCGTTAGTGGGTTGTCTCTGGGTCGGCGACTGGTAACCCTGCGTCGCTCAACACCGAGCGCATAGGATCGAGGCCGACGCCGTAGCGGCGCCAGCGTCCAATTGAGTTTGAGTGGAGTGGTTGTCGGACCTGTAGCAGACTTGGCGTCGCGACGGGCGCGCTATTTTCTTGGAAAGACAAGCAGCGCGGGTCCCAGGGAAGGCCACAAAAGGTGACCAGGCGACGGACTTCCGGTTCGAAGTCCGACACCAAGCGCTCATATTGAACTTCCATGAAGCGATCGTTTGGCAGGGCGCGCCGCCAGTGCGCGACTAAAGCGTCGAACAGCTGATAGTAAAGCGCGGTCTCGCGCATGTCGTAGGTATGGAGGACGTGCGGGTCGGCGGGATTGAACAATTGGCGGAAATTGCTGAGGCATGTGTCCATAGGGTCGCGGCGCAAGCAGATGATCCGCGCCAGTGGCAACGCGCGCAGAATCAACGCGGCGTAGAGAAAGTTGCGCGGCAGCTTGTCCGTGAAGCGCGCCGTTGCGCCTGTGCGCGGACGCGTCGACTCGATATAGCGCTGGCCCAGGCTTTGCGCATCCAGTTGAGCAGCCGCGTGCATCGCGTTGGCGTCGATGAGCCGGTCTCTGTAGCCAAGGGCGCCTTTGAGCAAAGCCTCGAAGTTTTCCAACTCTCCTGCGCTCGTGACGTCGGGGTGGCTGGAGAAAATGCGGTCGACCAGTGTCGTCCCCGTGCGAGGCATGCCGACGATAAAGATCGGCTCGGACGACGCATGTCCCGCGCCGCCAAGCGCGGGGTCCGCGGTGGACGCAGCCGCGTCGAACAGACTGCGCTGACGATCGGCGGCGCCACGCGCTTCCGCTTCTTTGCTGCTCTTCGCCTGGAGCAGCCAGACAAGCGCCTCCGGTTCTTCGCCGAGGTCTTCGTAGGTCTTGGCGATGGCGTGACCAATCGTCAGGCGCGCGTTCGCATCTTCGATTTCGTTGAACGCGGCTTTCAGCGTTGCGAGATAATTCTGCTCGCGCGTTTGCCTGGTCAGCTGCACCAGCTGGTAGGTCGTGCCATGGCGATCCGGCTCGATCGCCAGAGAGCGCTGGAACGATTCCACTGCGTCGTCAATCGCGCCGCAGATCTGCTGCGACACGCCAAGGCGATGCAGGTACGTCGCATTGGAGGGAGCGAGGGCGACCGCCTGCTCGAACAGCGCCCTGGCGCAGACGTGCTCGCCCAAACGGAAGTGAACGAGGCCGATGGTGTTGAAGGTCTCGGGGTCGTTCGGCCTCAACTCCGCCGCGCGCGTCGCGGTGGCGCGCGCCGCCCCGCGCTTGCCGAGCGCTAGAAGCGCCTTCGCCCGTTGCGCGTGATACGCTGCGCGCCGCGGCTGGCGTGCAATGGCAGCGTCGAACATGACGAGTGCGTTGGGGAAATCGCGGTGCTTCACGGCGATGACGCCAAGCAGGAAGTAGGCCTGCGCGGCGTTGGGATTGCGACGCAACGCTTCGGCGCACAGTGCCCGCGCCTCCTGATAAGCACCGCGCTCAATTAACGGCATCGCCTCATCGAGCACCGGGTTCTGAACTCCAAATCGTGCACGCGAGCCATACTCGAAGCCCTGCGCTGCGCAGAGCTACGGCTGGGGGCTGTGCTACTATGGCGTGCGACCGCGAACAAGAAGGGGCCGGCAATCGTGACAACGCGAAAAGACGGACGTCCGCGCTCCAACTCTCAGATGGCATGCACGTTTGGATCGTGACACTGGCGAGACGCCGGTGGTCCAAGAAGCGGCAGCTCACCGCCCCGGCGCGTTGGCGTCGAAGAATTTCTTGACGTTGTCGAAGAAGCCCTGGGTTTGCGGATGCGCTTCGGCGCAGCAATCCTTGGAGAACTCTTCCAGCAGCCGCTTCTGCTTTGCGGTGAGGTTCACCGGGGTCTCGACCAATAGCTCGACGTGCAGGTCGCCGCGGTCCTTGCCGCGCAGATGCGTCATGCCTTTGCCCTTGACGCGGAAGCGCCGCCCGGTCTGCGCCCCGGCGGGAATGGTGACGCGGGTGCGTTCGCCGTCGATAGTCGGGATTTCGATCTCGCCGCCGAGGGCTGCTTTGCACATCGGCGTCGGCGCGCGGCAATAGAGGTCGGGGCCGTCGCGTTCGAACAACGGGTGCGGCTTGACCGAGAGGAAGAGATAGAGATCGCCGGGCGGGCCCCCTCGTGCGCCTGAATCGCCCTTGCCAGAAAGCCGCACGCGCGTGCCATCTTCGACGCCCGCCGGAATTTTGACATCGAGCTTTTCGTCAACCTGCGTCAGGCCGCGGCCCCCGCATGAGCGGCAGGGCGTTTTGATCGATTGGCCGCGGCCGTGGCAGGCAGGGCAGGTGCGCACCATGCGAAACATGCCTTGCTGGGCGCGCACTTGGCCGGCGCCTTGGCAGGTGGAGCAGGTCGCAAGCGGCGCATTGCCTTCCGAGCCTGAGCCTTTGCACGGCTCGCACACTTGCGCGCGCGGCACCACAATCTGTCGCTCGTCGCCGCGGTAGGCTTGTTCGAGCGTGATCTCGACGTCGTAGCGGAGGTCCGTGCCGCGGGCAGGGCCGCTGCGCGGGGCGCGTGCGCCGCGCGTGAACATTTCCTCGAAGCCGCCGCCGAAGATTTCGTTGAACAGGTCGGAGAAGTCGTTGAAGCCGGCAGCGCCCGGGCCGAAGCCGCCCGCGCCATTCTGGAACGCAGCCTTGCCGAAGCGATCATAGGTGGCGCGCTTTTCCGGATCGGAAAGCACCGAATAGGCTTCGCCGATCTCCTTGAACTTCTCTTCGGAGACCTTGCAGCCCGGATTCTGATCCGGGTGCAGCTTCATGGCCAGCTTGCGGAAGGCCGCCTTGATCGCGGCTGGATCAGCGTCGCGGGGGACGCCGAGGATTTCATAATAATCGCGACCGCTGGTCATGGTGCGACCGAGATGAGAAAGAGGCGGCTCCCTCGCAAGGAGGGAAGCCGCCCGATTTCAGTTTGAGAGAAGCGCCGCTGCATCGCTCGACCTCAATGTCGTGACCAGCGTTAAGCGCTCTTCTTGTTGTTGCCGTCGACTTCTTCGAAGTCGGCGTCGACAACGCCTTCTTTGTTCGAGCCGCCGCCAGCGTCGCCGCCGGGCGCCGCGCCAGGCGCGCCGCCATAGAGCGCTTCGCCGATCTTCATAGACGCTTGCACCAGGGCCTGCGTCTTCGACGCGATCTCTTGCGCATTGTTGCTTTCGAGCGCCGACTTCAGCGCCGCGATCGCGGCTTCGATGTTGGACTTGTCGCCGGCCGGGATCTTGGCGCCGTTTTCCTGGAGCTGCTTTTCGGTCGCGTGGACCAGGGCCTCGCCTTGGTTCTTCGCTTCGGCCAGCTCACGCCGCGACTTGTCTTCGCCGGCGTGCTCCTCGGCTTCCTTGACCATGCGCTTGATGTCGTTTTCGGAGAGGCCGCCGGACGGTTGGATGCGCATCGACTGCTCTTTGTTGGTGGCCTTGTCCTTGGCGCTGACCGAGACGATGCCGTTGGCGTCGATGTCGAAGGTGACTTCGATCTGGGGCATGCCGCGCGGGGAGGGAGGAATGCCGACCAGGTCGAACTGACCGAGCGGGCGGTTGTCCTGCGCCATTTCGCGTTCGCCTTGGAAGACGCGGATCGTCACCGCATTTTGGTTGTCTTCCGCAGTGGAGAAAATCTGGCTCTTCTTGGTCGGGATCGTGGTGTTGCGTTCGATCAGGCGCGTGAACACGCCGCCCAAGGTTTCGATGCCGAGCGAGAGCGGCGTGACGTCGAGGAGCACGACGTTCTTCACGTCGCCCTGCAACACGCCGGCCTGAATCGCGGCGCCCACGGCCACGACTTCATCGGGGTTGACGCCCTTGTGCGGCTCGCGGCCGAAGAATTCCTTCACCACCTGCTGGATTTTCGGCATGCGCGTCATGCCGCCGACCAGCACCACTTCCTTGATGTCGGATGGGGAGAGGCCAGCATCTTTGAGCGCGGCCCTGCATGGGCCGATCGTCTTCTGGACCAGGTCCTCGACCAGCGCTTCAAGCTTCGCGCGTGTGAGCTTCATCACAAGGTGAAGCGGATTCTTGGTGCCGGGCTCTTGCGTAATGAATGGGATGTTCACTTCGTAGTCACTGCGGGAGGAAAGCTCTTTTTTGGCTTGCTCCGCAGTCTCTTTTAGGCGCTGCAGCGCGTCCTTCTGCTGACGCAGGTCAACACCAGTCTGCTTTCTAAATTCGTCGGCGATATAATTGACAATCCGAATGTCGAAGTCTTCGCCGCCGAGGAACGTGTCACCGTTGGTCGAGCGCACTTCGAAGACGCCGTCGCCGATCTCCAGGATCGAGATGTCGAACGTGCCGCCGCCGAGGTCATAGACAGCGATGGTCTTGTTCGCGCCTTGCTTATCGAGGCCATAGGCGAGTGCGGCCGCGGTTGGTTCGTTGATGATGCGCAGCACTTCAAGGCCGGCGATGCGGCCGGCGTCCTTGGTGGCCTGGCGCTGGGCGTCGTTGAAATAGGCAGGCACCGTAATGACGGCCTGCGCGACCGGCTCGCCCAGATAATCTTCTGCCGTCTGCTTCATCTTCTGCAGCACGAAAGCGGAAATTTCCGACGGCGAGTATTGCTTGTCGCGACCTTGAATCCAGGCGTCGCCGTTGGGGCCTTTGACGATCCTGTAGGGGACGAGCTCCATGTCCCGCTTGGTGATCGGGTCATCAAAAGAGCGCCCGATCAGGCGCTTCACGGCATAGTATGTTTGCTCAGAATTCATGACAGCTTGGCGCTGCGCGGTGAGACCGATCAGACGCTCGCCATCGTCACGAAACGCCACAACGGACGGTGTTGTATTTGAGCCCTCGGAGTTAGCGATCACCTTCGGTTGGCCGCCTTCCATCACGGCGACGCACGAATTGGTGGTGCCCAAGTCGATACCGATCACTTTGCCCATTTTTCTGTCCTCGTTCCTTTCAGCGGCGCGGTTTCGTCTTGAGGACCCAGCAGCTGGCGTCCGCGAAGCGCGCGTCCTGTGCTTCATTCAAATGGTTCGCGTCTTGGCGCCCGTCCCAAGCTCCAAGCCGCATACGTTCCGGGTTCATGTGGTGTATCGCCTACCAGGTGCAAGGCTTTCCCGAGCGCTATCCGCATTCGCGGCAGGGAAATAGTGGGCAGCTTTGAAGGACCTTGATGCGGCTCAAGTTTCCGCACGGAACAAAAAAGAAACCGAATGCCTAGATAGCCGCATGGCGATGACGCGCCCAACCTCCGACCTCGACGGCTTCCGGCTCTGGCCGGGCCTGCTCGGCCGCGCCGCTCAGGAGGCGCTGCGCGACGAGGTGTTCACGCGCATGCGAGCGGGGCCGCTCTACATCCCGCGCATGCCGAAATCGGGCCAGCCGATGCGGGTGCGGATGACGAACTTCGGTCCACTGGGCTGGCTCACGGACAGGGAGCACGGCTACCGTTATCAGGCAACGCATCCGGAGACGGGCCGCCCATGGCCGGAGATGCCGCCGCGCGTGCTTGAACTCTGGAGTGAACTCAGTGGCTACGATGCGCCGCCGGAAGCGTGTCTCGTGAACTTGTACGAAGGCGACGCGCGCATGGGGCTGCACGTCGACAGCGACGAGGAGGCGTGGGACGCGCCGGTGCTCTCGGTCTCGCTCGGCGACACCGCGCTCTTCCGCATCGGCGGCGCCTTGCGCTCCGATCCGACGCGCAGCGTGCGCTTGGCGTCAGGCGACGTGTGCATGCTCTCGGGCGCTGCGCGGCGTGCGTATCACGGCGTCGACCGCATCATGAACGGTACGTCGCGCCTGTTGCCGAAGGGCGGGCGGATCAATTTGACGGTGCGGCGGGTGACGGTTCCGCAGCCGGCGGAATCGGCGGCGTAGTCGGCGCCGGCGTCACGCCTTCGTTGCGCATCACCACGAAGTCCGGCCGCCATCCGGGCGGCGGTCCGCCAGGGCCCATCGGGTAGCGGCCAGCAGCCATCTCGTGCGCCTTCCACTGCATCGCCATGTGGATGCGTTGGTAGCCCGACGGGTGATCGTAGAAGAACCACAGCTCAAACGGCGAGGGCTCCATCTTGCGATATTCGGACAAGAGCAACGCCGTCTCGGCGAACCCGTCCGGTTCACGCGAAGCGTTCAAGCCGAAAATGTCGGCCTGGTGCTCGTGATAGCGGATCATGTTGTTCTGGACCGGCGTCGCCAGCGTGAACAGGAACGTGATTACGGCGAAGAGCAACGGCATGCCGGCGGGATCGGAAACGTCCCTGACGCCCCAGCGTTCGCCCTTGCTCAGCACACCGAACAGAATGTTCGCGAGCGCGAACACGATCGCGTAGAGCACGCCCGCCATCACCAGGATCGAAACGGTGTGATTGAGCACATAGTGACCGATCTCATGGCCCATCACTTCACGCACGCCGGCTGGGCTCGCGCGCTCGATCAGCGTATCGGAGAGTGAAATGCGCGTCGTTTCAAGGAAGCCGGAAACATTGGCGGTGACGCGGTTTGACTGCCGCGAGACGTCGAACACCATGACGTCGTGCGCGGGTACGCCATTGGCCTGCGCCATGTGCAGGATGTCGGTCTTCAGCGCGCTATCGGCCATCGGTGTGTAGGTATTGAAGATCGGCGCGAAGTAGACTGGATAGGCAATCTGCAACACCGCCCCGAATGCGATCGCCGCCACAGTGCCCCACAGCCACCACGTGCGCTTGGTCGCGCGGATTATGAGGTAGAGCAGAGCGATGGCGATCGAGCCGATCACGAGGCCAATGGCGTTAGCTTGCAGATACTCAACAAACCATTCGCTGAAGGTCTGCGTCGCCAGCCCGAACTCGTGCTCGCGCACGAAACCGACATAGTACGTGAACGGGAACGTCAGCGCCGTGCTGATGAGGCTGTAGGCGAAGCCCATGCCGAGCGCGATGAGGAAATAGAACTTCACCGTCTTCTCGAGCCAGCTGCGCACGCCCTTGGCCCAGCCCAGCATCATCATGGCCATGCCGATCGCGATGCTGAGGCCGGCGCCGACGAACTGGATGATGTAGCCCCCCTCAAAATAGCAGTTCGATCGCTCCGTGGCTTCCGGCCCCATGGTGGCGAGCCATTGACGCGTCGCCTCGTCCGGATCGAATGGCAGGGCCGTGGCGAAGGCGGGCCCGGCAAGCGCGATAGCCGCGGCGAATGCGGCAAAACCGACGAAGCGCATGGATTGATCTCCCCCGAGATTTTTCTGGAACTGAGCCTGCGCCGGCTCCAGATGACGCGCAAGGGGACGCGCGGTGGGCGCGATCCAGGAGGAGACGAACGGGATGAGGCTCGACACGCCTGAAGGCAATTTTCCGCCCACGCGCCGCACGCTCGCGGCTTCGCTTTTCTTCGCCGGCTACGCCACGGCAGCCGTCTCGTCCTGCGCAATTCCTTTGACCACTCCGGGCGACGAGCTGATCACCGAAGACGTGCATTTCGCTGGCGCCGAAGGCTATTCATTGCCTGCGTATGTAGCCCGCCCAGTCGGCCGCGGTCGTCACGCGAGCATCATCGTCGTCAATGAGATCTTTGGCATCCACGAATACATCAAGGATGTCTGCCGCCGCTTCGCGCGCGAAGGCTATGTCGCCGTCGCGCCCGATTACTTCGACCGCGCCGGCGATCCCGCGCCGCTCACCGACATGACCGCGATCCGCGCAATCGTCGCCACCGCCAACAACGAACAAGTCATGGGCGACACGAACGGCGCTGTCGAATGGCTGAAGGCGCAGAATTTCACCGACGGCGACATCGGCATCACCGGCTTCTGTTGGGGCGGCGCCGTCGTCTGGATGGCCGCGGCGCGTTTCCCCGACATCAAAGCTGGCGTCGCTTGGTACGGGCGCTTGGTGCATCCCCAGCCGGGCAGCTGGGGCGCCGACGAGGAGCGGCAATGGCCAGTTGATATTGCAGGAACGCTGCGGACGCCGGTGCTGGGCCTTTACGCCGAGAGCGATCGCGGCATCCCGCTCGAAAGCGTCGAACAGATGCGCGCGGCGTTACTGGCCGCCGACAACCCCTCGCGGTCGGAGATAATCGTCTATCCCGGCGTCGGCCACGGCTTCCACGCCGACTATCGCGAGAGCTACAATGCGGAAGCCGCCGCTGACGGCTGGGCGCGGTGTCTCGCCTGGTTCCGCGTTGCTGGCGTGACCTGAAGGATCCTCCCATGCGCTATCGCAAACTCGGCCGCACTGGCCTTGCCGTCTCCGAAATCTGCCTCGGCACAATGACTTTTGGCGGCGACGGCTTCTGGAAAGTCATCGGCGCGCTCGAACAGGACGCGTCGACCAAACTGGTGAAAACAGCGTTCGACAAAGGCGTAACCTTTATCGACACGGCGGACGTCTACTCTAACGGCCTTTCGGAGCAGGTGCTCGGCCAAGCGATCAAGGGCTTGCCGCGCGACGAACTGGTGATCGCGACCAAGTTGTTCGGCCGCATGGGCGCCTACGGCGCGGGCGAACAAACGCCCGAAGCGCAGCGCCGCTACAACAATACCAATCTCTGGGGTCTCGCGCGCAAGCACGTGTTCGATGCGATCGACGCAAGCCGGGAGCGGCTCGGGCTCGACTATGTCGACCTCTATCAGGTGCATGCCTTCGACAACATCACGCCGCTCGAAGAGACGCTCGAAGCGCTCGATGAAGTCGTGAAGTCGGGCAGGGCCCGCTACATCGGGCTCTGCAATTTCGCGGCCTGGCAGATCGCCAAGGCGCTTGGCGTTTCCGAACGCAACAGCCTGGCGCGCTTCGAGTCGCTGCAAATGTATTATTCTATTGCCGGCCGCGACCTCGAACGCGAAGTCGTGCCACTGGCCAAGGATCAGCAGCTGGCCATCCTGCCGTGGAGCCCGCTCGCCGGCGGCTTTTTATCCGGCAAATTCACACGCAGTGGCGGCCCGAACGATGCGCGCCGCACCGCGTTCGACTTCCCGCCTGTCGATAAGGAAAAGGCATACGACATCATCGATGTGATGAAGGAGATCGGCGACGCGCGGGGTGTCTCGGTCGCGCAGATCGCGCTCTCTTGGCTCTTGCACCAGAAGCACGTCACCAGCGTGATCATCGGCGCCAAGACGGAAGCGCAACTGAATGACAACCTCGCCGCGACCGGCGTCGAGCTGTCGAGCGACGATCTGAGGCGCCTGGATGAAGTCTCGAAGCTGAAGCCCGAATACCCGGGCTGGATGCTCGAGCGGCAAGGCAGCGAGCGGACCGCCAATCTGAGCTAGACGGAGTGGTCGACGGTGCCTGAGGCCGGGAATACCTGGTGCTCAGGTGCTCGGAACACCAGTAACAGCCTTGATAATGCGCCGGAATGTCCTATTGGTTCAGGTGTTTCGCCTGTGCAATTAGCTGCGCGGGTCATTGCCTGTTTACGCGGCGCGACTCAAAGTCCCCCGCAAGCTGATTCGTCGCGTTCCAAGCGTTGGTCGGTGGGGGCAACCGATTTCGCCGGGGTTGGAATGAGCGCTTTATCGAAGGTATCGCAACCTGGTCTTCCCTCCGCGATCCCGGAGGATGAGCGCCTGCGCTTGTTTGAGATTGTCCGCGAGCGGTCCTTCAAAAAGGGCAGTTTCAAGCTGTCGTCGGGACAGATCAGCAATGTCTATTTCAACCTCAAGCCGACCATGATGGTGCCTGAGGGCGCATTCCTGTGCGCGAAGGCTTTCTTCAACTTGATCACCAAAACGGGCGCCCGCGTTGCTGGTGGTCTAGAGATGGGCGCCGTCCCGATAATCTCAAACGTGGCTCTCCTGAGCCACCTGGAAAAGGATCCGATCCGGACGTTTTTTGTGCGCAAGGAACCCAAAGCTCACGGTACCGGTGAGACCATTGAAGGTACATTGCGTCCCGAAGAGCTGACGGGTCAGCTTGTCGTCATTGCCGACGATGTCACTACTAGCGGCAAATCGGTGATGAAGGCCGTGGACGCCGTTCGCCAGGCGGGCGCGATGGTAGAAGTAGCGATTAGCCTAGTCGATCGTGATGAGGGGGCCGAGGCCTTGCTGGCTAAGAATGGTGTGCGGCTGATCTCTGTATTTCACAGCCACGAGTTTTTGTGAGTGCAACGTCGCTTACAGCTGCGAGAATTGCTCGCGAGTTATCAGAGGCGATCGCGAAGCACGCGATCGGCGATGATCATCTCTTCTATCGTATTGAACGCGAATGCCTTACGGCTATCGAAACGGCGCCGAGCAGCCAGCGCGTAGTTTTGCTAGTGGCTGCCTTCATGGCCGAAGCGATTGCTCGAATGCACGACGGCCGGGGCGGGTTTCCCGCCGATCAGCTGTCATACTGGATCGAAGGTGCAGAAATCCTCGTCGCAGTTCTTCAAGTGGTAGATCATACGGACGCGGCCCAAATTCTTGATCGACTTGGCAGGGACATAGCGCACCTGCAAGACTGGCGCGCGCGCGAGCCTTAGGTCCTTCCCTCGCGCCCAGCGTACAAAAAAGCGGCGGCGCTCTTGTCCAGCGCCGCCGCTCCCACGTACGTCCCCGCGAGCTTTCGCCTACCGGCGCACGATCCTTACTTCATAGTCTCCAGTCGATCCGCCAAGGCCGCTCGCCTGGATGAGGAAATCGCCCGACGCGTCGGGACGGAAACGCAGCCGCGCGTCGAGCCCATCGCCGCTGTCGTCATCCGAGGTGATGCGCGTGTTCTCGTCATTGACGATCGCCACGAACGGATCGGCCAGGGGGTTCTCGCCCGCGCCGCTGACGTCGATCGCGTAGGTGACGCCGCCTTCAAGGCTGACGCGATAATTGTCGAGATCGCCTGGCATTTCGATGCGGCTGAGGCGGCTGTCATCGGCGGCGTCCAAAAGTTCGTCGGTGTATGGATGACCCGGCACATCGGTGTCAGTGACGCGGATCTGGTAGCGGCCCGTTCCACTGTCGCCGAACGATGAAACGCCTAGGAAGTAGGGGCCTCCCGTCGCGGATGCGAAGTTCAGGTAGGCGTTGAGGCCGCGCCCGCCATCATCGTCCGCGGCGATCTGATTACCCTGCGCGTCGTAGATAGTGAGCAGGGGATCCGCCAAGGGGTTGGGATCCATGCTCTCGACATTGATGCGGTAGGGGCGGCCTTCGATCAGCTCGACGACGAACCAATCCGCATCGCCTTCGGCGCCGATCATGCTCGTGCGCGGGTCGCCCGCCGTGGACAGCGGTTGGGCGGCGTCAGGGGTTGAGCCGACTTCACCAGGGATAAGCGAAAGCGTGTAGCGGCCCTCCGCCTCGTCTACGAACCCACGCGCTTCGACATAGTGCGGACCTGCGGTGGTTGCTTGATACTCGAGCCACGAATTGAGACCCTCGCCGCCATCGTCGTCGCGCGCAACTTCGGCGCCGTCCGGCGCGTAGAGCACGACCATCGGGTCGCCCAACGCGTCGGCGGTGGCGGCGCTGTCCAACGCGATGCGGACGCCCTGGCCCTCGGTCAGATCGACTCGATACCAGTCGCGGTCGCCGGCGGGCCGGAGCGTGCCTTCGCGATAGTCGCCCTCGCCTCCAAGCGTCGCATCGGTTGCGTTGTCGCCCGGCACATCGCCGTCTCGCGCCGTCAATGCGTAGCCGCGGTCGCGTCATCCATGAATCCGCGCGCTTCGACGTAGTAATTGCCGGTGCTGGGCGCGGTGAATTCGAGATACGAATTCAACCCTTCGCCGCCGTCGTCGTCCGTCGCCACTTCCTGGCCGTTGGCGTCATGCAAACGCAGCAGCGGGTCGCCGGCGGGCGTGTCGCCGTCGCCGTTCAGCGTGAAGCGATAGGACTGACCCTCCTCAAGACGGATGCGATACCAGTCGGTGTCGCTGGGGAAATCGAGCGTCGAATTGATGGTCTGTCCGGTGCTGATGCGGCCGCCCGTTGTGCGCGAATTGCCGACGCCGTCGCGCGGCAGGCGCTCGGCGACCACGTTCAAATCGTACCGGCCGGTATAGGCATCGCCGAACGCGCGCGCCTCTATGAACACATCGCCGTTGGCGGAAGGGATGAATTCGAGCTGGGAGTTCAAGGTGCCTTCGGCGTCGTCATTGGCCCCCAGTTCGTTGCCGTCGCGGTCGACGACGCGGAGGAGCGGATCGCCGAGGCCGTCCTCGCCCGCGCCAGCCAGACTGATGCGATAGCGATTGCCGGTGCGGGCAGAGAAGCGATACCAGTCGAAATCACCCTCGTACTCGATGTTGCCGCTGACGCTGCGTCCGGCAGCAATGCGCGCGCGCGTGTTCGCGTCATTGCCAATGTCATCCGCCGGCAGAGGTTCGGAAGAGACGCCAAGGCGATAGGCGCCGGTTGCCGTGCCGTCGAAGGCGCGCGCTTCGACAAACACCTCGCCGCTCTGCGACGGTGAATAACGCAACGCCGCGTTGAGAGTGCCGTTCGCATCATCATTGAAGGCGAGCTGATTGCCCTGCGTGTCGTAGATGGCGAGCATCGGATCGAGCGCCTGGCCCTCGGCGTTTTCGATGCCGGCGAGCGCGAGGTTGTAGCGTTGCCCTTGCACGACTTGCAGGCGGAACCAGTCGGCATCGCCGGCGGGCGAGATCTCATCATCGACATTGCCGCTCAGTGTCGCCTGGGTTGAAGCATCGCCGGGTTGATCGGCGTCTTGCGCCGCGGCGGGAGCCAGACCGAACGCCACCATCAGCGCAACCGCAGCCGCGCCAAGCCACAGTTTGTTTCGCATGTCTGTCTCCCCTCAAATCACATGACGGATAGATTAACAATCCGTCATGTCCCCCGCAAAGCGGAATTCAGGCGAAATCCGGCCTTCTGCCTTGCTTCGCCGCAGAGCGATGGACGCCTTTGGCATAGCTGGCAACGCGACACCGTGCGAGGTCAGACTTTGATGTCGACGTGGGCTGGAGGCGTCCCAGAGGGGCCCGTTGAAACCAGCACCATTGCGGGGCGTAACGTGCGGTCAGCCAGTACGTAGCCCGACTGCATCACCTCTTGGACCACGCCGGCGGGCTGATCGCCGGGCGCCTGCGCGACGGCCTGGTGCAGGTTGGGATCGAATGTATCGCCTTTTGCGCCGACGCGCTTGAGCCCGTGGCGTGCGAACGCCTCGAGCAACGAACGCTCAGTAAGCTCAACCCCCATCAGCAGATTGCGGAAGCCTTCGTCGATGTCGTCTCGCGGCGCCGCTTGCAACGCACGCGTCAGCGTATCGGCGACGTGCAAGAGGTCGGCGGCGAAGCGATCGATTGCGTAGGTGCGCGCATCAGCAGCTTGGCGCTCGGCGCGGCGGCGCGTGTTCTCGACCTCCGCCAGCGCACGCAGCATGTCGTCGCGCGCCTTGGCCAACTCTGCTTGGAGCGCCTCGACGTCCGGCGTTTCCGGTCCCGTTTGAGGCGCCGAGGTCTGGGCCGCTTCCGGCTGTAAGTTCGTTTCGTTCGTCATTCCATCCTCACCGTTCGCCGCGCCCATCGAGCACCCGGCCGACGACGCGCGCCGTATAGTCCACCACTGGAATAACCCGGGCATAGTTTAGCCGGGTAGGGCCGATCACGCCCAGCGCTCCGACGACCTTGCGTTCTGCGTTCATATAGGGCGCGACGATCAGACTCGACCCCGATAGCGAAAATAGGGGATTCTCCGAGCCGATGAACACGCGCACGGCCTCGCCAGCCTTGGCCAAATCGAGCACCTGGATCAGTTCGCGGGTTTTTTCCAGATCGTCGAACAGCTTCCGCGCCCGCTCCAGATCGGCGATCGCCTGCTGATCCTGCAGCAGGTTCCCGCGTCCGCGCACGATCAGCGCGCGCCCGAGCGTCGGGTCTTCTCCGGACCACTCGGCTAGACCTTTTTCGACGAGCGCCGCAGCTGCCTGGTCGAGCGCGGCGTGGTCGTGCGCGAGCGCTTCGCTCGCGGCGGCGCGCGCCTCCGAGAGCGTGCGCCCTTTGAAGCGCGCGTCGAGGTAGTTCGCCGCCTCAACCAGAGCGTTGGCCGGCAGATCTGCGGGCGTGTTGATGATGCGGTTCTCGACCTGATTGTCTTCAAACACCAAGACGAGCAGCGCTTGTCCAGGCCCGATGCCGACGATCTCTGCATGCCGTACCGGCGCATCGCGCTCCGGGGTCACGACAAGGCCCGCGCCGCCGGCCAGACCGGAGAGCAGGTCGGACGCCGCGCCCATCACCTCTTGCGGATTGGAGCCCGCCGCCGCAATGCGTGCATCGATCTCGCGCTTTTCTTCCGGCGGCACGTCGCCAAGCTGGAGCAGGCTATCGACGAAAAAGCGCAAGCCCAGCTGTGTGGGGCGCCGTCCCGCCATCGCATGGGGCGCTTCGAGCAGCCCGAGGCTCGCGAGATCAGCCATCGTGTTGCGAATCGAGGCGGGCGAAAGCCCGACGCCGCCTAGCTTCGAGAGCGTGCGCGAGCCGACGGGTTCGCCGGTCGTGAGATAGGACTCGACGATCTCGCGGAAAATCTCGCGCGCCCGGCCGTCGAGCGAGGAGAGGTTTGATGAGGGCGGCAGCGCCATTCGCACCTCTAGGTAGCGACCGCTGGCCCCGGCGCAAGCGGCTGGACGGCTGCTCCGCAATCGGCCATGAGCGCCCGGAACATCGAGGGTCAACCATGCGTCCGTCCGGCCGCGCGCCAGATCAATTGCGCGACATCACGCTCGAAACTGCCGTATCGCGCTACGCCGAAGGCTCGTGCCTGGCGCGCTTCGGGCAAACGCACGTGCTCTGCACTGCGAGTGTCGAGCAGGGCGTGCCTGGATGGCTCAAAGGGCAGGGCCGAGGCTGGGTGACGGGCGAATACGGCATGCTGCCACGCGCCACGCACACGCGCGGCCGCCGCGAAGCCGCGCAGGGCAAGCAATCCGGACGCACGCAGGAGATCCAGCGTCTGATCGGCCGCTCTTTGCGCTCGGTGGTGGATCTAAAGGCTCTCGGCGACCGCACCATCACGCTCGATTGCGACGTGATCCAGGCCGATGGCGGCACGCGCACGGCGGCGATCACCGGCGCGTGGGTGGCGCTGGCGAAGGCGTGCGCGTATCTGATCGAAGAGAAAGTGATCAAGGAAAACCCGATCACCGGCCAGGTCGCGGCTGTTTCGTGCGGCGTGTTTGGCGGCGTGTCCGTGCTCGATTTGGACTACGCAGAAGATTCGAGCGCCGAGGTCGATGCGAACTTCATCCTCGCAGGCGACGGGCGCATGATCGAAATTCAGGCGACCGGCGAGCAGCGTCCGTTCAGCGAAGAGGAGTTCACCGAGCTGATGCGCTTGGCGAAGCTGGGGTGCGGACGCTTGTTCGAGGCGCAGCAGCGAGCCGTGAGTTAGGGGAGAGGACTATGCGCATATTGTTGGCGGTTTCGGTTCTGCTCGCCGCCGGATGCGGGCCTCGCGCCGACGAAAAAGTCGAGAGCGTAGAGCCCGAAATTCCTTATGAAGCGCAGGCGGCCGTAATGACGGCGATGCCTGGCGTTACAATCACCGGCGGCCAGGCCGGCGGCGCCGGCGAATACGAAGTCACCGGCACGCTGAACGGCCAGGAATATGAGTTCGACCTGATGGGGCCTGACGGCAGCTGGCGGGTGGTGGAAATTCAGCGCGATATCGCCTGGGGCGATGCGCCAGCGCCGGTTCGCAACGTCGTCGCAACGGCGCCAAACGCGTTTCTGCCTGAGCGCGTGATCGAGAGCCGCCAACCTGGTGGTGACGGCAGCGTCGTCTACGAACTTTTCGCGCCGGGCCAGGCCGACGCGCCGACGATCGAGGTGCGGTTCATGGACGGAGAAGCGGCGATCCTGCCGCCCGCGCATTGAAGACTTACTCGGCCGCCTGATCGGCCGCTTCTTGGAGCGCGTCGTCTTCGCTCGGTTCGTAGCTCAGCAATTCGCCGGGTTGGCAGTCGAGCACCCGGCACAATGCGTTGAGCGTGGAGAAGCGGATCGCCTTGGCCTTGCCGGTCTTGAGGATCGAGAGGTTCGCCAGCGTCACGCCGACCTTGTCGCTCAGTTCGGTCAGCGACATGCGCCGGTCGAGCAGGATGCGGTCGAGGGTGACGCGGATCGCCATCAGATCGTCAGCTCCTGCTCTTCCTTGAGGCGCGCGCCCTCGCGGAAGACCTCGGCCAAGACGATAAGAATGAGAATCGAACCCCACGTGGAGAGATCGACCGAGAGTGCGTAGTTCGCTTCGACGTTCGGCCCGCCATAGGCCGTCAGCAGGACGCCGGTTAGCGCCATCAGCAAATAGCGCGATACCTCGATGACCAGCATGGTGATCCAAATCACGCGCAGATGCTGCGCATTCTCGCGGCGGAACGGCTCGCCAGTCGAAAACGCATCGAACAGTTTCCGCAGCCGCCAGACGATCACGAGCGCGCCTGCGATGGCGACAACTGCAATCAGGAGAGCCGGAACCACCACGGGCCATGTGGCGCCGCCGGGTTGATCGTATGTGACGTGCAAGTCGCCACCGCTGCCGCCACCCAGGCCAATATTGCCGCCGCCGCCTTCGAGGATGGCAGGGTCGATTGCGCCATTGGCCACCAGAGCCAGGACGACGCTGTAACCAATCGCGCCCAAGCCAACCGAGACAGCAGCAACCCACAGCACCACCCAGGCGATCGTGAGACCGACCCGGATGATCGATGCGATAGAGCCTTTGCCCAGGGCCTTCATGGCGGCGAGGAACCTCTCTCCGGCCTGACCCTAGCCGGGGTTTATTGATAAACGATATAGACCCCGCCGTCACTAGTCAAACAAGTGTTGCAATCATGTCCCGCCTGACCGGCCGGCTGGTCGTCGCCAGCCACAAGTCCGGAAAAGTCCGCGAAATCGCCGCCCTGCTCGGTCCGTTGGGGCTCGATGCGGTTTCGGCAGCCGAGCTTAATCTGCCCGAGCCGGAAGAGACCGAGGCGACGTTCCCCGGCAACGCCGCTCTGAAGGCCCGTGCCGCCGCCGTTGCGTCGGGTCTGCCGGCGCTGGCTGACGATTCCGGCCTGGAGGTCTTCGCGCTGGACGGCGCACCAGGCGTCTACTCCGCCCGCTGGGCTGGCCCGCACAGAGACTTTCGCGTCGCCATGCAACGCGTTTGGGATGAGTTGAGCGCTAGGGGCGGCGATCTCTCCGCGCGCTTCGTTTGCGCGCTCGCGCTGGCGACGCCTGATGGCGAGGTTGAAGTGTTCGAAGGCGAAGTGCAGGGGCGTATCATCTGGCCACCGCGCGGAGACAAAGGATTTGGCTACGACCCGATCTTCGAGCCGGAAGGCCGCACGCGCACCTTTGGTGAGATGAGCCACGAGGAAAAACTGCCGCTAACGCATCGCGCCCGCGCATTCGAGAAGCTGGTCGCGTCGCTCAAATGAACGCGACCGGAATCTACGTGCATTGGCCATACTGCAGCGCCATCTGCCCGTATTGCGATTTCAACGTTTATCGGACACGCGGCGCGGATAACGCACCGCTGATCGAGGCGATCGCGGCCGATCTCCAAGCGCACGCCGAACGCTTCGGGCGCCGCGAAATCGTGAGCCTGTTCTTCGGCGGCGGTACGCCCTCGCTCTTGCGCGGCGATGAGATAGACCGGCTGATCGCCGCTGCCGCGCGCGCGTTCAACCTGGCCAACGATTGCGAAATCACCCTCGAAGCCAATCCCGAAGACGCCGCGCTCTTTTCCGAGCAGGCCGCCGCTGGCGTCAATCGCTTTTCCGTGGGCGTACAGGCGCTGGACGATGAGTCGTTGCGCGGGCTTGGGCGCAAGCACGATGCGGCCGCCGCACTGCACGCCGTCGATGCTGTCGCAACGACGGGCCGCCGCGCGTCGCTCGACTTGATCTACGCACGCGAAGGACAGAGCGTTGAGTTATGGCGCAATGAGCTTCGGCGAGCGCTTGCGCTGCCGGTGGAACACGTCTCGCTCTACCAACTCACGATCGAACCCGGCACTGCGTTCGCGCGTCGCGTCAACCGCGACCAGCTCATTACGCCCGACGATGAGCTATCCGCTGCGCTCTATGAGGCCACGCAAGAGATCTGCGACACGGCAGGGTTTCCCGCCTACGAAATCTCCAACCATGCGCGCTCGCCCGCTGCCCGGTCGCGCCACAATGCACTCTACTGGAATAGCGATGACTGGATCGGCGTAGGTCCTGGCGCACACGGGCGCATCACCCAAGATGACGCGCGCTTGGCGCTGGAGGCGCAAAGACGCCCCGCCGACTACATCGATGCAGTGCGCGAAAATGGCGTTGGCTGGATCAGCGAGGCGCGCCTGACCGGAGAGCAGGCGGCCGACGAAATGCTGCTAATGGGGCTGCGCGTCGAGGAAGGCATTGCCATCGCGCCCATCGAACGCTTACGCGGCCGGCCGCTGAATGCGGACGCGCTCGCGTGGCTTGAAGGGCAGGGGCTCGTCACGCGCGCCAACGGCGCCGTGCGCCTGACACCGCGCGGCCGGCTTCTGTCGAATAAGATTGTTGCCGAGCTTGCGTCCTAAGTGCCGCTTGCCGGGAAGCGCCGCGGCGCCGCGTCGAGCACGCTGTTGGTGTTCTGCCCAACTTGGATGATCGCCAGGCCGCGTTCGATCGCGCCATTCTGACGGAAGCGGAAAAGCCCGTCGGAACCGGCGAATCCTTCTCGGTTCTCGATCGCGCCGCGGGAGAAGCCTTGCGAGCCGCGATCGCGGGAGAGCAGTGCCGCCAATGCGACGGCATCGTACCCGAGGCTCGCCAGCCGTGTTGGGGCTTCGCCAAACGCGGCGCGGTAGCGGTTCTCGAACTCCGTGCGTGCAGCCGGATCCGGCGAGACATACCAACCGCCCGCCAGCGAAGGTTCGCGCTCGGCCTCGCCCGCCCACACGCTGGTGCCCATGAGCCGCACTCGGCCTGTGTCGACGCCGGATTGCACCAGGGCCGCGCCGATTGCCCGCAATGGCGAGCCGTTTTCAGCTATGATGATGCCTTGCGCCGGCCGAATACGCAGCTCCGCCGCAAGAGTGTTCGCTGCCGCGGTCGCGTCGGCATCGGTGCGGTTGTAGAGCTGTGAGGCAACGATGGTAACGCCGCGTGCGGCGGCTTCCGCCCGCAATGCGGTTTCGATTCGCCGTCCATATTCGTTTGAGGGCGCCAACAGAGCAATTGAGCGAATGTTTTGGTCGGCGGCATATGAGACCAGCCGCGCAATTTCATCTTCGAGCTGGAAGCTCAGCAGATAGACGCCGTTGCCGCCGACCGTGCGATCGGATGACAAGCCGATCATCGGGATATTCTCGCTTTGCGCTGCGCTTGCGGCCCCCGTCACGCCCTCGCGGGACACCGGGCCAATGATGATATCGGCGCCATCGGAAACCAGCGTGCGCGCCGTGGCCGCCGCCGACCCGGAGTCGGCGCCCGCGTCGCGCGGAATGAGCAGCGTGTTCTCATCGCCCAGCTCGAACAGCGCTAGCTCCGCTGCGTTGTAGATGGCGGTCGCCTCCTGCGGTCTGAGCCTGAACGGCAGCATCAAACCGACCCGCACGATCTCGCGCCCGCGCATGAACGGCGGGGTGACGCCATCCCGGGTCAGCACTTGCTGCTCAGGCTGGGTGACCGGCCCGGGCGGCGGCGGGACCGAGGGGCCGGGCGAGGGCGCTGTGGCGCACGCGGCCATGAAAGCGGCCAGGCTCACCGCAGCCGTCGTCTTCACACTTGGCGCGGCGAGCGTCCGCGCCGATGATTTGGCGGAAGCCATGAGCAACCCTTCGTCTGACCCCAGGCAAAGCGGGCGCGACCGTATCGGCGCTCGCGAATCCAGTCCACCTTTGGAAGCGGGCCTTTATGTGGTGGCCACGCCGATCGGGAACCTGCGCGACATCACCTTGCGGGCGTTGGATATTTTGACTGCCGCCGATCGGGTTTACGCCGAGGACACGCGTGTGTCGGTGAAGCTGCTGGACGCTTATGGCTTGAAGCCCAAGCTCGCTGCCTATCACGAACACAACGCCGAGGCCGTACGCGATCTGATCCTGGACGCGCTCGGCCGCGGTGAGCGCGTCGCGCTCATTTGTGACGCTGGCACACCGCTTATCTCCGACCCCGGTTACAAACTTGTCCGTGCTGCGCTTGAGGCGGGCCATCGCGTTTGTCCGATTCCCGGCGCCTCGGCCCTGCTCGCCGGCCTCGTCGCCTCAGGCCTGCCGACGGACCGCTTCCTCTTCGTTGGCTTTCTGCCGCCGAAGCACGGCGCCCGCCGCGCGGCGCTAAGCGAACTCGTCGACCTCAATGCCAGCTTGGTTTTTTACGAAACCGGTCCGAGGCTGACAGAGTCGCTGAGTGACATGGCGGGAATTCTTGGCGCCCGCGCGGCGGCCGTGGCGCGAGAACTGACGAAGCTTTTCGAAGAAACGCGCCGCGCGACGCTTGAAGAGCTGGCGGCGCACTACGTCCAGGCAGGCGCGCCGAAAGGCGAGATCGTTATCATTGTCGGCCCGCCCCTGCCGAAAGCGGAGGTGAGCGATGAAGCGCTTGATGCGTTCCTTCTCGCGGCGCTCTCACGCGGCGTGAAAGAAGCGGCGAGCGAGGCAGCCCGCGATCTCGGCGTGCCACGCAAGCGCGCCTATGCGCGCGCGCTTGAGCTGAAGGAGCAGACGTGAGGCGCCAGCGAGCCGAGCGGCGCGGGCGCGCCGCGGAGTGGGCGGCGATGCTCTACCTCATGTGCAAGGGCTATCGTATTCTCGGCCATCGCTTGCGCACGCCTTACGGCGAAGTCGATGTGGCGGCTTGGAAGGATGGTGTTCTCGTTATCATCGAAGTGAAAGCGCGCGGCACGTACGACGCCGGCGCTTACGCCGTGACGCCGGCGGCGCAGCAGCGTATTGCCCATGCAGCGCAGGTGCTTGCAGGCCGCTGGCGGCTCACCGCAGCGCCCATTCGCTTCGACTTGGTAGTAATTGGTTCAGGTTTGTTGCCGAGGCATGAACGCGGCGCCTGGTGGAATGAGCGCCTCGGCGCCTGACATTAAATGTGCCGAAACGATCCAGGCGCAGACTGACCCAAATGCGCACACTTGTCGTCCTCGCCACTTTATTCGCGGCGTCCGTTGCCGTGAGCGGCTGCATGACCGCGGCCCTCGGCACAGCGGCCAGTGTCGGCGTCTACGCCGCGCAGGACCGCACCATCGGCGAAGGCATCGACGATGCTGCGGCGTCGCAGCAGGTGAAGCTACGCCTGCTTGCCGCGGATCGCATTGCATTCCAGGAGGTCGATGTCGAAGTCGCCAACGGCAATCTCTTGCTCTCAGGCACCACGCCGACGGCAGAGCATCGTCAAGCCGCGGAAACGATCGCGCGCAGCGTGCGCAGCCTCGACAACGTCTACAACGAACTCTTCATCGGCCAGCCGTCGAGCCTGATGGTCAATGCCCAGGACGAGCTGATCACAGCGCAGATCCGCGCCCGTCTCGCTGCAAGCCCGTCGGTGCGCGCGATCAACGTCAACATCGAGACATTCCACGGCAACGTCTATTTGATGGGCATAGCACGCACCGATCACGAGCTGCGCCGCGCCGCGGAGATCGCGAGTCTCGTCGGAGGCGTGCGCCGCGTTGTGTCGTTCATGCAGGTGCGAGCTCCCGAGACGCCGTACTACGCGCAAGCGCCGGCCACGCCCGAATATCGCGGCGGCGGCGACGGCGCGCCGAACGCTGATGGCCTTGCCGGCGGGCCGGACTAATTTTCTCTTAAGATCAGCGATTTCCTTGGCGCGGGCGCCACGCTGGGGGTAAGTCTGTGCACCGCTTCGCGCCGAGCGTGATTGCGTTCGTTTTTTGTTGCGCATTTGTTCTTATTCTGTACGATCAGCGGCCTCGCTTGTGGATAAGGGCGGGCGTTATGCAGACTTGCGCCAATGCGACCACGGTGGCCTTCGCCGGGCTCGAAGCACGCCGGATCGAAGTTCAAGTTCAGCTCACCGGCGGCCAACCCGGCATCGTCATTGTCGGCCTCGGCGACAAGGCCGTGTCTGAATCGCGCGAGCGGGTGCGCGCCGCCTTCGCATCGATCGGCCTTGCCATTCCCGCGGGGCGTCTCGTCGTCAATCTCGCGCCCGCCGATTTGCCGAAAGAGGGGACGCATTATGATCTGCCGATCGCGCTTGCGATGATGGCTGCCATCGGCGCGCTGCCGCACGATGCGCTCGATGGCGTCGTCTGCTTTGGTGAAGTCGGTCTGGATGGCGCGCTCGCGTCCGCGCCTGGCGCGTTGCCCGCAGCAATGGCCGCGCACGCGATGGACGCGGCGTTCATTTGTCCTGAAGCGTGCGGCGCTGAAGCCGCATGGGCTGGTGGCGAAGTCATTGCCGCGCCGTCGCTGCTCTCGCTGGTCAATCATTTCCGCGGCGGCGCGGCGCTGAAGGCGCCGGAACGTGGCGACCTCATCAACGGCGCGAGCGTTCCTGATCTCCGCGACGTGCGTGGTCAGGAGCAGGCCAAACGCGCGCTCGAAATCGCAGCCGCGGGCGCCCACAACATTCTCTTCGTCGGCCCGCCTGGCGCAGGCAAATCCATGCTGGCGCAACGTCTGCCGGGTCTGTTGCCGCCGCTTTCCTCGGAGGAATTGCTCGAAGTCTCGATGCTGCATTCCGTGGCCGGCTTGCTCGAACGCGGACGTTTGACGCGCACGCGTCCGTTCCGCGCACCGCATCATTCCGCGTCGATGGCGGCGCTGGTTGGCGGCGGCCTCCGCGCCAAACCCGGTGAAATCAGCCTGGCGCATCAAGGCGTGCTGTTCCTGGACGAACTGCCGGAATTCTCATCGCAGGCGCTCGATGCACTGCGCCAGCCGCTGGAGAGCGGCAGCGTGCTGATCGCGCGCGCCAATCATCACGTCACCTATCCGGCGCGGATTCTCCTGGCCGCGGCGATGAATCCATGCCGCTGCGGTGGAGGGCCAGGGGCGGGCATGTGCCGGCGCGGCCCGCGCTGCGCCATCGAGTACCAAGCGCGCTTGTCCGGTCCGCTGCTCGACCGCATCGATATCCAACTCGACGTGCCGCCTGTGACGGCGGCCGATTTGGCGCTACCGCCGCCGATTGAAGGCACGGCCGAAGCAGCAGCACGGGTCGGGCGCGCGCGCGAAGCGCAAGCGAGCCGGGGCGCGGGTCTCAATGCGACGCTCGATCTCGACGCGCTGGAGCGCGTTGCCGCACCAGATGCGCCGGGCGCTGCGTTGCTGGCGAAAGCGGCCGAGTCGCTGGCGCTTTCCGCCCGCGCCTACCATCGCACGCTCAAAGTTGCGCGCACCATCGCCGATCTCGACGGCGCGGAAACTGTGCGCCGCATCCATGTCGCCGAGGCGCTCAGCCTCAAGCGCCAGTGGGCCAGCGCCGATCAGGCCGGATTCGCCAAGGTTTCTTAACCGCCGCGCAGGCTTCATCAGTCGATGGTTCAGCTCGCCCCGGCGCCAGCGTTCGATGCCTTCGACGCACTGCCCGATCCGGCCGCTATTCTCGCGGCGGACGGGTCGCTCATCCGCGCGAACCCGGCATTTCGTGCGACGTTCCGGCACTGGATCGGGCCGCAGCGCCCGCCTTGGGGTAGGGCGCCCGCTCCCGAATTCGAGAACGGCGAGCGCCGCTTCGATGCCCCCGCGCCCGATGGGCGCCGCTTCGAATGGGTGGAACGGATACTTTTGGATGGCGGGCACCTCGTGGTCGCGCGCGACATCACCCGCCATGTCCGCGCCGCCGAGGATGCGCTACGCGCCAAGACAACGCTATTCGCCACGCTGACGCACGAACTGCGCACGCCGCTCAACGGCATTCTCGGCATGGCCGGGTTGCTGCGGCTCGGAAAGCTCGAGCCAAACGCGCAAAGCTATGTCGGCGCGATCAAGCAATCCGGCGAGCTGTTGCTCGAACTGATCACCGAAATCCTCGACTATTCTAGGCTCGAGGCAGGGCGCGTGGAGCTGGAGTCTGCGCCTTTCGATCCGGAAGCGACGATGCAGGACGTCGCCGAACTGCTGTCGCCGCGCGCGTACGACAAGGGTTTGGAGATCGCCGTTGCGGTACGCGCCGATGCGCCGGCGCGCGTGATCGGCGATGAGGGCCGCCTGCGGCAGATCCTGTTCAATCTCGCAGGCAATGCGCTGAAGTTCACCGAGGCGGGCGGCGTCGTGATGGAGATGTCGCCGAGGCCAAACGGACGCTTGCGCTTCAATGTGCGCGACACCGGTCCTGGCGTTCCGTCTGACAAGCAGAAGCAAATCTTTGAGGAATTCATTCAAGCGGATGCCGGTGTCGCGCGCCGCCACGGCGGCGCAGGCCTTGGACTGGCCATCGTGAAAAAACTTGCGACCGCGATGGGCGGCGAAGCCGGTGTGACATCGCGACCGGGGTTCGGCGCGAGTTTCTGGGTTGAGCTACCACTTGGCGCCGTCGAGGCTGGGCCAACGCCAGTTCCGCTTGCGGGCATGCGCGTGTGTGTCATCAGCCGGTCTCTGGTGCTGACGCAAGCGTTGCGCGCCGTCATCGTGTCGCTGGGGGGCATGCCGGTTGAACGCGACCACGCGCCCGATGTCATTCTGTTCGATTGGCGCGATGATGCGGACGGGGAGGAGATCGATGCTCTCAAGCGCAGTGCGCGCGCCGTGATCGCGCTTGCGCCGCAGGAACGGCGCGACGTCATTGCCGCATGCCGCGCAGCGGGCATAGAGCACTATACATTGAAACCCGTGCGCCGGCGCTCACTCGCTGCACGCATCAAGGCCGCGCTGGGCGACGGCGAAGCGGCGCCGCCCGAGCCGCGCCGCGAAGATCCGCCACTGGCGATCCTAGCTGGCCTGAGCGTGCTCGTTGCGGAGGACAATCCGATCAATGCGCTGCTTGCGCGCACGCTGCTGACCCGTGCCGGCTGCGTCGTCACCAGCGTGCAGGACGGGCAGGAAGCGGTCGCGGCGGCGGCCGCCGCTGTCTACGATCTGATCCTGCTCGACATCCGCATGCCGAGGCTCGACGGGTTCGAAGCGGCGCAGCGAATTCGCGCCGGGGCAGGTCCTTCGGCGTCTGCGCCCATCGTAGCGCTTACCGCCGATGCGGGTGAGGAGGAGCGCGCCCGCGCCGCCAAGGCCGGGATGGACGATTTCATCACCAAGCCGATTGACGCTCAGCGCCTGCTCGCCGTCGCCGTGCGCTTTACCGAACGCCAGAACCCGGCCACGTTCACGCTCGACTAAGGCAGCCTACGCCTGGAGTTCGGGATGACAGACACGACAGCGGCGCGAGCGCCCAAACGCTCGACTTGGGAAGCGATCGCGGTTTTCTTCGAACGCCGCAGCCTTGTCATGCTCGCGCTGGGGTTCGCCGCGGGGCTGCCCAATCTCCTACTCTACGACACGATCTCGGCGTGGATGCGGCAGGCGAAGATCCCGCTTGACGTCATCACGCTGTTCAGTCTGGTGACGATCACCTACGCGATCAAATTCCTTTGGGCCCCGATCGTCGACCGAGTGCGCATTCCGGGCCTCTACCGGTTGTTTGGCAAACGGCGCTCTTGGATGCTGTTGGCGCAGATTGCGATCGTGTTCGGCATCTGGG
>JBQTJK010000036.1:0-5711 GCA_052387215.1 Caulobacteraceae bacterium
CGCTGGCTGGGAATCATTGCGGTGCGGAGGCAATAGGCGATCGCGAGATCGGTATCGTCCTGTGCCTTGGCGAGCCGTTGGCCGCGGTCGAGCAGCCGCAGATCCCGCGGGAAGCGCGCGAGCCCCCGATCAACGACGGCCAGCGCCTCCCCGAGATCACCGAGCCGCCAGTGCGCCTCGGCGAGCCACACATAGGGCTCGGGCTTGTCGCCGTGCGCGGCGACGATGTCGGTGGCGGCGCGGACCTGAGCCGCGGCGTCCGGCGCGGCCTTCAAGCGCGCGCGGAGCGCGTCGAAATCCAATGAGTTCGGGATTGTCCGCGGACCAGCGCCGTCCATCTCGTTTACCCAGCGGCCCAGGTCCGGACTTTAGGCGTCGCAATGGCGTTTGGCGATGCCCGTGCTGCGATCCCGTTCCGTTCGCCTAAACGGGAGCCCATCGCCCGCCATCGCGCGCGCCCTCTGGCGCTTTACCTTGATGGAAGGACCTGGGCGGGTATTGTCCGGCCCTTTCCAAGGTCCGGGCGAAGCGTTTGCGCACCTATCTCGATTTCGAAAAGTCGGTGGCCGAGGTCGAGGCTAAGATCGAGGAGCTGGCGGCTCTCTCGGAAGCGTCGGGCTCCGAGGCCATGGCCATGGGCGCGGAGCTGTCGCGGCTCAAGGTGAAGGCCGAAAAGCAGCTGGCCGACATTTATTCCAAGCTCGACCCCTGGCAGAAGACGCAAGTGGCGCGGCACCAGGACCGTCCGCGCTTTCGCGATTATGTCGGCGCGCTGGTGACGGATTTCGTCGAACTCTCGGGCGACCGCACTTACGGCGAAGACTCGGCCATCCTTGGCGGCACGGGCAAGTTTCTGGGCCGGCCGGCGGTGGTGATGGGCCACGAGAAAGGCCGCACCACCGCCGATCGCTTGAAGCACAATTTCGGCATGGCTCGGCCGGAGGGCTACCGCAAAGCGGTGCGGCTGATGGATTTGGCCGACAAGTTCTCGCTGCCGGTGGTTAGCTTCGTCGATACCGCCGGCGCCTATCCCGGTATCGGCGCCGAAGAGCGCGGGCAAGCCGAAGCGATCGCGCGCTCGACGGAGCGCTGTTTGACGTTGGGCGTGCCGATGGTGGCTGTGATTGCCGGCGAGGGCGGCTCGGGCGGCGCAATTGCAATTGCGGCCGCGAACAAAGTGCTGATGCTCGAGCACTCGATCTATTCGGTGATCAGCCCGGAGGGCGCAGCGTCCATTCTGTGGAAAGACTCCGCGCGCGCGAGGGACGCCGCCACGGCGATGAAGATCACGGCGCAAGATTTGCTCGAACTACGGGTGGTGGACTCGGTCATCCAGGAACCGACGGGCGGAGCGCATCGCGAACCAGCCGCGGCTGTCGCCTCTGTTGGCGCGGCGGTGGCGGAAGTTTTGAATGACCTCGCCCCGCTTTCGCCGGCGGAACTGCGCACGCAACGGCGCGATCGCTTCCTGGCGATCGGGCGGTTTGAGGATGGCGCTGGCCTGAGCGCGTAACGCGCGTTTCGCCGGTCGACGCATCGACCCTGCGCGGCAGCGGGCGTATATTTCGGTGCACGGGGGGTTGAATGACCCAGTCTGCCTACGCGCCGATGCGCCTCTCGCTGCGCGGCGCCATCTCGGACCTTGGCTGGCCTTGGCTTGTGTTTGCCACCATTGTCGGCGCGCCCTCCATCTTGGCGCTGCTGCAAATGGTCTTCGTGGAGCATCGGCTCAGCGACGCGCTGCAGTGGATCGTGGACGGCTACAACGACATCGTCGGCGTCGTCGGGGCGATGCTGGAGCCCATTCTGCGGCCGGCCTTGGCCTGGCTCAACGAAACGTTCGACTGGGGACTCGTCCTCCAGCCGCACTGGAAGCCCCTCTTCATGCTCGCGACGGTTCGGCTCAGCGCCAATGCGCGCTTGGCCGTGCAGCCGCCCCTGAAGCCGTATGATATCTTCGTCTCGTTGCCCCTCGTCGTTCTCGTCACGTTGGCGGGCGTTGTCTTGTCCGGGTGTATCGCCATTGATGGGAGCTGGCTGATGCAAGGGGCGATCGCCGCGTTGCCGATCGGCTTCATGATGCTGGCCATGTCGATCATGGGCGCTTCGAGCGAGTTCGTGCATCAGGGCGGGATCTCGGGCCGGTTCGCCGCTTCGCTGCTCGATGCATTCTTCTTCACGCTGATTGCGTGGCTGCTTGGCGCAACACTCACTTTCCTGCCAGGGGTCGAGATGGGCGCAGGCGTGCTGGGCCTGGGCGCGCTGCTTTTGGTTCAGGCTTTGCTTTCAGTTCTCGCAGGTTTGAATACCGGCAGCGTCTACGGCACACGCATGGGACTGATCATGCTCGGCGGATTCTTCACCGCCGGCGTCATTCTGATCGCCGACGCCATCTTGCGGGCGCTCTCGTGACCACAACGTTCAGCTTGCGCACCCGCGCGGTAGTTCGATAATCCGGCCGGTATCTGGAGGCATCCATGTCCAACGATCTTACACGCCGCGCAGCAGCATTTGGTCTTGCCGCAAGCGCGCTCGCGCCCGGCCCCGCACTGGCGCAGGCTGAGCAAACATATTCCCACGACGAGATTCTCGCGGCGGCGCAGCATTTCTTCGGCACCGGCGCCGAAGGTTTGGCCACAGTGATTGATCACGTATTCGAGGATCTGGGGCGGCCGAACGGCTATATCGAAGGCAACGAAGGCTCGGGCGCTATCGGCGTCGGCCTGCGCTATGGCGACGGCTACCTGCACACGAAGGGCCGACGCGGAACGACGCGAGCTTACTGGCAGGGACCGTCGATCGGCTTCGACACCGGCGGCAACGCCGCGCGCGTATTCACGCTGGTCTACAATCTGCGCCGGCCTGACGACATCTTCCGCCGTTATCCGGGTGTCGACGGTTCAGCATATTTCGTCGGCGGAGTCGGCGTGAACTATCAGCGGCGCGAGAACGTGACTTTGGCGCCGATCCGCGCGGGCGTGGGCTTCCGGCTTGGCGCCAATATCGGCTACCTCGCCTATTCGCGGCGCCGGCGCCTCAATCCGTTCTGACCCAATGTCCCGGACTTTAGATTCGATCCATGGCTGGGATCACGCGATCATCGAATTTCAAGTCCAAAGGGACATTGGAATCAAACGTTTCTGTGCGGCTTTGGATTTGCAATTCGCTCGGCGCTCGCCATCAAAGTGAGGCGAATTTCAAAATCCGCCGCACGAGCGCGTGTGATCGCAGCACCACGTTTATATCGAATCTGCGCCACAATCATGTAGCGTGCTCATTCCGGCGGAGGGTACCTACATGAAGCTACGCTTGCTGGCTGCTACTGCGGCTTTGGTTTTTGTCGGCGCGGCGGGTGAGGCTGCGTCGCAGCGCCAAGCGAATAAAGCGACAACCCCGCAGCCGCCGGTTTGGCAGCGGCTTGAGCGCTTCAGCGACGATGCAGAGTTCTTGCGTTATGTGCGCGAAGTGCGGCGCCTCAACGGGCGCGGCTACGATCGCTTCGAAGATAGTCTCGCCGTCACCGGCGCGCCGCCGCCGCCAGCGCCCCCGCCGCCGCCACCGCCGCCCCCAAGCGCGGCGCCTTCGCCGTCAGCCCCGGCCGAGATGTCCGCAGGAGCGTCGCAGCCAAGCGCTGGCGAACCGTCATCGATCACCAACGTCCAGACGCAAGGCGTCGACGAAGGCGGCATCGTCAAGCAGATCGGACGCTTTCTAATCGTGCTGCAGGACGGGCGCCTGTTCGTGGTCAACACGCGGCCGGGCGACGCGCCGGGCTTGCAGCTGGCCAGCCGCACCAACGTCTATCGCAGCCCGAACGCCGACACTTGGTACGATGAGCTGCTGACGAGCGGAAACCGCATCCTGGTCGCCGGTTATTCCTATCGCGAGCAGGCCTCCGAGATCACGGTGCTGACGATCAATGACGCCGGCCAGCTCACGCGCGAGGCGACGTACTACATCTCGTCGAACGACTATTACGACATCGAGAATTACGCGACGCGGCTGGTGAACGGCAATCTCGTCATCTACACGCCGCTCGACATTTCCAACGTCAATCCGCGCGTGCGCATGCGCTGGCCGGTGGTGCGGCGCTGGTTGCGCGATGGCGAACGGAGCGCAGTGACGACGGAGGGGCGCTCACTGTTTGACGGCAACGACATCTACAAACCGGTGCAGCGCACGTTGCAGCCGATGGTGCATTCGGTGTCGGTATGTCCGCTTGGCGACTTGAGCGCTGGCGATGAACTGGATTGCCGCACCACCGCGTTCGTCGGCGGCGGACAGCGCGAGTTCTTCGTTTCGACCTCGGACATCTATCTCTGGGTGAACCCGATGCCGTGGGACGGCGTGCTCAACCGCGATTGCAGCCGCGTTGGCGCGTCCGCCGCCTCACTGCCGGCGACTGTGTACCAGGTGCCGCTTTCGGGCGAGACGCCGCGGGCGCTGCACGCGCGGGGTCAGCCGACCAACCAGCTCGCGCTCGATGCGTCGGCGGAGGAATTCCGGGCGCTGTTGACCTGGAATGTCGGCCCGTGCGCGCAGGGTGGACCGGCGCACGTGCGCTATTTCCGTGCGCCGATGAGCGCTTTCCGATCGGCGCCGATCGAGGCGCGGCCGAGCTATTTCGCAGCGGCGCCGAGCCCGGGCGTGTCGCGCTACGAAGTCCACTTCACGCGCACGCATGTGGTCTATGGCGGGCGCGAAGGATGGAATTCGTACCCGCCGGAACCCGGCGCTACGCTGCCGCCGTCGCGCGTGGTGGCGCTGCGGTTGGAGCGGCCCACCGACGCCGCGCAAGTGCCGGCGCCGCACAACATCATCCGGCTCGAGCGCGCGGGAAACAATGCGGTGCTCACCGGCTATCGCACCGATCGCGGTTTGAGCGTTTCACTGCTCGATCTCGACGGCCCGCCGCGCATCGTCAGCACGCAAGTGCTGGATGGGCGCTACGAGTCCGAAGGCCGCTCGCATGCCTTCAACGCGCTCGTCGGGCCCGATGATGCGGGGCTGATGGGATTGCCGACAGTGACGCGCACATGGGAAGGCGGTCGCTGGTGGTTCAGGAGCCGCGCGTCGGACGTGAGCTATCTCACCGTCAACAGCGCCGGACGTTTGGGCTGGGCAGGCCAGCTCGAGGCGCGCCAGGATGCACAGCATCCGGACTATCGCTGCGAAGTCTCGTGCGTCGATTGGTACGGCAACACCCGTGCGCTGTTCATTGGCAACCGTGTGTTCGCGCTGTCTGCGACGGAGCTGATCGAAGGCGCGTTGGCGAATGGACGCATCCGCGAGACGCGGCGGCTGAATCTCTCTGCCCCTGCGCCGCGCAGCTAATCACGCACTTGTGCGCGCGGCCCTCACGGCATCACGCGCCCGTGCATGGCGCATTTGCATGCGTTTGTTAGCGTGCTCGCGCGGGAGGACTCGGATGAGGCTGCGCTGGATCGGCGCCGCAGCGGCGTCGCTGTTAGTTGCAAGTTCGGCGATAGCGGCGCCGCTGGCTGGGCGCGATCGGCGCGAAGCGCCGATTTGGCAAACGCTCGAAAGGTTCGACAGCGAGGCGGATTTCCTCCGCTACGTGCGCGACGTACGGCGCCTCGCGCTTGCCCGCGGCTATGACTGGGCCGGCGCGGACGGCGTGCAATTCGCGCAGGCCGAGGCGCTCTGCCCCGATGGAACGCCGCCGCCGTGCGACACCGCAAGCGATGCGG
>JBQTJK010000037.1:0-13743 GCA_052387215.1 Caulobacteraceae bacterium
CGTCGAACGCGTCGAGTTTGGCGGACAGAGCTTGCAGTGACGGTGCCTTCGCGGCGCCGGAGAGCAGGCGCTCAAACTGATCCAACGCACTGTCCCGCGCCGCTGCTACGAGTTCGCCGAACCTGTCGAGGGGTTCATTCACGGTTCTAGGCCCGTTGAAACGGGTAAAAGTCCGAACCCAACGGCAGGATGCGCGTGAGTTCGTCGAGCGCCGCTTGTGTTTCGCCGACGAGAGTTGGGTCGCCGAGGTCGCTGGGCGCCAGCTCATCGCGGTAGTGCCTCTTGATCCAGACCTCGAGCTTTGCGGCAAGCGCATCATCCAGAAAGAAGCCCTGCGCCGCGGCGGTGCGCTCCTCCGGCGTCATGACGATGCGCATACGCAAGCACGCGGGTCCGCCGCCGTTGCGCATGCTTTCGCGAACCTCGACGTACTCCACTTGCCCGATTGCCGCGTTGGGCTGCGCGATCATCTCGGCCACATACGCCGCCGTCTTGTTGTTCTCCCTCACTTCGGTGGGCGCGATCAGCGTCAGCGATGAGGCGCCCGGCAAACGCAGCAGCTGCGAGTTGAAGAGATAGGAGCTGACAGCGTCGTTCAAACCCACGCGCGCACGCGGCACTTCCACGAACACCGGTTCAAAGCCCTGCGCCTTGGCGCGCACCTCGGCGTAGAGCGCGGCTTTATCCGCTAAGGCGTTCTCATGATGGAAAAGCACACGCTCGTGCGCCACTGCAACGACGTCGTTATGGAACGCGCCGGCATCGATCGCCTCAGGCGCTTGGCGCGCGAACACGGTTCGTTCCGGATCGAGCGCGTGGCGGCGGGCAATGGCTTGAGACGCCCCCAGCGTCTGCCGCGCCGGAAAGCCCGCTTTGGTTTCGCTGGCGCGGCGGCCGTAGACAAAAATCTCGACGCCGGGCGCGCCGGCATTCGCCGCCAAGCGCATGTGGTTGGCCGCGCCTTCGTCAGAGAGCGCATCATGTGAGAGCAAAGCAGGATGCACGGCGAAGCGCGCTTCATCCGGCATGAGGCGGCGCAGCGTGCGCTCGGTTTGCTCCGCTTCGAGCATGCGGTGAAGCATGGTTTGCAGGTTGGCGACTGTTGCGTGCAAACGGCCGTCAGCGCAATCGGCGCTCGGCGAAATCGTCGCCGCGTTCGCCGCCCACATCGCTGATGACGCAAGCGCAGCTCGCGCGATGGTCGGCTCGCTCTTCCAAGCGCGCTCCCAGACCTGGCCGTCCGTGCCAGAGAAGCCCAGAGAGCGCAGCCAAGCGATGTTCGGCCGCTCGTGCGGCGGCAGCACGCCTTGGGCGAGGCCCAGCGCACGCAGCGCTCGCATCTTCGCCAGCCCCTGCAACGCCGCATCGCGCGGACGCGCGACGGTGTTGGCGTTGCGGGCGGAGGCGAGATTGCCTTCGGAGAGGCCCGCGTAATTGTGGGTCGGGCCGACGAGGCCGTCGAAATTGATCTCTTCCGCCCCGCTCACGACGGCAGACCAGGCGCAGCAATCGGCGCGGCCTTCTCCGCCAACTGCGTCGCCACCGGATAGGCCACGTAGTCCGCCGCATAGTACGCGCTCGGCCGTAGCGAACCGGACAAGCCTGGCCCGCCAAACGGCATCGCGCCGGAAGCGCCGGTGGTCGGGCGATTCCAGTTGAGCACGCCCGCACGCATCTCGTTCTTCACGCGCGCCCAGAGCGTGGCATCGTCGCTTATGAGCCCGCCCGCAAGCCCGAACCGCGTCCCGTTCGCAAGATCGAGCGCATGATCGAAATCCGGCGCGCGATAGACTTGCAGGATCGGGCCAAACAATTCTTCGTCCGGCGGCGTGAGACCGGTGACGTCGATGACGCCGGGATGCACGAAGGCGCCGTCGCGCTTGATCGGCACGATCGGCCTTGCGCCCAACGCCGTCAGTCCCTGCTCGAACTTCACCGCGCGCTCAGCGGCGTGTGCGTTAACCAGCGGCCCGATGAACGGCTCCGGCGTCTGCGTTGCGGGACCAACGGCGATCTGCGGCGTGAGTTCAGCGAGAGCCGCGATGATCGCATCGCCCGCCGCGCCTTGCGGCACAATCAAACGGCGTGCGCAGGAGCAGCGCTGGCCGCTGGTGGCGAAAGCAGAGTGCGCGATCAGGTTCGCCGCCGCCTTCGCATCGACCGGCGGCCAGACGATCAGCGGATTGTTGCCGCCGAGTTCGAGCGCGAGGATCACGTCGGGCCGGCCGGCGAACTTCTTGTGGATCAGTGCGCCGGTTTGCGCAGAACCGGTGAACAGCACGCCGTTGAGGCCGTGCGAGTCGAGCAACTCGGCGCCCGTTTCGCGCGCGCCCTGCAACAGGTTGAGCACGCCGTCGGGCAGGCCAGCCTCTTGCCACGCCTCCACCAACAATGCGCCAACGCCGGGCGTCAGCTCGCTTGGCTTGAACAGAACACAATTGCCAGCGAGCAGCGCCGGCACGATGTGGCCGTTGGGCAGATGACCCGGGAAATTGAACGGACCGAACACGGCGAGCACGCCATGCGCATGATGCGACAGCGACATGGCGCCGAACGCCGCTTTCTCTTCGCGCGCGCCTGCGCGCTCGGCCTGGGCGCGGATCGATATCTCGATCTTGCCGATCATCGCCTGCACTTCACCCTTGGCGTCCCAGAGCGTCTTGCCCATTTCGCGGCTGATCGTGCGCGCGATCTCGTCGCTGCGTTTTTCGATCGCTTTGCCGAAGGCGCGCACGATGGCGATGCGCTCTTCCACCGGACGGCGCGACCAGGCGGGAAACGCTAGCCGCGCCGCCGCCATTGCTTCAGCGATGTCGTCGCTGTCCGCGGCGCGGCCTTCCCACACCTTGTCGCCTGTTGCCGGATCGTGCGAAGCGAAGCTCTCGCCGCAGCCTTGGCGCCAAGCGCCGCCGATGTAGAGCTCATTGCGCATTGTCAATCCAAACCAGGACTTCCGCGCCGGCGTCGAGGTTGAGCGCGACGAGAACCGCGGGGTCCGCTTGCACGGCGCCGTTGGCGACAGCCGCGTGCGCCGATACACAGCGATAATCTTGGATGCGCGGCACGGCGATCAAGGCCCGCCTGGCCCCGGCCGGCTGCGCCGCCGGCTCGATACGCAGCCGCCGCGCCTCGCGCAAAGTGCGAATGGTGTCGCGCTGGACGCTCATGAGCGGCCCGCCGTCGAAAATATCGACGACATTGGAGAAGACGAAGCCCTCCCACTCCAGTAATTTGCGCGCACCTTCGCCGTCCTTGTGGCACTTGCCGATCACCTCGCGGGCGGCTTCTGGCAACAGATCTACGTAGATGGGATGCTGCGGCATCAGGTCGAGAATGAATTGGTTGTCGGTGGTGGCGCTCAAGCGGTCGGCTTCGGCGAAATCCATCTGAAAGAAATGCCGCCCCATCGCCTCCCAGAATGGCGACACGCCTTCGGGCGACACCACGCCGCGCAATTCCGACACGACTTGCGCGCGGAAACGCTGCGGCTGAGTCGCCATCAGCATATAGCGGCTCTGGGCCAGGGCGCGGCCGACGCCTGCGGCCCGGTGCTCGGGGCGCACGAACAGCGAGCCGACTTCGCTGCAGCCGGTGAAGTCATTCACCCCAATCAGGACGCGCATGTCGAAGCGGCGACTCACAACCGCCGACGACTGTGCCTCGGTGATCATGCGGAAATTGAAGAAGGGCGGCTTCTCGCCGATCGTCGCCTTGACGCCGCAGCAGCCGGCGAGCACGCCGCTTTCGATGTGTTCGAGCGCGATGAAATAGCGCTCAGCCTCAGGAGCGGCCACTGTCGAAGCGAAACTGCGCTCCGACGCGGCAAGCCGTTCGGCCATCGCTTGGTCATCCAGCATCAGGCTGGTGAAGCCCGCCCCCGCAATTTCGCGCAGCTGCTTGAAGCCTTCGAGATCAGCCCGCCCCGCCGCGCGCATGACATACGCCGGTGCGCTCACGAACACAGACTCCGCACGTCGAACACACCGCGTTCGACGCCAACCAGCAAAAGGAAGGAGAGTTTGGCGCGTTCGGCAAAGCTCGGGATCAACGCGAATTCCTGGTCGCTGTGCAGACCGCCGCCGCATGGACCAAGGGTGTCGATGTTCGGACAGCCGGCGGCGGCGAGATTGTTGCCTTCGCACACGCCGCCCGAGGACTGGAATTTGAGATCGAGCCCGAGTGCGGCGCCCGCTTGACGCGTCCATGCCACCATGGTGCGCTGCTGATCGTTGAGCGGCTTAGGCGGCCGCGTGAAACCGCCGTGCAGATGCGCTTCGATACCGTCGCGGGCGTTCACGGTCGCGGTGACAGTGCGAACCACGGTTTCCACCCATACGGCGCTCTCCGCATCCGGCACGCGCACGTTGAAGCGCAGCACGGCGCGCTCCGGCACGACATTCACGGCGCCGCCGCCGTCGATCGCGCCGATATTGAACGTGATGCCTTCGCGCTCCCCGTTGAGCTTGTTCAGCGCAAGCGCCGCTTCGGCGGCGGCGAGGATCGCGCTGCGGCCGTCACCGAACGCGCGCCCGACATGCGCGGCGCGCCCTTTCACGGCGAGATGGAAGTTGGCTGAACCCTTTCGCGCATCCACCAACGAGCCATCTGCGAGGGCGGGCTCGTAGGTAAGACCAAGCTGCGCGCGGGCGCCGAGTTCGGCCAGCAGCGGCGCGCTACCCATCGAGCCGACCTCTTCGTCGGGACTCAACAGCACTTCGTAGCCGATGCGCTTTGCGCCGGGCGGTTCCTCGAACGCCTGCAACGCCGCGAGCATCACGGCGATGCCGCCCTTCATGTCGGCGACGCCCGGCCCGCGCAGCACGTCGTCTTCGCGCCATGGCGCCTGAAAGGCGTGCGATGCCGGAAAGACAGTGTCGTAATGACCTGTGAGCGCGACTTGGATGGGCGCCTCGGGACGAACACGCACGCGGATGGATGCGCCGTGCTCGATTGGCGTCGCTTCGCCATTCGCTCCGATACGCTGCGACGGCGCGAGTTCAACCATCTCAGGCGTCGCTGGGAGCTCTGATACGGCCTCGAGCAGCACGCCGCGCATGCGCGCCAGGCCCGCGAGTTCGAACGAACCGGAATTGATTGTCGACCAGCTCTCGGCGCGTGCGGCCATGGACTCGCCCTCGTGCTCCAGGCGCTCGAGCAAGGGCTCGACGTCGGCGCCCCAGGCGGCGCGCGATGCTGTTGCAAGACTGTCGGCGGACATAAGCGCGAGGTAGCCGAGCGGCGGCCAAAGTGTCCACCCCGGACAGCAAACGGGCCCGGCTTTTGGCCGGGCCCGTCTTTAGTTCAGGCTATCGAGCGGATCAGCGGAAGCTGATCGTGATCGCCGTACGCCGGTTCAGCGGCTCGCGCACGCCGTCGCGGGTCGCCCGCGCCAGATCGGTTTCCCCACGCGCTTGCGTGGTGATCGAACCAGCCGCGATGCCGCGTGCAACCAGCGCGTCACGCACGACGCTGGCGCGCCGTTCCGACAGACCCTGATTGTACGCTGTCGAACCGGACGTATCGGTGTGGCCGACCAGCAAGACGCCGCTGATGTTGCAGCGCCGCGCCTGGTTGACCGCCGCGTCGATGGTCTCGACCGCTTCCGGCGTGAGGTTCGAGCGATCCCACTCGAAGTACACCACATACTCGCCCGTCGGGCACGCTGCCGGCGGAGGCGGCGGCGGCGGCGGCGGCGGCGCAGGCGGAGGCGGAGGCGGAGGCGGAGGCGCAGGCGCTGCGAATTGATAGCGCAGACCAACTGTCAGCGATTGGTTCGTGTAATCGGACCCGCCCGTGGCGCCGGCGCCACCCGTGCGAGTGTACTCGGCGCTGTCAGCTACGAAATAGCGGTAGCCGATATCGAGGTCCCATTGTTCGCCAAGGCCGATCGCAAAGCCGGCAAGGCCTTGATAGGCGAGCACAGTGTCCTCGCCGTCCGCGATGAAGAGCGGCGGCGGGACAGCGTCGAACGCAGTGAGATTGACCCGCGCCGCGCCTACGCCCACGCCGAGGTAAGGCTCAAGCGCGCCGCCACGGTTGAAGTCATAGAACAAATTGGCCATCGCCGACCAAACATGGACGTCTCCGCCCGCATCGATCGACGGCACCGGATCGATCTGATTGAAGCGGTGGCCAAGTTCGCCTTCAAAACGCCAGCCGTTCATAAACGCGTAGCCGAGCCCGAGATGCTGCGACCAATCACCATCCAGATCGGTATCGCCCCACGGATAGCCGCCTGAGTCCGTACCCAGATCGACTTCGCCGTCCCAGGTCCAGCCCACGTCAGCGCGGCCGTACCAGCCCTCTGTAGCGTTCGCCACGCCGGCGGCGCCGGCCATCAATGCCGCAAGCGCGACTGTCTTGGTGATGCGCGATTTCATTTTCACCCCTCTCAAAGAATCCCCTTCGCTCGCAACGCGGTCGTTCGCGCGATGCGCGCCTGCGGCCCGGAGGGAAGCGCTCAACGCAACTGCTGTTTGCGCCTGCGATCCCGTCCTTGGTCGTTGCCCCAAGTTCTGGCGCCGTAACGCCTCAAAGTCCATAAAAGGCAAGACCGTCCGGGTCATTTTTTGGGGACCGTTGATTTTGTGCCGCTCATTGCATGAAGGAAATAAAGTTCCCGCGGCGGGGCAAGAAGAAGGGGCCGCACCCCTCCCGGCGCGGCCCCATCCCCTCATCGCCCCATGCGTGCTCTCCAGGGCCCGAGGCCCGAGAGCGGTCCCCCGCCTTAAACTCGAGGAGCGTGACACCCTTATCTACGGCGAACCCCGCGGCCAGAGCCGAAGGCGCCTGCGGAAACCCTTTTCGCCCCTTTGTGGCGTCCTCGTCACATGGGGCAGCGCCGGCGAGCTCCGGAACCCCCTTCTGCCCGCTGAGTTAGGCTCCGAAAGGAGACTTCTTATGCCCAAGCGCCAGCAAGACCCGTACGCCCCGCCGCCGATGCACCACGACCGCTCCGGGGTAGTCTTGCGCGTCGCGATCATGGCCGCGCTCTTGGGAGCGGCCGCTTGGGGGTATATGACCTTCGGCGATCAGCAACAGACGGCGCAGGCGCCCGACACGATGCAAGATCAGCAAATGGCGGACGCCAGCAATTACGCGTCGTCGCCCAGCACGCTTCCTCCACCTGAAGCCGCACCTCAGCCGACTGCACCCGCCGCAACCCCGGCCCCGGCGCCACGCCGCACCGCTCCTGCCTCACCGCCAGCGGAGTCGGTGCCGCCGCCGTCAACCACATCGACGCCGTCAGCGACGCCCGCGCCGATCCCACCGGTGGACGTTCCGCCCGCGCGCTAAACCAACCTAAAATTGAAGGCCCGCCACCCCTTCGCGCTGGCAAACCACCGCGCGCGACTTTTGAGCTTGAGCGTTGCGCGGCGGCTAGAAACGCCGGCCCACACGAACACCCGCCGTCATCGGCCGGACCACGACGTCATAGTAAACACCCTCCAGGGCATCCCCGAGCGGCGGCGCCATGCAGGTGCCGACCGCGCACTCGGTGTAGCGGCCGGTGATCGCGCGTTCGTCGAACAGATTGTCGATGAACAGCGAGATGCGGAGGCCGTTCTGCTCAATGCCCGCCGAGATGTCGGCGGTCCAGTAATCCGGCAGCGTGCCGAGTAATTCAGCGTCGCCTACGATGAGACTGGTGCCGCGTTCGCCGATATAGGTGGCGCCGCCCTGCACAAACGCCTCCCAATTGCCGAGCATGAACTCGTAGCGCGCGGTGACGTCCAGCTTGAGATCCGGCGAAACGGGAAGCTCCGTTCCCGCGACCGTGCCGACGATGTCGGCGTTAGTGAGTTCGGTGCTGAGCCAGGCAGCGCCGCCGGTGAGGGTGAGACCATCGAACGGGACCCAGATAATATCCGTTTCGAGGCCATCGATCTCGGCGTCGCCGGCATTCTGGATCTGCGTCAGACCGGCGCTGCCCACATCAATGAACGCGTATTGGAAGTCTTTCCACTCTTGGTGAAAGACTGCGCCATTCCAACGCAAACGGCCGTTGGCCCAATCGGACTTCCAGCCGATCTCGAAATTATCGAGGAAGTCGGCGTCGTAGGGCCCGAAACTACCGCGCCGGTTGATGCCGCCCGGCCGAAAGCCTTCCGAATAGGTCGCGTAGACCATCCGGTCGTCGTCGATATTCCATTCGAGATTGGCGCGGTAGAGTTGGCCGGTTTCCTCGGTCGACGCATCAAGGTTGGTGCATGGCGAACCGCCGACGATTGGCGGACCGAAGCATTGCGACTCGCCCGTGCTGCCGGAATAGTTGACGCCGAAGCCAAAGAAACCAACGAGCGAGTTCTGCGTCTCGAACGCGCGTATGCCAACCGTGCCTGTCAATCTGTCGGTGAAGTCGAACGAGAGTTCGCCGAACGCCGCGCTTTCTTGATCCGTGCGTATCTGTTGCGTCAGCCAGATCGTGTCTGGCCATCCGGCGACTTCCATTTCGTCACGGAAGTTGTTGAGCACGTAGCGCTGGTGAATCTCGTGCTCCGAGTTCTGATAGAACAGCCCGACGATGCCCCGCAGTCTGTTTTCACTCGGCGAAGAGACCCGCAACTCATAGGTGTCGCGGTTGTAGTGGTCGCGGCCCTCAACCTGCTGGGCCGGATTGATCGGATCGCCTGGAAAGCCAACGGCGGCGAAGCACGCGCCTGGCGTGGTGTTATCGGTGTAATAGCAGCCGTATCCGGCCACAGTGTCGTAGAAGAAGCCGTAGTCGGCGTAGTCCTGATTTGAATCGACGTCCCGGCTCAAAAGCGAGGCGGCGAACACGACGTCGAAATTGCTGACCTGGCCTTCGATGGTCAGCGCGCCTTGAACCCAGTTATCCTCATTCCATTCCGGGAACCAATGCATGACGGCCAAGTCGCCGATATCGCTTTGCTCGGCGAAGATGCCATTGGACTCCTGATGCTGGCCCATGACTTGCGGCGTCACCGTCCAGCTTTCGTTCAGGTCAATGCCGAGCGCGATCCGCCCGCCATAGGTGTCGACGTCGTTGTAATCCTTTTCGGCGACGTCGGAGTTCTCGTCGAGGACGCCGGACGTCGGATAGAGCCGCGTGCCTTGGCGGTTGTCGATATAACCGGCCGCGTGCTCCGCCCAACCCACGATCCGCACCGCGGTGCTGTTGTTGATGGGTATATTGACATAGCCCTCGCCGACTTGGCCCCAGTCGCCGTGGCGCACAGCGTTCGCTTCGAGATCGAAGGCGGCGCTGAAGTCGCTCGGGTCCGGGCGGTTGGTGATGATGCGCACGGTGCCCGCCTGCGAACTCGCGCCGTAAAGCGTGCCCTGGGGCCCGGCGAGCACTTCGACGCGCGCGACGTCGTAGATGTGCATGTCGAGATTGCCGACGATGGTGGTGATCGGCTGCTCGTCGAGATAGGTCCCGACGCTCGGCATTGAACCCGAATGGTTGCCGTTCTCGCCGCTGGCGACGCCGCGCATGAACGGCCGGTTGTAGCCTGGCCCGTAACTCGGCGAGTACGACAGCGTCGGCAGGTGTTGGGCGTAGTCGGCGAAATCGGTGATGCCCAGTTCTTCCAGCCGCTCTTCGCCGAGGGCCTGCACGCTCATCGGCACATCCTGGAGATTCTCTTCGCGCTTGGTGGCGGTGACGACGATTTCGCCCACCGCACTCTGCTCCCGATCCTGCGCCAGCGCCTGCGATGTGGCGTTGCCGCCGAGCGCCGTGGTGGCGAACAGCACCGCGTGCCAAACCGACCGGCCGGCCTTTTCTTGCTTTTCCCGCTTCGCCATGATCACTCCCCTCGCATCGGCACGTTATCGTTTTGCGTAGTCGTCGAGCGCCGGACCAAGCGCCGCTTTCAGCGGGCCGAGCCACGGCTCGTAATGACGCCAATGATCGATGGCGTCTGAGTAGATTGGTTGCCGCACCTGTTCCGAACTTGCTGTCCGCACCGGGCGCGTATTGGCGTGGAACGCCAGGCAGGCCGGCTCGAATGCCAGGCCGAGATAATCCAGCAGCCGGCGGATCTCGGTTTCCGTGTTCGCCACCAAATTCTCGTAAAACATGCGGTGTACGGCGCCGGGCGCAGCTTCGTCGAAGCGCGCCATCAGCTCCACATAATCGGCGTAGTAGCGCCCGAGATCGGTGAGATCGTAGCTGTAGCCTTGGCCGCGTGCGAAATGTTGCTTGAACGCCGAGAAACAGGCGCCTAACGGATGCCGGCGCGCATCGATGATCTTCGCGTTCGGCAAGATCAAATGAATGAAGCCGATGTGCTGCGAGTTGTTCGGCATCTTGTCGATGAAGGACGGCTTGCTCGTCTTCCGCTGCACGCGCGTGCGGGCGATGTACTCTTCACCCAACGCACGGATCTCATCCGCCGACAGGCGGGCCACGCATTCCGGATATTCTCCGCCGCGCACTTTGCCCCCGCCCAGCCGCTTCGCCATCATGATGATGTCCGGCAATTCCATCGTGCCTTCGACCATCGAGTGGCTGGAGAGAATTTGCTCAATCAACGTCGAGCCCGAGCGCGGCAGGCCAACGATGAAGATCGGATCGGGGGCCGGCGTTCCTTGCCTCGCATGGGCCGCGAAAAACTCCGTTGTGAAGAGGGCATTGTGCTGGCGTGCGGCGTGCGACGTCTCGTCGGCGTCATAAGCCAACCCCGTGCGCCGGATACGCGCGCCTTCGGCATAGTACGAGAACGAGCGCTTGTAGTCCGCTTCGTCCTCGAACGCCTTGCCGAGCGCATAGTGCAAATGAAAGCGGTCTTCATCGCTGATATCGGCGCGCTTCAGCTGCGCCTGCATGCGCTCGACATCCGCATCGGAGAACGGGTGCGTTTTCATGTTGGCGAGGCTCCAATAGGCCTCGCCAAAGTGCGGCGCGTTTGTGATGCTGTTCTGGTAGGCGGCGATGCTGTCGCCTCTGTAGCCCGCCGTCTTGCAGGCATGAGCGAGACTCAGCCAAGCGCGCGCATTGTTCGGGCGCTTGGCCAGCACCTCGCGATAGATCGCGATGGCTGCGTCATACTCGCCGATGCGCGTGAGCGCGGTCGCGCGCAAAAACTTGTAGCCCGGATTGTGCGGATCGGCCGCAAGCAGGAGATCGATCTGTTTCAGCGCTTCGGCTGACTTGGTCTGGCGGTGCAGCACGATCGCGTAATTGTGGCGCGCGGCGATGAAGCTCGGCGCCAGCTCCAGGCAGCGCGACAACAGCTTCTCGGCGTCGTCGAAACGCCCAAGCCGCGCGGCCACTTCCGCCAGCATGCGGATCGCCGCCACATCCGTCGGCTTCTCGCGCAAATACGGGCGGAGCAGATGCTCGCTCACCGCGAGCTTGCCCTCGCATAATGCGATCGCCGCCAGCATCAGCTGCGGATCATGCACCGAAGCGCGGATCGACTGCGCATACGCGGCATCGGCGCCGGCGGCGTCGTCTAGCAGCGTCAGCTGATCGCCCAGAGCGCGCCAAGCTGGGCCGTTGGGATTAAGGTCCGCCGCTTTCCGCAGCGCCGTCACCGCCTGCGCATGCTGAGCTTGCTGCGCCAGCGCCAACCCCAGCGTAAAATGCGCCGCGGCGTTTGCCGGCTCGACGTTGATGATCTCGATGGCCTGTTCCTGAGCCAGTGCAGGGTCAACATCAAGCAGGCGGCGCGCATTCGTCAGCGCTTCCGCCGCTGAGCCCGTGCGATCTGACGCGGCCGCCTGCATTCGGCGCGAGCGTGGGTCTGGGGTACCGGCCTGTCAACTGCGGCCACAAAAAGGTTGGCGTTCTCGGCCGAAACGATTGGCCATGTGTCGCAAAAGCGGCGCCCCGGGCGCCCCCAAAGGGAGGGACGCTGGTGAGCCCGGCGGGATTCGAACCCACGACCCTCTGATTAAAAGTCAGATGCTCTACCGACTGAGCTACGGGCTCGCTTGGCGACGGGCGGCACTTAAGCCGATGGCCCCGCGCGCGCAACCTGCCCAGTGAACAAAGCCGCTCTTCAGGCCGGTTTGGCCGCGGCCAGCGCCGCCGCAACCGCCGAACGCCAGCCGGCGCGGAACCGTTCTCGCTCGCCGGCATTCATGCGCGGGGACCAGCTGGCGCTGGGGGACGCGCCCGCCCCGTCGAGCGACTTGCTCAGGCCGGCGCCGGACGCTGCCAGCTTCGCCGCGCCCAGTGCGGTGACTTCCTGGAATTGCGGCCGCGCCACCTCGACGTCGCAGATATCGGCAAGAAACTGCATCGCCCACGCATTCGCCGTGAGGCCGCCATCGATCAGCAGCGACTCGATCTTCGGCGCGCCGTCCGCGCGCAATGCATCAAGCAGGTCTGCGGTCTGGTATGCCACCGCTTCAAGGCCCGCGCGCACCAGGTGCTCGAGCCGCGCGTCGCGCGTGAGGCCGATGATGGTCCCCCTAGCTTCCGCATTCCATTGCGGCGCGCCGAGGCCGGCGAAGGCCGGCACGAGATAGACCCCGCCAGTGTCCGTCAAGGCAGCGGCGATGGCTTCGGACTCGGCCGACGTCTTGATCAGCTTCAACCCGTCGCGCAGCCATTGCATGGTCGCCCCGGCCGAGAAGATCGAACCTTCGAGCGCATAGGCGAAATCGCCGGCCGCCTGGTAGCCGACCGTGCCGAGCAAGCGGTTGTTCGAATGCGGCGGCTTGGCCCCCATGTTCATGACCAGAAACGCGCCGGTGCCGAACGTGCACTTGGCCATGCCGGGCTTGAAGCAACCGTGCCCGACCAAGGCGGCCTGCTGATCCCCAGCCATGCCGTGGATCGGAATCGCGCGGCCGAAATGCGATGCGTCCGCATCGCCGAAATGCGCGTCGCACGCGGCGGTCCGCGGCAGCAACGCGCGCGGGACCTTGAACAGCGCGCACATCTCCTCGCTCCATGCGCGGGTGTTGAAGTCGAACAGCAACGTGCGCGACGCGTTGGTAACGTCGGAGACGTGCGAACGGCCATTGGTGAGCCGCCAAACCAGAAATGTCTCGATGGTGCCGAACGCCAGTTCGCCCTTCTCCGCGCGCGCACGCAGAGAGGGATCGCGGTCCAGGATCCACGCGATCTTGGTGGCGGAGAAATAGGGATCGAGCAGCAGGCCTGTTGTCTCCTGCACGCGCTTCTCGTTACGCGCCTCACGCAGCGCTGCGCATACCTCGGAGGTGCGCCGGTCCTGCCACACGATCGCCTTGTGCACCGGGGCGCCAGTCTTGCGGTCCCACACCACGGTGGTCTCGCGCTGATTGGTGATACCGATGGCGGCGATGTTTGCAGCGCTGCCGGCCTGCTCGATCGCCTCGCGGCAGACTTTCAGCGTCGCCGCCCATATTTCTTCCGCATCGTGCTCGACCCAGCCCGGTTGCGGATAGTGCTGCTGCAGTTCGATCTGTGCCGTCGCGCGCGGCTTAAAATCGAGATCGAAGACAATGGCGCGCGTGGATGTCGTGCCCTGATCGATGGCGAGGATATGCTGGCTCATAGACGCGCACAAAAGAGCGGGGAGGCGCCGAGGTCAACCTGGAGACCGGAGCGGTCGAAAACCGGCCTCCGCGCCAAGGCGCCTCCCCTGTGCGGGAAGGGCTAGGCGCCCGCTTCCGCAGTCTCGAGCGCGGCGCGGAATGCCGCCGACCCCGCACGCACGCGCGTCATCGCCGCGTCGAGTTCGGCCGCGCTGACCGCATGGCCGGCAGCCGCCATCGCTTCGACTTCGGCGCGGATGGCGGCCAGCTTGGCAGCGAGATCGTCGACATTGGTCGCGACGC
>JBQTJK010000038.1:0-7633 GCA_052387215.1 Caulobacteraceae bacterium
GCGCAACAGCTGCCGTCCACGCTGCCGCCGCCAAGCGAAGCAACGCCGCGTTATGTCGGCCTGTGGGCAACAACAGCGGAGGGTTGTTCCGATCCCGCGTGGCGCTTCGAAGAGCGTCGTGTCTCCACGCGCGGTGAAGTCTCGTGTGAATTTCAGAACGTCACGCTTACCGATCGCGGCTACGATATTCAGGCCTCGTGCACTGCTGAAGCGCCGCCCGCCCCATACAGCATCCAGCTTTCCTTCGCAGAATCGGCGCGCGCGATGATGATCAGTGGCGGACCATGGCAGACAGGGATCGCATTAGTCTATTGCGGGGCTTTGCCGGCGCCGTAGCAGGAACATCGCGCCTCAAATGCTGTTGTTCACAGCGAGAAGGGAAGGCGCTGATGTTCAACGACAAGGAATACCGCATCGGCGCGTTCTCTGGTGTTGTGGCAGGCATCCTTGTGCTGGCGTTAACCGCGATGGCGTTCAGCGCGCTTCAACCGCGGGAACGAACGCACGCCATGAACTGGGAAATTTCGCCTCCGGAAGCTCCGCCCCCGGTCACGCCGAGCTTTGGTTCCTAATCGCTTTCCGGCCTCAAGCGTCGCGGCGCTGGTCGGCATCGTCGGCCTCTTGGTTTCATCTTTATCCCGGTCAGCCCGGCCCGAACCAGTTCGGCCACCCGAAAGCGGCGCCCGGCGTTTGAACGCCCGCCCCGGTCCCTGCTAGACAGGAGCCGCTGCGAGGAGGGGATATGGCCGACGTTTTTCTGTCTTACGCGCGCGAGGACGCGGCGCGGGCGGAGCAAGTGGCCAAGGGGCTGCAGGCCGCCGGCCTCGACGTGTTCTGGGACAATGAGATTCCGCCCGGCACGACCTGGGCGGATTACATCGAAAGCAAGCTCACGCAGTGCAAGGCGCTGATCGTGTTGTGGAGCGAACACTCGACCAAGTCGCAATGGGTGCGCGAGGAAGCGCGCATGGGTCGCGACAAAGGTTGCCTCATCCCGGTGATGATCGACAACTCGCAGGCGCCGTTCGGTTTCGGCGAAGTGCAGGCCGCCAACCTCGCCAACTGGAACGGCCAAGCCGATCATCCGAACTGGCGCCGTTTTGTCGATGCAGTGATGAATATCACCAAGACGACGCCGCGACCCGCCGCGCAGCCAGCCCCCAGCGCGCCGCCGCGTGCAGCTGCTGCGCCGACATCATCGTGGAGCGCGCCAATTGCAGCAACGAAACAGGGCGTCCCGGTTTGGGTGTGGGTCGTCGCCGCCGTTATCGGCACCATTGTCGTGCTCGGCATTATCGGATCAATGATGCCGCAACAGCAGCAGGTCGCGACCACTGCGCCGCCGCAGATGCAACAGCCGGTCTTAAACCAGCCTCAGACGCCCGCCGGCGACCAGAACCCGCAACAAATCATCGTTGCGCAGTTGCAGCAGGCGCAAGCTGCATTGGGTCAGCAGGGCTACCAGATGGTCGGCCAGCCCTATAGCGGGGGGCTGCAGCCGGGCGAAGCCTGGAACATCCCGGCCGAAATGCATGTCGGATACGAATATCAGATCGTTGGCGTCTGCGACCGCGACTGCGCCGACCTCGACTTGCGTCTGTTTGACGGGAATGGCGGGCTGATCATCGAGGATACGTCGGTCAACAGCCAGCCGAATGTCGGAGTGCTTCCTACCAGCAGCGGCGCGTTCACGATCCAGGTGCACATGTACAATTGCACGGTCGCGCCTTGCTACTACGCGGTGGCGATGTACGCGCGGCCCAGGCAGTAGCGCCTAGTTCAGCCGGTTCTGCAGAACAAACACGCGCACCGCTGAGGCGAGCGAAGCTTCCGGCGTGCTCTTGCCGCGCTGCTCGTCGATCGAGGCGATCAGCACCGGCAGCGTCATCGAGCGGTCGCGCGCGATGCGCTCCAGCGCCGACCAGAACTCCTGTTCCAGCGCGAGTGAGGTACGGTGTCCGGCGATCCGCATAGATCGTTTTTGCAGAGCGCCTTTGGGTTCAATCATCGTCATTGCCACGTTTATGTCCGTCGAGCTTCCGGTCGGCGGCCTCCTGTTCAGCCCTCGTCTTGTTCCGTTCGGTTTTGCTCCGTCCGTGAGCTAAGCGCTTGGCGGCGGCTTCGGTTTCCGCCGCGGCGCGCGCTTTTTGCTTGCGCGTGCGCCGCAAGTTCACGATCTCGGCCATGAGTCGCATGATGTAGGCTGCTACCGGCGTGATGCAACCGTTTACGCGGCCTCATTCGACAAGCGGCAGGCGGTCGCAAGGGAACTTTTGAGCCGCTCTTGTGTCGAATTGTGTAGTGCAATCTTCGCGAGGTTCCCTCCTTCGTGCAGAATGCTCGCTCACCGAAGAGTGAGAGGGGAGGCTCTTGTGCGGCTCATTGCTTGCACTGCGGTTTTGATCGGGTGCTTGGCCACGGCCGCGTTGGCGCAGGATGAGCCGACGGCGCCAGAAGCACCTTCCGAAAACTTGTTTCGCCCGCAGCTAGTGCGCAATCCCGATGCGGCTTTCAGCGGGTATATGCCGCAGCGTGCGCTGGAGCGGCGCATCGCTGGCTCAGTGCTGCTCTGTTGCACGCCCAGAGCGGACCGTTCGCTGAGCTGCGAGGTGGCGTTCGAAGCGCCGGAGGGGCTCGGGTTTGGCGACGCGGGTCGAAACATGGTCGAAAGCTTGATGCTCACTGAGGAGAGCTACGCGGAGTACCGGGCCGAACGGCCGGGACGGCCGTTCTGGCAGGTTCAGCTTTTTCGACTACAAGGCTTTGCAGATCCACCGTCGCTTCCGCCGAGATCGCAGCGCGATGCGTTGTGCGCCGCTACTGATCAGTAGGTTCACCCCGGTCCGATCATCTTCTCCGGCCGCACGATCGCGTCGAAGTCCTCAGCCGGAATGCCGTCCTTGATCGCCTCCTCGCGCAGCGAGGCGCCGCTCTTGTGAGCCGCTTTCGCGATCTTGGCCGCGCGGTCGTAGCCGTATTTCGGCGCCAGAGCCGTCACCAGCATCAGCGACATGTCCAAATTGCGCTTGATGTTGTCCTCGCGCGCTTCGATGCCGGCGATGCAATTGTCAGCGAAGCTCACCGCCGCATCCCCCAGCAACCGCGCCGATTGCCAGTAATTGTAGGCCATCACCGGGTTGAACACGTTGAGCTCGAAGTGTCCGCTGGCGCCTGCGAAGGTGATCGCCGCGTGGTTGCCAAACACCTGCACGCACACCTGCGTCAGCGCTTCGCACTGCGTCGGGTTGACCTTGCCTGGCATGATCGAGGAGCCCGGCTCGTTCTCGGGCAGCATCAACTCGCCCAGACCTGAGCGCGGGCCCGAGCCCAGGAAGCGGATGTCATTGGCGATCTTGAACAGCGCCACCGCCGCCGCATTGATCGCGCCGTGTGCGAACACCATCGCATCGTGCGCGGCGAGCGCTTCGAATTTGTTCGGCGCGGTGACGAAGGGCAGGTGGGTGATCGCGGCGATGCGCTCGGCGACTTTCTCCGCGAAGCCTACCGGTGCGTTGAGCCCAGTGCCGACGGCCGTGCCGCCCTGGGCCAATTCGTAGAGCCCAGGCAGCGTCTCCTTCAGCCGCTTGTTGGAGTTCGACACCTGCGTCACGTAGCCGGAGAATTCCTGGCCCAGCGTCAACGGAGTGGCGTCCTGAGTGTGCGTGCGGCCGATCTTGATGATGTGTTCGAACTGCGCCTGCTTCTTCTTCAGCTCCGTTTCCAGGTGCGCCAGCGCCGGCATCAGGTGCCGTGCCGTGATCTCCGCGGCCATGATGTGCATCGCCGTCGGGAAGGTATCGTTCGACGATTGGCTCATATTGACGTGATCGTTCGGATGCACCGGTTTCTTCGAGCCCGTCTCGCCGCCCAGCATCTCGATCGCCCGGTTCGAGATCACTTCGTTGGCGTTCATGTTCGATTGCGTGCCCGAGCCCGTCTGCCAGACGCTCAGCGGGAAATGCGCATCGAGCTTGCCGTCGGTCACTTCCTGCGCAGCCTTGACAATGACGTCGCCGATTTCCGGCTTCAGCACGCCAAGCACCATGTTGGCTTCTGCCGCCGCGCGCTTGACGATCCCGAGCGCCCGCACGATAGGCGCCGGCATCTTCTCTTCGCCGATTTTGAAGTTCCGCAGCGAACGCTGCGCCTGCGCGCCCCCGGATTTGTCGGCCTCGACCTGGATCGGGCCGAGGGTGTCGGATTCGGTGCGGGTTTTCATCGGGCGCTGCCTTGAGGAATCTCTTCCCGCAGGGGATATGGGCGCCGAATGCGGCGATCAAGCCGGAAGGTGGGAAATGGCGCTGACCGAAGCCTGGACCGGCCGGGGCAAGGTGCGCGCTCGCGAGATCGCCGGCGGCGCCGAGCTTGCCATCGATGGCATCACCACCCAGGCGCGCTATTACAAGCCGCTGGTTTATGAGTTCTTCCGCAAGGAATTCCCGATCCGTCCGCGCTGGGGCGAGTTCGAAGTCGACCTCGTTATGGAATACGCAGGCGAGATTCCAAGCCTCGATCTCGACAATCTCGCCAAGGCCCTCCTCGATGCGCTCAAAGGCCACGTCTTCTTCGACGATAGCCAGATAGCGCGCTTGCTGTGTGAACGCAGGGTGGGGGAGCGGGATCGCATCACGCTGCGCGCGACGCGCCGCGGTGTGGTAGAGGACGAGTGATGCCATTCCGACTCGTCTTCCTCGGTATGCTGGGCTCCGGCAAGAGCTACGTCGCACGCGAAGCCGCGTCGCTGACGGGCGGCGTGGTGCTGCCTTTCGCCAGGGACGTTTACCGGCTGAGCGAGGCCGTGCTCGGCCGCCACGTCGACAAGACGATCCAAAGCGACCGCGCGCTATTGAAGACCATCGGCACCGATTGGGGCAGGGAGGGCCGCGCCGATGTCGATCCTGCGCTGCAAGCAAGGCTCGCGACGCTCTGGGATCGCCGCCACGGCTATGCCGACATCTGGGTCGACAGCTTCGTGCGCTACGCCGAAGCCGCGCCCGAGGCGCATATCTTCAACGACGACACGCGCTTCCCCAACGAACTCTGCCGCACCGTCGGGTTGGGATTCCTACCCTTCTATGTCGGCGTTTCAGAGACTACGCGCGTCGAACGCCTGAAGCAGCGCGGCGAGGCCGTTGCGGTCGAGGCGTACACGCATCCGTCCGAGATTATGAACACGACTCTGACCGGAATCGCGCTCGATCAGAACCTCGCGCCCATCGTCTGGAACGACGATGCGCCAGCGCCGAAGCGCGATTGGATCGTGCCGCAAGATACGTTCTTCGGTTGGCTCGGGAAGAACGATGTCGTCGCTCTTACGACGTTCGCGCAGCAATCGTCGCCACAGATGCTGTGTGAATGGGCGAAGTCCGAACCTTGGAAGCAATAGCTCTATGGAGCGCCGGCGTCCTCGCCGGCATACGCCGTCTAAGCTTGCACCACCGGTGCAGTTGAAGCGTAGCACGCCGGCGATGACGCCGGCACTCCATATTCAGCTCCACTTGAGTGGCGGCGCCTGTGCCTTGAGCGCCTCGATCCGCGCGCGCAATTCATCGATGAAGCCGTGATGCGAGCCGTTCCACATCAGCGCGTCACCAACCACCGCAGTCGTGTTGAACGGCACCAGCAATTTTGCGTCCTTCGGCAGCGAACGCCCCGCGCCCTGCAGGTAAACTGGCGTCACCGCCGCCTCGGGGCAGAACTCCACCAGCCGCGCCACACCCGTCTTGAACCGCGTCATCTCCTCGGGCTCACCGCGTGAGCCTTCCGGAAACACCACCAGGATTTCCCCGCGCGTCAGCGCTTCCTTCGCGCCGGCCAATACGTCCTCCGTCCGCGAAGCCGCACCACGCTTGATCGGGATGATGCCAATCACGTTGCGCGAGAACCAGGAGCCGAACCCGCCTTTGTCGAAATGATCCGCCGCCGCCACGGGCCTGATCTTCAGCAACAGCTTCGAGGGAAACAAACACAGCAGCACGATCGTATCGACGTGGCTGTTGTGGTTCGCCGCCACGATCGCCGGGCCCTTTTTCGGCAACTTCTCCTTGCCGATCACGTCGAGCCCGAATAACAGCCGCGCCACCGGCCGCACCAACAGCATCAGACCGTAGCGCCGTATCGTCTGTAGCATCAAAATCGCTCGAGCGCGAAGAACGCCAACAAGTGAAAATAGATCGGCGCGGCGAATGTGAGGCTGTCGAGCCGGTCCAGCACGCCGCCGTGCCCCGGAATAAGGCGGGACGTGTCCTTCACCCCGATGTCGCGCTTTACCGCGCTCATGGTGATGTCGCCGAAGAAGCCCGCCACGGGCACGATGAAGCCCATAATTGCTGCATGCAGCGGTGAGAGCGGCGTGAAGTAGGGCGCGAGGAAGTAAAACACGGCCGCCGCTGTCACCCAGCCGCCGATCGCGCCCTCCCAAGTCTTGTTGGGCGAGACCTTCGGCGTGATCTTGGTCCGCCCCAGCGCCTTGCCCCAGCAATATTGCGCGACATCGTTCAACTGCGTGATGAAAATCAGGAAGAACACCAGGCCGGCGCCGCCGGCCGGCGCTTCAGAGTTGGGCACGCGCATCAGATAAGCGATGTAGCCGATGTTGTAGACGCACACGACCGTGCCCCAATGCACGATGCCGACCGTTGCGAGATAACCATCCGTGCGCCCGATCCACGCCATGGTCGCCGCCGCGATGAGGAAGACGTAGACCGGGGTGAAGACGAGATAGATCTGGTAGCTGTCCTCGAACAAACTCTCGGTGAAGATCAGTCCGTAATTGAGAAACACGGCCAGATACGCCAACAACACGATCAGCCGGTCTTCTTTCCGCGTCGGCGCGAGCGTCAGGTACTCTTTCAAGGCAAGGAACGAGATGAATGCGAACAGGATCGCCGTCGCTTGCCAGCCCATCAGTAAAGCGCCGCCGACGAGGATGGCGATCACCCACCACGAGCTCATGCGCGGGCCAAGGTCCGTCCACTTGCCCGGCTGCATGCGCGGCAGGATCAGCGCCGCAATCGTGCCGAGGATGAGCAGCACCAACACGGCCGCAAAGCCGAGCACGAGCGGCGTCGTCACCAATTCCCAGCCGAAGAACCGCAGCGTCAGTTCCATCCCGCCATCTCGCCTTAGCCGAAGCGCCCGTCAATGAGCGGTTTGAGAGCCGTACGCGGATGGATGGCGTCGAGCACGATTGCGCACGTGGCGTTTGGCTTCCTGGCCATGGGCGCCTGGGCAGTCTTCGCCAACCGGGCCCACCCACTGTCGCAAAGCTTGCTGGCCGGTCTTGTGCAAGGGACGATCTCCGGGACGCTAACGCTGTTTCTGAAGAAAGGGCTAGAGCGCATGAGCGCCATGTTCCTCGCCGCGCCGGCGTCGGACGAGGGCATGGGCCGCAACATCGCCGCGTTGATCGTTCCGCCAGTCATCACCGCAACGATCATCCTCGCTATCCTCGTTACGGCGCACATGCTGGCCGGCACGCCGGAGATCGCCGCCACCATCGCCGTTCCGTTCGCGGTCTCGACGAGCTACGCCATCCTCTACAATCTCCGCCTCTGGAGGCAGGCCAATGGCCGCTGACGACAATCGCCGCCCGATCTCACAGCGCAGCCGCGGCTGGGCCAAGTGGCTGACG